>JAVLBA010000061.1:0-13700 GCA_031581485.1 Desulfurivibrionaceae bacterium | reverse complement strand
CAGTCGCCGCAGCCGGCGCATTGTTCAGACCAGATGCCCTGTTCGGCGGAGCCGCCCATGAAGGAAGTATTCAGGGCCGGATAGACGGTGTCTTGGGGGCGGAGATTGGCAATGAAGTTCACTCCCACTCCGCAGGCCGTTGAGACAATGGCATCATAGCTGCCCTTGAACTGATCAATGGAGTCGATAAACTCCTTGTCACACTGGCGGACCAGGGAGTCGCAGCTCACCTGGGCCTCCTTGCCCTCTTTTTTCAGGCCGATGCGGATCAGGGAGGCCAGAATCTCGGCCTCACGCTCGCCGCCGGCAGAGCAGACAGAAACACAGCCCCGGCAGGCCAGAACGAGAATTTTTTTGGCATCCTTGACCATGGCCAGGATTTCCGCCACGGGTTTACGTTCGGCAATAATCATTTTGAGCCTCCGTCAAAAGCAGGACCTAGGGCACTGATACGTTTATGCATTAACTGGGCAGCCTCTACAAATTCCAGGTGAAAACCACGGGCGCAATGGAACATCTCGGCCCGTTCGGCGCCCAGGCCCAGTTCCTGCAAGGATTTCTGAACAGCAAGAACCCGTTTTGCCGCCCGTTCGCTGCCCTTTTTGTTGTGGCATGCATCCACGGGGCAGCCCACAAAAAAGACAGCGTCCGCTCCTTCTTCAAAGGCCTTGAGCAGGGTGGTCTCCTTGAGTTTGCCGCCGCAGACCAGGCGGTTCAGGGTGACATTCTCGGGCATCCCATCGGCCTTCAGGTTCTCTGCACCTTCGGCAAGGCTCTGCTGGGAGGTGTAATGACAACAAAATGCTTGGATATTTGGAGTAAAGCTCATCTCACTCTCCGTAAAATTAAACCCGCCGGGCGGGAGTCCATGGTCCATTTTCTCGTTTTCAGCCGGCAGTGGCAATGAGGCGTTCATCCTCGCCCTGGTTCTGCCGGATAGCCTGGGCCGGACATTCCGCAACGCAGATTCCGCAGCCGCGGCAGGTCTCGGCGTCGATAAAGGCCACGCCTTTAACATCAATAACAGGGACCTCAAAGGGGCAGACCCGCACGCAGGTAAGGCAGGAGACGCATTGGTCGCGCTCCACCCAGGCGATTTTCCCCTTTTGGCGCAGATCCTCTTCGCTGATAATACCCTCTTTCATGGCCAATTTCTGGAGAGCGGAGATGATGGCCGCAAAACGGACATTCTGGGGACAGACAAAGACACAGCCCTGGCACTGGGAGCAGTACCAGAGGAGGTCTGCCTTGAGCACTTGCTCTTTCAGACCCATGCGGACCATGTGGATAATCTTGCGGGGGTCAAACTCAGGAATGGCCTGACTGACAGGGCAGGCGCCACTGCAGGCGCCACAGGAAAAACAGGAGTTGAGATATTCGCCACCGGGGATGGTGGTCACCTCAGACCCGAAGTCGGCATTGATCTCTTTACTGGTGATTGCCATAATTTCCTCGTGTAAAAAAAATAAACTAAGAGAACTTGAAGATTATTTTTGCGTAGAAAGCTGCGCCAGAATGTCAGAAAAAGGGCTCAGAGACAAGACCGGCAAAAAAAACCAGCCGGGAATGCAAGAAAGGGCTGGCAGGATGGATATGTATCAAAAAGACAGTCAAAGAAGCTACCAGAAGCGCCCACCTTTTGTCAAGGAGATCTCAGAGGGATATCTCTCTATTTCTCCCTGTATTTAGGTAGTTGTACGGGCTCACACCAGGAGGCGGAACTCGCCCTTGCCCAGCAGGTCGTGGAGATGGAGGAGGCCGCACAGCTCCCCGCCGGCATTGGTCACCGGCAGGGCCGTGACCTCGTAGCGCTGCATGATGCTGAGGGCATCAGCAGTGAGCAGATCTTCCTCAATGGTCTTGGGGTCAGGGGTCATGACCTGGCTGGCGGTAAGGTGGCCCAGGTCGGCCATGTTGCGGCTGATCTGCCGGCGGATGTCGCCATCGGTGATAATGCCGAGCAGGCTCTTCTCCTCAATAACCAGTACTGCCCCGATGTTCTTTTCGTTCAGGATGGCCAGGGCATCGGCAAAGCTTGTTTGGGGAGTCACAATGGGCAGGGCAGCCCCGGTCATCATCACCTCGGAAACCTTGACCTTCAACCGTTCACCCAGGCTGCCGCCGGGATGGTTCCTGCGGAAATCACTGGCCACAAAATGCTTGCGGTCAATGAGCACCACGGCCAGGGCATCACCAATGGCCAGGGCTGCCGTGGTGCTGGCGGTGGGTGCCAGGCCCAGGGGGCACGCCTCTCTGGGCACGGCGGCGCGCAGGGTGGCATCGGCAAAGCCGGCCAGGGTGGAGGCGTGGCTGCTGGTGAGAGCAATGATCTTGACCCCCCTTTTCTTCAGGGTGGGCATCAGGAGGTTGAGCTCAGCAGTCTCGCCGCTGTAGGAAATGGCCAGCACCACATCGCTTGGGTAGACAATGCCGAGATCACCATGCATGGCCTCCACCGGATGGAGAAAGAGTGCAGGGGTGCCGGTGGAATTGAGGGTGGCGGCAATCTTGAGGCCGATGATCCCTGATTTGCCGATGCCGGTGATGATGACGCGGCTGGGGCAGGCCAGAATCAGCTCAATGGCTTTGTCGAAATCGGCATCAAGCTGATCAATAACGGCAGTGATGCCTTCTGCTTCGATCTGCAGGACCTCTTTGGCGCGGTTAAGTGAAGACATTTTTTTAGACTATGAAGTTAGAGGAGTTAGAGGAGGCAAGGAAGAGGTGTCATTCTCTACTTCTTTATCTCCTCTTCATTCTTTACATTCCTGATGCAGGAGCATCAGCCACATCCACATCCCAGGGTGTTTTTGTGGAAGCTCAAGTCCGGCTCCACGGGATACTCACCGTTGAAACAGGCCAGGCAGAAGGATTCTTTGGGCATGCCCGAGGCCTCCACCAGCCCTTCCAGGCTCAGGTAATAGAGGGAGTCAAGGCCCAGGTATTGGCGGATCTCTTCCACGGACTTCTGGGCGGCAATGAGCTGGCCACAATCAGGAAAGTCAATGCCGTAATAGCAGGGATTGCGGGTGGGCGGACAGCTGATCAGCATGTGCACCTCCTTGGCCCCGGCCTTGCGTATTGATTTCACCCGGCTCCGGCCTGTGGTGCCGCGAATAATGGAATCCTCAATAATAATGACGCGCTTGCCCTCCAGGAAGGAGCGCACCGGGTTGAGTTTCACCCGCACGGAAAAATCACGCATGGATTGGGAAGGCTGGATAAAGGTGCGGCCCACGTAATGGTTGCGGATGACGCCAAATTCCAAAGGAATGCCCGAGGCATGGGAGTAACCGATGGCTGCATAGTTGCCGGAGTCGGGAAAGGGCATGACGAAATCGGCATCGATTTTACACTCCCTGGCCAGGATTTCACCGGTGCGTTTCCGGTAATTGTAGACGTTAATGCCGAAGATGTCACTGTCGGGTCTGGCGAAATAGACCTGCTCAAAGATGCAGAAGCTTGATTTCTGTTTGCCCTGCGGGAAAAAGGATTCCATCCCCTCCTCATTGATGATCAGGGCCTCGCCCGGTTCAATATCACGGACATAGTCCGCCTCAATAAGATCAAGGGCGCAGGTCTCGGAGGCGAGCACATGGCCGCCGTTGGGCAGTTTGCCCAGGCATAAGGGGCGGAAACCCTGGGGGTCGCGCATGGCCACCATCTGGGTGCGGGTCATGATCACAATGGAATAGGCCCCCTTGATCTGGCAGGCCACCTCATGGACGGCCTCTTTCAGACTCTTGCTGCAGCACTCCTTGGCCAGCAGGTGGACCACCGCCTCACTGTCCATGGTGGACTGGAAAATGGAGCCTTTTTCCTCAAGGCTGTCTCTGAGGGCGCGGATATTGACCAGGTTGCCGTTATGGGCCACGGAATAGGTCTCGCCGCGATGATTGGCGGTAAAGGGCTGGGCATTAACCAGGTTTGAGGCGCCGGTGGTGGAGTAGCGCACATGGCCGATGGCCAGGTGACCCTGGAGATGCTCGAAATCCTGTTCCTTGAAAACCTCGGAAACCAGGCCCATGGCCTTGTGTTCATAGACCTTTGTGCCGTCTGAGGAGGTGATGCCGGCACTTTCCTGACCCCGGTGCTGAAGGGCGTAGAGGCCGAAATAGGTGAGTTTGGCGGAATCCTGGTGGTTGAATATGCCGCAGATTCCGCATTCTTCCTTGGGGCGTGTAGAGGCTTGTCTCGCCATGCCGTTATCCTTTGCTGTGGTGAAAAATAATGGGTCGGGTCAGGCATGCCGTCTCCCTACTCGAGAGGCCGGAAACCATAAAAAAAGCCAATGCCTTTCCCATAAAAAAAAGCTTATAATGTACCCCCTTTGATTTGGGGACGCAAAAGATATTTAAGTTTTTTTTTAACCAGCTGCAATAGCTGGGGATTATTCTTTTTCTGGTTTGGCTCGCTCTGGCCCGGCGCCGCAGCGCCGCTGGGTGTGGTCCAGACCGGCATAGAAATGGACCCATGAGGAGCCGTCGGTGAGGCTCCAGTCCCGGGGCGGTATGTAGCCCTGGCCGGGATGGCCGCTGGTTTTGCCGCTTTTTAGGCGCTCATAGGCCAGGACGTAATGGCACCGTTTCTGGCCGGGGTAGACCTCGCACCAGCCGTCCACACTGCCTCCGCAGGGGCCGTTGAGGAGGTATTTGGCACAGCCGGACTGGGGGCACCTGTAGCCATATTCGGCCAGGGTGCAGTCGCCGCAGTTCTGGCAGGCGAAGAGGATGAATTTAGAGAGGTGCTCCAGCCAGAAAAGGGGACGGCGCAGGATGGTTTTGTTTAAGGCCAGGCACCACTTCTGGGCCGGCCTGTAGAGGCGGCCCTCAGGGACAAAGGCCAGCTGGTGAATGAAGTTGCTGAAATAAAAGAGCAGGGATTGCCTTTGGGGGGCGGCAAGAGGAGTTTTTTCCTTTTTGTTCAGGCCGGTGGACAGCTCTTTCTGATAATAATAAAAACCAGGGGAAGGCCCTGGCTGAAAGTCGCCCAGCAAATCAGGCCAATGATTTTCTCTTGCCGCGGCCTGGCTGAGGATAAAGTCAATATCCGCCATCTCAAGGCCGGGCCCGCCGATATGGGCGCCCTTATAGCCCAGGCCCCGCAGAACAGCAAGCTGGCTTGCCGCCCGTTCCAGGCGGGCCTTTTTGCCTTTGTCCCCTGACCGGGATTCCCTTTCCATCTTCTGGAAAATATGGTCCGGGATCATGCAGCCCGGAATGGCCCGGTCGTGCATGAGGCGAGCCACATGGATGTTGGGGATAAAGAGATTGCCAAGGAGGGGAAAATCAAGGCCATGTTCCTCCACATAGAGCAGGGCCTCTTGATATTTGCGGGCGTCAAAGCCCAGCTGGGTGATGCCGTAATGGGCCCCGGCCCCAATCTTGGCCTGGAGCTTGTAATACTGCATCTTCAGCTCCGCCTCTGAATACTTGAACGGTGAAATGGCCACCCCTATACAAAAGGAAGTGGGGGGCAGATCGTGACTGGTTTTACCGTTATTGAGATGGGTGAGGAGGTCGATGAGGTGCACGGTGTCCAGGTCGAAGACCGGTTTGGGATGACCGCAATAGCCTTTCTGGGGATAGTCGCCGGCGATGACCAGCAGATTGTGGAGGCCGATACGGTCCCAGCCGTAGAGCAGGCTTTCCATCATGTTGCGGTTTTTATCCTTGCAGGAAAAATGGCTGATGACATCCATGCCCATCTCCAGGATCTCCTTGCCGATGACATCCGGGGCCAGGGTGGCGTGACCGCCGGCATTATCGGTAAGGGAGACCGCGCAGATGCGGCCATCAGCAGCCATGCTTTGGGCCAGGTCAAGGGCCTTGGTATGGAGCTTGGAACGGCCGCCCCGGCCCGGCACCAGTTCAAAAGAGAGGGTGAACTCTTCGGGATCATAGAGGGATTTTTGAAAGGGTCCCTGTTTTATTGCTGGCGCGGACATAGGGTTCTCGGGTTACCAGCCTCTTTTTTTGGCCTGAACAGGCGGGCGGCTGGGAGTATTGATATGATATGGCTGAAATGTAGGTTTTTCGCGGCAGCGAAGCGTTGATGGGCTGCCGGGGCCACCATCCACCCAGCTCCATGATACCCCAGACCCCGGAGATAAAAAAGGGCTCGCCGTCATTTCCCTTCGCAAATCGCTGCAAAAGAAAAAAGTTCCAGGGCTGCGGCCCCCTTCATGGTAAAAAAGGAGAAACGTCCGTTGAGCGGTCTGGCTTACCTGCCAGGTCCTGGCCGGCAGAAATGAATGCGTTTGTCGAGAAAAAGGAGAGGATATGCGTGAGCAAGGCCGGCCTGGGTGGCAGAAGGTTTCCCGGGTTTTTGATGAGCGGGCCCAGGAGTATGACAGCTGGTTCGATGACAGTCTTCTTTTTGCCATTGAGCTGGCCGCCTTGCAGGATCTGGTCACCCCCCTGGCCAAGCCGCGGCTGGAAGTGGGGGTGGGGCCGGGCCGTTTTGCCGGCGAGCTCGGGGTGGAGGTGGGTATTGATCCGGCCCGGGAGCCCCTGCTTCTGGCTGCCCAGCGGATTGCCGGAGTCTGTCAGGGGGTGGGGGAGGAGCTCCCTCTGCGTCCGGCCGGGGCGGGCACGATTTTCATCATTTTCACCCTCTGTTTCACCCGAGAGCCGGCCCGGGTGGTGGCCCAGGCCGCAGACGCCCTGCGGCCGGGAGGGCATCTGGTGTTGGGCGTGATCCCTGGCAGTGGCCCTTGGGGAGCAGCCCTGCTGGCCAAAAAAAAGGCCGGCCATCCCTTCTATCAATATGCCTCTTTTTATGAGATAAAGGAGGTGGAGGCCTGGCTGCTGGCCGCCGGACTGCAGGTGGTGGAAGAACGTTCCACCCTCTACCAGAGTCCAGCGGCCCTGGTGGAATTTGAATCTTCCCGGCCCGGCCGGCAACGAGATGCCGGCTTTGTGGTTCTGGTGGCCCGCAAGGGCGCGGTCCGGGCGGATCAGTGACGACGGTGGAGCCGACGCAGACGCTCCTGTATCTGGTCGCTGCTGAAAAGGGCAGTGGCGCCAATGACCAGGGCAGAGGTGATGAGCAGGGGGAGCCAGAGGGGGGAGGAATGATACTGCAGGGGCGGCAGATTGGGAGGCAGATCCCGGGAGCAGTAGCGGCAGACAATGGCGTTTGCGTAGATGCTTTCCTGGCAGTAAGGGCAGTTTTGTTTTTTTCTATCCATGGGAGTACCAAGAGGCAAGGGTGGGAGAGCTGTAAAAGGATTTTTTTAAGAACCTTTTTTGTGAATAATTATAATAAATTACAGGTCCCTTTCCCAGGTGTCAAGCGCAACTGGCGAGGCCTCTGATAATGGCGATGATTTTTAAACTTTCTGAAGAACTTCTCTTTCCCCCGCCTGTTCTGGCCAGGGATGACGGCCTGTTGGCCGTGGGCGGCGATCTCTCTGTGGAGCGACTGCTGCTGGCCTATTCCCTGGGGATCTTTCCCTGGTATTCGGCCGGGGATCCGCTGCTCTGGTGGTCACCCGATCCCCGGATGGTGCTGGTCCCGGCCGGCTTCCATTGTTCCCGGCGCCTGGCCCGTACCCGGCGCCAGGGGAAATTCCGGGTCACCTTTGACCAGGACTTTGCCGGGGTGGTCAAGGGCTGCGCTGCCCCCCGCTCTGATCAGGAAGGCACCTGGATTGTGCCGGAGATGGCGGCGGCCTACAACCGCCTCCATGCCGAGGGGTGGGCCCATTCTGTGGAATGCTGGCAGGGGGAGGAGCTGGTGGGTGGTCTCTATGGCGTCTCCCTGGGCGGTTTTTTCTTTGGAGAATCGATGTTCAGCACGGTGGCCGATAGTTCCAAGGTAGCCCTGGCCGCCCTTGCTGCACAGCTTGTGGCCTGGGACTTTGACCTCATCGATTGTCAGATGAAGACCCCCCATCTGGCGCGTCTCGGCGCCGTTGAGATAAGCGGTCTTGATTTTTCTCAGCGTCTGCAGGTCAGCCTGCAGAAAAAAACCCGACGCGGCAGCTGGCGCGGAGCTCTTTGAGGGCAGCGCTCATCGGCTGGCTCTGCTGCCGGGCCCATTCTTTTTTGTCTTGAATGCAAGAACATCTTTTTTTCAGGTGGGCATCAACCGGCCTGCCAGCCCAGGGAGTGGCGGGTGGCGCCGCTTGACTCCACCACAAAACAGGCGCAGCCGGGCTGGTCGTTGATGAAATGCACCCCGGCGGCCGGCTCCATAACCATGACGCTGGTGGCCAGGGCGTCTGCATCCATGACCGTGGGGGCCTGGACGGTAACACTGGCGGCAAGCGCCGGGGAGTAGCCGCTCCGGCTGTCAATAATGTGGTGGAACAGCTTCTCATTATCGTAGTGCACCTCGTAATTGCCGGAGGTGGCAATGGCGCCGTTTCTCATGGTGATGACGTCGGGGTACTCTTTCTTCTTGGCCGGATCCTGAATGGCAATGGTCCAGGGCTTGCCTTTGGCGGCTGCGCCGTTGGTGCGGATATCGCCGCCGGCATTGATCAGGTGATTGCTGATCCCGTTGCGGCTCAGGATTTCCGAGGCCCGATCAACGATATAGCCCTTGGCAATGCCGTCCAGGGTGATGCCCATGGCGGCCTTGCTGAAAGAGATATTGCCGCTGGCAAAACAAAGGTGTTCGGTGCCGACATGGTGGAGGGCGGCCTGGATCTGCGTTTCAGAGGGGGGACGGCCGCCGGCAAAATTGTCTCTGTAGAGATCAATAAGGGGCTTCACCGTGATATCAAAGGCGCCGCCGCTCTGCTGGTGATAATAGAGGGAGCGGGCCACAAGCTCCAGCACTTCCTGGGGCGCCCTGTGCAGGGAACCACTCTTGTTGAGCCGGGAGACCGGAGAGTCGGCGTCAAAGCGGCTCAGCAGCCTGGTGAGCCGCTGGATCTCGGCAAAGGCCAGGCCAAAGGCATGTTCGGCCTGGTCCCTTGAGGGGTGGATGGCGGTCATGTTGACGTAGGTGGCCATGGCCAGCCTGGTTTGGGAAACCTTGTACTCTTTGCTGCCAAAAAGAACCGCTTCCGCCTGCCTGGCCGGCAGCAGGGTGGCTGAAGCAGCGCTCAGGCCCAGGAGGCCGGCGCTCTTCATGAAGGATCTTCTCTGCTGGTCACAGGAACATTTTACAGGACGTTTCATAGCTTCCTCTGTCTCACTCTCAAATGAAAATTTTCTTTTAGCTCGCCATCTTAAGGCCGGCATCAGCGCGTTTCAGCACCTGGCGACCCTGATATTTTCTGAAGATGTGGCGGGGACATTTCTCCACACACACTTCCTGGCATTCCGGGCCGTATTCAAGGCATTTTGCCTGGTCGATCTGGATCAGGCCATTTTCGGAGCGCACAGCACCGGCCGGACATTTCTTCACACAGATCTGGCAGGAGATGCAGCCCACCGCGCAGACCTTTTTGACATTCTTGCCGAGTTCTTTGGTGGAGCAGGGGACATAGACCCTGGCCTTCAGGCTCTGGAGGACCATGACCTGTTTGGGGCAGGTCTTGACGCAGGTGCCGCAGCTCACGCATTTATCGGGGTTGACCACTGGAAAGCTGTCCACCATGGTGATGGCATCAAAGGGGCAGGCCTGGGCGCATTCACCTAGACCGATGCAGGCGTAGTTGCAGGCCGATGGGCCGCCAAAGCCTAAGTTTGCGGCGGTGCAGGAGGCAAAGCCGATATACTCATGCTTGTGACTCACCCTGCCTTCCTGGCGGGAGCAGCGGACCAGGGCGACCATATCCTCCATCTCCGCCATCTTTTTACCGGTGAGCTCGGCCACCCGGGCCGCCACCTTTTCCTTGCCTGGATAGCAGAGATTAGGCGGCACATCCGGGTCATTGACCACGGCAATGGCGTAGCCCTCGCAGCCAGGATAGCCGCAGCCGCCGCACTGGGCGCCGGCCAGGGATTCCAGGACCTCTTCAATCAGGGGGTCTGTCTCCACGGCAAATTTATGGGCCGCCAGGGCCAGGCCGATACCGAAAAAAAGGCCGATACAGGCGAGCAGGGCCACGCCGCCCAAGGCTAATTTTACTAATTCTGGATCCATTTTTTCACCTATTCCGAACCGAAGCGGAATGCTTTTACTCCATTAAGAGACGATCTCGCCAAGGGGCTAAAAAATCTGCAGCCCTGAAAATCCCAGAAATGCCAAGGCAAACTGGCCTGCCACAATAAAGGCAATGGGCACACCCTTAAAGGTGGGCGGGATGTTGGCGAGCTCCATACGCTCCCGCACTGAACTCATCAGATAGAGGGCCAGGAGAAAACCGCCGCCCGCCCCCAGGGAGAGCATGAATGTTTCCAGGAAATTATATTCATTGTCGGCCAGAATAAGAGGCACCGCAATAATAACACAGTTGGCAATCACCAGAACCAGATAGACGCCAAAGGAGTTGAACAGGGCCGGGTTCACCTTGCGCAGAATCGTATCAACGGCTTGCACGGTAAGGGAGACCAGGCCGATGAAGATAACAATCTGCAGGAAGTTGAGATTAAAGGGGGTTAAGATGTATTGGTAGAAAAACCAGCTCATGATGGCCGACACCACCATGACAATGGTGAAGGTCAATCCCATGCCCTTGGCCGTATCCTTGCGCTTTGAGGTGCCGAAGAAGACGCAGAGGCCGAGGTATTTGGTGAAGACAAAGTTGTTGATGAGCAGGGCCGAGAGCAGAATGCCGATGAGGTAGCCCAGGTAGGACTTGGCCACAATAATGGTGGTGGGCCCTTGATCCGGCACCAGATCGGCAATGCTCACCACATGGCTCTCTGTGGTGTTGAGGGGTTCGCTGAAGATAAGGGTAACTTCTTTTTCATCTTCAGCCAGAATGATCTCCTTGATCTGCAGCCGGATATCAGGATCAGGCTCTTCATAGACCGTGTAGGTGGCGGAATCTACTGCCGCATGGGGGGCAACGGGCTGGCTGAAGGTGATGATGATTTCATTGTCTGCCCCGAAACTCTTGGCCGTCACCAGATCCTGGCCCCAGGCCAGCCCGGGCAGGACAAGAAGGAGCAGGAGGGTGAGGATATAGCGCGTCATGATCTTTTTCATTACTCTTGCCTTTTATGCCTGCTTCGCCTTTTTATAGGCTATTTCTATGTAGTTGAAGAATGCCATCATCAAGCCCACCACAAAAAAGCCGGCGCAGGGCAGGATGAAGAAGAGCAGGGGTTTGAAGCCGAGGATGTCATACCCCATCAGGGTACCCATTCCCAGGAGTTCGCGGACAAAACCGATGGCCATCATGCCGGCCATGAAACCCAGGCCCATGCCGATGCCGTCCCAGAGGGAGGCATTTACTGATTCCTTGCTGGCGAACATCTCCAGGCGCATGGTGATAATGGCAAAGGCCACAATGAGTTTCACAAAGATGCCCATCTTGCCATAGGCCTCCGGCAGATAGGCAGCCAGCACCAGATCAATAACCGTTACCCAGGTGGCAATGGTCAGGGTGTAGGTGGGGATGCGGATCCGGGGGTGGATGTACTCTTTAAAAATGGCGATGGTGACGCTGGAAAAGACCTGGACAAAGAGGACCGCTACTCCCAGCATCAGGCCGTTCATCATGGTGGTGCTGATGCCAACCGCTGGACACATGGAGAGGACCAGACGGAAGATGGGATTCTCATTTAAGATGCCGTTTACAACCAGCTGCATGTTTGATTTATCGGTGGCCATGGTCTCTCCTAACCCCGCAAAGCTGAAATCGTGCCACGAGGGTCAAGTTGTCGGTTGGGAAAGGACTTTTTCGTTTCTATCATTTTTGACATAGATTTATCCTTGGGTCGTACCTTAAAAAGGCACAGCAATCTTTTGCTCTTGGATCACCTGGTCAAGTATGGCGAGGCGGTAGGCAAATTTCCTGACAATACCCTTGGTGCCTCTGGTCACGGCGACACTTGAGATGGTGGCGCCGGTCAGGGCATAGATGTCATGGTCCTTGTACTGCTCTTGGATGGCGGTGAGTTCCATCTTGCTTATCCCGGATTTTTCAGCCTCCAGAACCTGGCGGTACTCGTCGGGAAGGGGGGTCTTGGTCACCTCAAGTCTCTTGATGGCGCTAAAGGGCTTGCCCGTGAACTGGTTTTTAAAATAATCCTGCACAATTTCACCGCCCAGTCCGGGATCCTCCTCGTGTTCCAGGATCTCCAGTCCCAGGATGGTAAAAGAGGGGTCAAGGGCCAGCATTACGGAGATAAAGGTCTTGAAACCTGGAAAGGCGCCGGTGAGCAGGTAGGCCTGGCGCCGGCCCTGATCGGTGACGATGATGGTCTTGTCGGCATAGCGCAGGAACTGGGGGTCAAGGTCAAGAGTGGAGGCAATGGCCTTGTGACGCTCATTCTCGTCAATAACCAGTTCCGGTTGGATCTCCACAGGGGTGGTGGAGAGGAACCTGCCATCGAGGTCGATGGAGATAAAGGTGAAGCCCTGTTCCTGCAGAGGAACCAGATAGCCAACAGTGAGGTTTTCGCCCTTGGTGATGACATAGCGATACACCTCATGCAGGGCCATGCTCTCGGGCATGGGCTGGTTCTTGTTGTAGCCGAGGAGGCTGGCCATGACCTTTTGCTCTTTGGCATGCTCATTATGTTTCTTGGCATTGCTGGTGAAGATAAAGGTGAGGCCCATCACCACGCCGGCCAGGATGCAGGCCAGGGTGAGACGAATGATTATGGTGGTGATGTCTTTCATTTTCCACCTCCGGCCGCAAGAGGCGGGGCAAAGCGCTTGGGCTTGAACCAGGAGTCAAGCACGGAGCTCACCGGGTTCATGAGCAGGATGGCGTAGCAGACACCTTCGGGATAACCGCCCTTGAGCCTGATGAGAACCGTGAGGGCGCCAATGCCTATGCCATAGATCAGCTGGGAGTTCTTGTTGGTGGGGCTGCTGACATAATCGGTGGCCATGAAAAAGGCCCCCAGCAGGGCGCCGCCGGAGAGGATGGCCAGGAGGGGGTCGCCGCTGAAGAGGGTGTCACCGCCAAAGGCCCAAGTCAGCAGGGCAATGGTGGCCAGCATGCTCACCGGAATATGCCAGGTGATATAGCCGCGATAGATCAGGTAAAGACCGCCCAGGATGATGAGCAGGCCAGAGGTCTCACCGATGGAGCCGGGGCGCCAGCCCAGGAAGAAGTCGGTATATATATTGGGGGCGGCGCCAAAGGCCTCGGTAACGGCGGCCATGCCCTCTGCCTTAAGAAGGGCCAGAGGGGTGGCTGCAGAGACCGCGTCTATGGAGGTGCCCATGTAGGCGAAAATGGAACTCTCCTTGAGGGGGGGGAGCCAGGAGGAGGTCATGGCCACCGGGAAGGTGGCCAGCAGAAAGGCCCGGGCCAGCAGGGCCGGGTTGAAGATATTGTAGCCGATACCGCCCAGGAGATGTTTGCCGATATAGATGGCCATCACCGCCCCCAGTACCGGCAGCAGGTAGGGGACGCCGGGGGGAATGACAAAGGCGAGTAGCAGGCCGGTGATAACGGCGCTGCCGTCTGTTATGGTTACCTTGCGGCCCAGCACTTTCTGGCTGATGGCCTCCATGGCCACACAGCTCAGCACGGAAACAGCCGTGATAATCAGGGTCTGGATGCCGAAAATAAATACCGACAGGAGCAGGGGCGGCAACAGGCAGGCCACCACGGTCCACATAATTTTTTCAACCGACTCGTTGCTGCGCAGGTGGGGGGAAACAGAAACTTTCCA
>JAVLBA010000060.1:0-14034 GCA_031581485.1 Desulfurivibrionaceae bacterium | reverse complement strand
GGAACCGAAGACAGTACTGTTGCCGCCCACCAGAAAAAGCACCATCAGCAGGGGAGTCACAATTGTCAGAAATCGTGATTTCATAAACTTACCTCTTTATTTTGAGAGTTGCCAGCGATCGAATAAGGGTGAAGAGTGTATCGGCTCATACCTCTCGTATATTGATTTTATCGGTCATAGTGTATTATAAATATCTAAAATATCAAAACTTTTATCTTTTGAATTTCCCTGTTATTGAGGGTTTTTCAGGACCTGAAAACAAAAAAAGAGCAGGGCACAACCCGTGGGGGCTATATGGATAGCTCCATACTAATGTCAGATGAGGGAGCCGAATGGGTGAGGGCGCCGATGGAGATGATATCCACGCCGGTGGCGGCAATTTCGCGGATATTTTCAAGAGTTACGCCGCCCGAGGCCTCAATCAGGGCCCTGCCGTTAATGAACTGCACTGCTTCTTTCATGGCCGCGGCGGACATATTGTCCAGCATAATGATATCAACACGGGCGGCAAGACACTCTTTGACCTGGGCAAGGTTTTCGGTTTCCACTTCGATCTTCAGGGTGTGGGGAGCCTGCTGCCGCACTCGCTCTACCGCGGCGGCGATGGAGCCGCAGGCGGCAATATGATTGTCCTTGATCATCACCCCGTCAGCGAGATTGAAACGATGATTATGGCCGCCGCCGACGCGAACAGCATATTTTTCCAGAACGCGCAGGCCAGGGGTGGTCTTACGGGTATCCGTAATCCGGACCGGCAACCCTTCAATTTTTTTCACAAAGGCCTGGGTCAAGGTGGCAATGCCACAGAGGCGCTGGACAAGATTGAGGGCCAGCCGCTCCGCCTGCAGAAGCTCCAGTACCGGGCCATGGCAGGAAAAAACCTCTTGGCCCGGCTGGACAAGTGAGCCGTCAGCAAGGGCTGTATAGCGAAGATCAGCCAGGCGGCACCGGAACACCTCAGCAGCAATGGCCATTCCCGCACAGACAAAGGAACTTTTTGCCTTAAAGGTCGCCTGGCCCATAAGTTCAGGTGAAAAAATGGCCTGGGAGGTCACATCGCCGGTAGAGAGGTCTTCTCGGAGAAAATGAGAGATATCCTTTTGTAAGGCGAGAAGGTCCATGGCAGCCTGTTTTTTTCTATGGTAATAAGAGGTGAGCCGGGGACAGCGGCCTCCAGAGATTTATGCTGATTGATTTTAAGTACAATGCCTCTCTCCTGCTTGTCAAGGGTAAACACCGCGATCTATAAGGGATTATTGAGAATGATGGCGGCTTAATCTCCACTTTTTTGAAAACTTCAGCCAATGTGTCCCCATCCTTATGCTTGATTGTCATTGCCACCTCCTTGACGCCGGGGTACCTGCGGCTGTTTTTTTTGATTCCCTCTCCGGCTGTCATGTCACCAAGCTCTACTGCAATACCACCCATGCCAGCCAATGGTCAGCACTGAGTGCAGCGGCCGCCCATTATCCGCAGATCATCCCTTTTTACGGTATTCATCCCTGGCATATCAGGCCGGCCACGGCAGCTGCTGACCTGCAGCTGCTTGCCGCTCTTCTTGAGGAGGACCATTGTTTTTGTGGAGAAATCGGTCTTGACCGCCTTTGTGCCACAGATTTCTCCCTCCAGGAAGAGATCTTTATCAGCCAACTTGATATCGCCATGGGCACCAAGAGTTTTGTGGCCATCCATTGCGTCAAGGCCTGGGGCAGAGTACTGGAGATTCTGGCGTCCTATCAGGGAAAAATTAACTTTATGATTCATGGCTTTCATGGTTCAAGGGAGGTTATGGAAAGACTGGTGGCCATGGGGGGGATGATTTCCTTCTCGGACCGGGTTATCCAGCCCTCCCAGCAGAGGCTGCAGGATGTCTTGCGTGTCACCTCTCTGGAAAATCTCCTTCTGGAGACGGATTTTCCCGCTCACAAGGGGGATAAGGGGCCTGGCCCGAAGACATATTGTCAGCATATTACTCCCCTTTACCTATTTGTATCCCGCCTGCGCCATGTATCCGTGGCAGAGCTGGTACAGATCATTGGCAGAAATGGATCGCTTTCTACGTATTGAAAAACTCTTGGGTCATGACAAGGCCTCCTGGCTGCAGGCCAGGTCGGTAACCATTGTCGGGGTCGGGGCGGTGGGGGGCTACGCCCTGGAGGGACTGGCCCGGGCCGGAATCGGCCGGATAAGGCTAGTGGATTTTGATGTGGTGGGTATCTCCAATATCAACCGGCAGCTGCACGCCCTTGATTCCACCCGGGGCATGCTCAAGGTGGAGGCGGCGAAAAAAAGGGTGCTGGACATAAACCCCCGTTGTGAAGTGGAGGCGCTCCCCCTTTTTGCCAATCAGGATACCATCCCTGAAATCCTGAGGCCCAGACCGGACCTGCTCATCGATGCCATTGATTCTTTAAGTTCCAAGATCGCCCTCCTGGCCAGCGCCTACAGCCAGGATATCCCCCTTGTCTCCTCAATGGGGGCGGCCCTGCGCACGGATCCCACCAAGATCGTCGTTGATGATCTGCTCAAAACAAAAAAATGCCCCCTGGCCAGAAGATTGCGCAAGAAGCTGCGGCAGAACGGGGTGGGTGCAGGCATAACCTGTGTCTATTCCACCGAAGAAATAGATTTTGATTATGGAGAACCGGAAGAATATGCCCAGAGGGGGCCTTCTCCTCATCATCAGGGCCGGCCCCGGCGCTTGCTGGGAAGTCTTCCCACCCTCACCGGCATTTTCGGTCTCATTGTCGCCAATACCGCCCTCTATACCTTGTTGGCCGGCTATGAAGGCCCGGATTTCGGTGGCTCCCTGTCAGCCCACCTGGAACCAGAGGAGATAGAGGCCGGCCATCAGTAAAAAGGGGCCGTTGATGAAATAAAAGAGATAGAGCAGGGGATATCGTGGCCCCAGATATTCCTTTAATTGCGAGCGCTTTACCACCCCGGGAACCCAGAACAATATGGTGATCAGGCCACCTGCTGCAATGAGGAAAAGGGCAAGGAGAGTAAGGGCCATATGTTCACCTGCACTTTGGCGTGCGTTTCATTAAAGGGGAAGAGCCTCGGGCTCGGCAGTGGTTTCCCAGGGCATAGGGGTTGTTCAGGGGCTGTTGCTTACTGTTGCTGCTCCTGTTGTTCCGGAACCATCCAGTCAAAGGGCAGGGTAATGGTGTCCAGGATCCAGGACCGTGTTGCCTCCCCGATGGCAGAGGGGGAAATGAAGTTTATGTCTGGGTCATTGAGAGGCCCGGTGACCTTCACGGGTACGGAAACAATCCTGCCTTCTTCACCTCCCAGAACACGGCCCACCAGGGGCACTTTGGTTACCAGGCCCGTAATGGTGGAAAAGGGGACCACAAATAAGGTGAGATCATACTCCATGGTGCTTAGATTGATCTCCCCGGTGGCAACGATATTCACTCCATCACCATCAATAAAGGCCTTTTCGATGGTGAAAATATTATCACAGATATTCCCGGAGATCTCCAAGGCGTTATAATAAAAGCCCTCCGTCCAGATTGCCCCGGACAGGCCGGTAATATTGATGAGACTCAAGGTCTTGGCCAGGGCGACAAACCTCTTTATCTTCCCTTTCTCAGAAGAGATAAGAAGGCCTCCCCCTTTACAGAGTGTGGTGTCAGAATAGATGCGACCGGAGATATGGAGTGGTCCTTCGATAAAGCGGTCGAAATTAAAACAGGAGAGGAAATCCTCGAAATTGAGGGCGGTGTCGGCAGGGGTTGACAGGAAAAGTTCCTTGCGCGTTTCCTTGGGCCCCTGCCAGCTGAGCTGGCCGTTAACCTCAACATCACAGACCTTGCTCTGTTGCAGATGCAGGGCCGATTCTGTTTTGCTGAAATGATAGCTCCCCTTGAGGGGCGTAAAAGGCAGCTGGTAGGGATAGCGGGGATCACCGTTTTTTTGCGGAGAACCAAAGGGGACAATGAAGCGATCACAATCAAAATTCAAAAGGGCAGAAATTTCATATCCTGACCACATTTTCTCTTCTTTTTTGTCATCCTGGATTGTGGAAAGAAATTCATCCAGATTTTTTTGAAATCGTTCAATATTGGTGGTGGTGAGTGAAGGAGGGGCCGTCAGATCAAGATCAAAATAACCGGCGCCGGGCTGGGAGGAAAAGGTCCCTCTGGCGGTGAGAGTCTCCTGGTTGAAATCAGCCTGCAGCTCTTTGATCCGCAAAAGAGGACCCTCACCCACAAGATCAAGAGTGGGGATGAGGAAAACAGTTTTATCCCTGCTCCAGGGCCACTGGATATTTCGGCCCTGCAGGGTGCCGCTGAAATCAAGATCGACCTTTGCCCTTTTCCCCTCCTGTTTCTTGAGGAGTTTGAAATCACCGCTCAGGCTGTCAAAGCGCAGGCTACCGGCATCAACCAGGGCATGGAGAGAGCGGTCGGAGATATTTCCCTGAAAGGCGGCGCTCAATGTCTCGTTTTCATCCTGCCATTGCAGGGCAAGAGAGGCCTTGTCCGCCTGGTTTTTCACCTGAAAGGTGGTGGAGAAGAGATCTTCCTGTTCCTTGATCTCCAGCTCCAGCGAAGTGGTGTCGTCCGCAGAGAAGAGCCTGCCGGCCAGCTTGAAGAGCTCGTCATCCCAGCGGATATGCATGGTCTCCACTCGGTAGGGCAGGCGGGGAATAAAAAGGTCTGGTAAAATATCCTTGCTGGTGAGCCAGTTGAAATGCTCCTTGTCGAACAGGCCGTCTGTCTGGAGATTTCCGGTCCACTTCCGCCCATGGTCATGAACAAGATCGCCCTGTAAATGAATTTTATGGCCGAACAAGGAGCCTGAGCTGGCTGCAATCGTGATCTCCTGGTGGCCAATGGTTCCGTGCCCCTTTTCCACCGCAATCTCTGTGGGCAGGGCAGGAGTGGAAAAGAGGAGATCTTGTACTCTGGTATCAAAACTGTATCTATACTCTGTCGGCCTGAAAAAAGGTCCGCTCAAGCTCCCTGTTACCTCCGCACTGCCCTGGATAGAGTCGACAAGACCGGAAACGGCCTCAGCCAAAGGAGGGTAGTGGTGTACCTCTCCCCACAGGGTATTGGCGTCCAGAAAGAGATGGAGAGAGTCGATGGAGAGGGGGATATCCTGGTCATCCCAGGCGGCGTGGCCACTGGTTTCCCGGATGGTGTGCGCCGCCAGGTGGGCCTTGATATTCTCCCAGGTGACAGAGGTGTCGCTTACCCGCAGATCTCCCGATTCCAGGCGCAGCGGCCAAGGCAGCCGCTCATAGCGCACTTCAGCATCCTCATATTTGTCCACAGCAACCTTGATATGGAAATCCTGAAGATCGTCACCGATACGGAGATGAGCGGTGGCGCGGCCGCTGCCCTGGATCATCTCCAGCTCATCAACCACCTTCTGGTTATCAATGACGGTACGGAGAACTGCCGGCAACTCCTGGAGGTTGGCATCGATATCCACATCAACCTCCAGGCCGTGTTTGTCAGGGGTCAGGCCGACCAGGAAGGTGCCCTCGGTTCCCTTGGCATCGCCCACCCAGGTGGTGATATCCCTGCCCGTAAGAACGCCATCTTTAATACGAATAGGCCCTTGGGCATTTTTCAGATCAAGGGGGATAGCGGCCAGATGAATGTCGGCAGCCGCGATGTCCACGGCAATGGTCATGGCGCTGATATCGGCAAAAGAGGGCACCGGGGCATCAAAAAAATAAGAGGCATTGTTGACCTGGGCCCGCTGCACGATATCGCCCACCAGTCTGGCCACTGCGCTGTCGCCCAAGAGGCTGAGGACCGGGTGGCGCACCGCGGTCAGGTCCACATCCTGGGCCTGGAGATCAATTTTTATATGGGCCTCCTCCTGGGCCGCCGGCACATAACGAGCAATCTCGCCGCGTATCTGCAGCTGGGGTTGGAGAAAAACAAGATCATTGATCAGCAGGGAAAAGCGGTTTGCGGAGTCGAGCTGCAGTTGCAGATCCCCCTTGCCGAGCCTGAAATCCTCTGTGGCGCCAAGGCGGGTCAGGGAAAAATCAGGAATTTCTCCCTGCAGGTGGAGATGCGTGCCGGCATCCTTTTTTTCCAAGAGGAAGGAGAAGGTGGAGGGATCGGCAAGAGGGGAGACAAGGGTTGCTGAGGGTTGAGCCGCTATTTTGTGGAGATCAAGTTCTTTCACCTCGCCCTGCAGAGTGCCCTCACCTTTTTTGCCGAAGGCACCGCTGAATTCCAGATGATGGGCAAAGCTGGCATCACTCTGCCAGGAAAAAGTGGTTCTGCTGCCATGGACGGCAAGGCTTGCCGAAATATTGCCAAGGGAGACCTGCCGGGTGTCGCAAAGATCATTCTGCTGCTCAGGCAGGCGCAGGGTGCCGTTTTTGATCCGCAGCTTCACCTCAGGCAGGTCCAGGGAGAGTGCCTCAACTCCCTGGGCCATGGCCTTGAATCTATGCAGCTGAAAGAGAGGATCAAGGAGATGCAGGCGGCCTAAAGAGGAAAGACCAAAGAGCAGCTTCCAGGAGGGATAGAAAATGGCCTGGGGGGTGGTGGCGCTGAAATCTTCATGGCGCACCTCAAGGTGCGTCATCTTGAGGTGGGGGAGGGGCAGCCAGCTAAAGGTTATCTCTTTGACCTCGGCATTAACCAGATAGACACTGTTTATGCGCCCCAATATCTGCTCTTGAACCTTTTGACTTTCGATCAAAAAGGGGGCGCTGATGATCAGCCCGGCCGCCACCAGGAAAAAAATGCCTGTAATGAAAAAGATCTTCTTTTTCATTGAAAGAGTGCAAAGGACAAGTGGAGAGATAAAGAGAAAAGAGTCATCTGCAACCTATTCCACGGAGGTGAGCATGCGGTCAATGGTGGCCAGCCCGCCTTGCCAGAAGAGGGGATCATTGAGATCCACCCCGAAGGGTTCAACCAGGTCATAAGGGGAAAGGGTGCCCCCTGCAGCCAGCAAGGCCTCATATTTGGCCACAAAATGTGGATCACCATTTTGGTAGAGGTTGTAGAGGGCAAGGACCAGAAGTTCGCCAAAGGCATAGGAGTAGACATAGCCGGGCGCGTGGATAAAATGGGGGATATAGGACCACCAGATAGCATAATCTTCCGTGAGGGTGACCGTATCACCGAACATCTCCTCCTGGGTTGCCCGCCACTCTTTACTGAACGATTCCCAGGAAAGCTCCCCCTGCTCACGGCGGCTGGAGTGGATCCGCTCCTCAAAGCGATTCATGGCTATTTGCCTGAAAACAGTGGCAAAGATGGACTCCAGTTTCTGGCAGACAAAGGCCTGGCGCTCTTCAGCGGACTCTAGAAGGTCGAGTTGGCTGTGGAAGACAAGGAGCTCTGCAAAGACAGAGGCGGTTTCCGCCAGGACCAGCGGGGTGTCGCTGTTATAATAGCCCTTTTCAGCAGCCAGGTATTGATGGACGCCGTGGCCGAGCTCATGGGCCACGGTGGAGACGTCGCGGACATTGCCCATGTAGTTGACCAGCACATAGGGATGTATGCCGGGTACGCAGGGGTGGGCAAAGGCGCCGCTCTGTTTACCGGCCATCACAGGGGCATGTATCCAGCCGCGATCAAAAAAGAAAGAGGCGATCTCCGCCATCTTCGGGGAAAAGGCGCGGAAGGCCTTTAAGACCATCTCCTGACATTGCGGCCAGGTCACCTTTTTGTCCGGCAACTGGGGCAGGGGGGCGTAGCGGTCATAATCAAAGAGGGTGTCGAGGCCCAGCACCTTTTTCTTCAGGCAATAGTAGCGCTGCACAATATCATAGCGCTGGGTTACCGCGGTAACCAGGACCGCAACCGTATCATCGCTCAGCTCATTGGCCAGATTCATGGAACTCACCCAGGAGGGATAGTGGCGCAGCCGGTCGGTAATCATCTTGTCGGCGAGGATGGTATTAAAGATGTGGGTGATGATATGGAGTTGCGACCTGAGTCCGGCGCTCATCTCTTCAGCCGCTTCGATCCGGACTTGGCGTTCAGGGGAATAGAGGTCAGAGAGCACCTCCTCCTCGCTGCGCTGCCCGGTTCCGAAGGTGAGATGGCCGAAGACCTTGTCAAAGAGATCTGTCCAGCTTGACGAGCCTACCGGCGCTTTCTCCAAGAGCAGCTCTTCCTCGGCATTGCTCAGGAGATGATCCGCATAACGGCGGATGGTGGTCAGATAATGGCGGTAATGGCTGAGGTGGGCATCCTGCAGGAGAGGATCAGCCACTTTCTTCTCGGTTTTTGCCCATTCCAGATCAAAGAAAACGATCTCTTTGCCCATCCGGCTCGCTAATTCTCGCACTTCCTGCAGGAAGGCCCCGGCCTCAGCGTTTTTCACCTGGGTGCTGAAATTCAAGAAGGCGTAGGTGGATATTTTGCCAAGAAGAAGAGAGAGATCTTCAAGCCTTTTAACCAACACGGCAAGTTCCCGGGCCGTGAGATCCCCTACCTTGTCTCGATAGGTTCCGGCAATGGCCGCGGCCTCTTGCTGGCACCGTTTGATATCCTTTCTGAGGGCGGGGTCAAGAAGACCTTTATAGAGGTGATCAAGGCGCCAGATAACATCCGAGGTGCGCAGTTCGTTGTTTAATTGTAAAGACATAGGGCAAGGAGGGCTAAAGTTGACGGAAAAAAAGAAATTATACCGCACCGGCTGGTGAATTACAATCCATGAGCCGGCGGCAACAAAAAATCTTGCGTCAAAGAATAGAACAATATAGTTTGTAATCGAAATTTCAGGGGAAGAGAGGTCTTCTTTCTGGGAGTTTTTAGATTTTTCTAAAAAAAATCGATCTCTTATAATCTTTGTATCTGCACGTTCTATGGAAAGAAAATATTGTGGTAATTTCTCCCCTGCTGCGCACGCTCTCTCCTTGCCGCCCTTTCAGGGGCAGGGCCAGAGCCGGGCAACAGCACCTCTTTTTCCCGCATCTCATTTATTGATTCCGTTCCACCACTCAGGCGCAATAGGCGTTTAATCTCCGCAGGTATCTCATGACATCTTCCCCACCGGTATATGATGAAGGCAAGGTAAAAACACTGAGCTCTCTCGAGCATATCAGGCTGCGTCCGGGCATGTATATCGGCCGGCTGGGGAACGGCTCCCATCCTGATGACGGCATCTATATCCTCCTCAAGGAAATCATTGATAACGGCGTTGATGAATTCATCATGGGGGCCGGCAAAAAGATTGAACTTATCCTCAATGATTCGGGATCAGTGACCATTCGCGACTACGGTCGCGGTATTCCCCTGGGTAAAATTGTGGAATGTGTGTCCGTGATCAATACCGGCGCCAAATATAACAGTGATGTCTTCCAGTTTTCCGTTGGTCTCAACGGGGTGGGCACCAAGGCCGTGAATGCCCTCTCCTCCGCCTTCACGGTAACGGCCTACCGCGAGGGTAAATTTGCCTCTGCCACCTTTGCCAACGGCACCCTGATTACCCAGGAGCAGGGGGAAAGCAGCCAAAAAAACGGCACCCTGGTGGAGTTTTTCCCTGACCCCAATATCTTCAAAGAATACAGCTATAATGTTGATTTTATAAAAAAGAGATTGTGGCGCTATGCCTATCTCAATGCAGGACTAAAACTTTTCTTTGCGGATGAAATATTTTACTCGGAAAACGGCCTCCTTGACCTGTTGGCCAATGAGATCGACGACAGTCAGCTCTATGAGCCTCTCCATTATCGCGACGACACCCTGGAACTCACCTTCACCCATATAAACGGCTATGGGGAGTCCTATTTTTCCTTTGTCAACGGCACCTACACCAATGAAGGGGGCACCCATCTTTCCGCCTACCGGGAGGGGATCTTAAAGGGTTTCAATGAATTCACCGGCAAGAAATTCAACGGTAATGATGTCCGAGAGGGCATTGTCGGCACCATTGCCGTCAAGGTGGTGGACCCCATCTTTGAGTCACAGACCAAGAACAAACTGGGGAACACCGACATCCGGGCGGATATCATCAACCGGGTCCGGCAGTTTGTCTGTGATTCCCTTTATAAAGATGCCACCATGGCAGAGGTCATGGTCCACAAGATCCAGCAGAATGCCCGGATCCGCAAGGAGCTGCAGAATGTCCGCCTGGAGGCCAAGGCCAAGGCCAAAAAGGTAACCTATCGCATTCCGCAGTTGAAGGATTGCAAGTACCACCCCTCCAAGGCCACTCCTTCCCCCCCCGGCCGGGAGAATATGGTCTTTATCACTGAGGGGCAATCCGCCTCCGGCTCCATCGTCAGTGCCCGGGATCCCATGCGGCAGGCCGTTTTTTCCATGAAGGGCAAGCCCATGAACGTCTACGGCCAGCGCCTTGATCTCCTGTATAAAAACGATGAGATGTACAATATGATGCAGGCCCTCAATATAGAAGAGTCTGTGGGCCACCTTCGTTTTGACAAGGTGATTATGGCCACGGACGCCGATGTTGACGGCCTCCATATCAGGAACCTTCTCCTTACCTTTTTTCTCCATTATTTTGAGCCCCTGGTGAAGCTTGGTCATGTCTATATTCTTGAGACCCCCATCTTCAGGGCCCGAACCAAGCAGGAGACGGTCTATTGTTACTCTGACGATGAAAAAGCGAAGGCGATCACCCGGCTGGCCGGTCGCTCCAAGGTGAAGAAACAGGTGGAGATTACCCGCTTTAAGGGCCTGGGGGAAATTTCCCCCCCGGAATTCAAGCAGTTTATCGGTGAAGATATCCGCCTGCAGCAGGTCAATATCGACACCCTTTCAGAGGTGCCCAAACTCCTTTCTTTTTACATGGGCAAGAACACCCCTGAGCGCAAAGAATATATCATGAGAAGTCTGGTTTGACAGACGAGGTCCTCCATGCATCATCTTGAAGATTACGGCGGTTTGCACCAGCTCTTTGATAGAAACTTCCTTGATTACACCTCCTATGTCATCAAGGAACGGGCCATTCCGGATGTGAGTGACGGACTCAAACCCGTGCAGCGCCGCATCATGCAGACCTTGAACAATATGGATGACGGCCGCTTCAACAAGGTCGCCAATGTGGTGGGCGATTGCATGAAGCTCCATCCCCATGGGGATCAATCCATCTATGCCGCCCTCGTCAATCTGGCCAACAAGGGGTATCTCCTTGATCGGCAGGGGAATTTTGGCAATATCTACACCGGTGACGGTGCTTCTGCGGCCCGCTATATTGAATGCCGCCTCTCCCCCTTGGCCAGAGAGACCCTCTTTAATAAAGACCTCACCGTCTTCACCGATTCCTATGACGGCCGCATGCTGGAGCCAATCTCCCTGCCCAGCAAGATCCCCCTTCTGCTCCTCCAGGGTGCCGAAGGTATTGCCGTGGGTATGGCAACCAAGATTATGCCCCATAATTTTGTCGAGGTGCTGGAGGCGCAAAAGAATATCCTGAGGGACAAGGAGATTCAGCTTTTCCCTGATTTCCAGCAGGGCGGCATGCTCGATGTCTCCGGCTATGAGGACGGCAATGGTCGTTTAAAATGCCGGGCCTGCATCCAGGAAAAGGATGAAAAAACCATTATCATCACCGAGATCCCCTATTCGACAACCACCCTCTCTATTATGGAGAGTGTGGAGAAGGCGGCCAAGCAGGGCAAGATCAAGATCCACTCCATTAATGATTATACGGCTGAAGAGGTGGAGATAGAGATAAAGCTGCCCCGCGGCATCTATGCCGAAGATACCATCAGGGCCCTCTATGCCTTCACCGATTGCGAGGTCCCCCTCAGCCCCAATCTCACGGTTATCAGAAATGATAATCCGGTCAATATAAGTGTCAGCGAGGTCCTGCAGGACAACACCTACAAGCTGGTCTCTGACCTGGAAAAGGAACTGCTTATTGATCTTGACCGTCTCCAGGAAAGGCTGCAGGCCTCTCTTCTGGAGCAGATTTTCATTGAGGAACGCCTGTACAAGAAGATTGAAGAGTGTGATTCCTATCAACTGGTGGTGGAAACCGTTGACGCCTCCCTGAAACCCTTCCGGGACAGGCTCCTGCGCGATGTGACCTTTGAGGATATCGAACGGCTCCTTGAGATTCGGATTAAACGGATATCCCGCTACGATATCGCCAAAAAACAAAAAGAAATCAATGTCACCCTCAAAAAAATCAAGGCAGTCAAAAAGCATCTTGAGGACATGGTGCTGTATACCATCAACTACATTGACGGCCTGCTGAAAAAATATGGCCCCGACTATGCCCGGCGCACCCAGCTTGCCACCTTCTCTGAGGTGGAGGCCCGCCAGGTGGCCCTTTCCAACCTCACCGTGGGCTATCAGGAGGAGAGTGGGTTTCTGGGACATCAGGTCAAGGGTGACCAGGGATTTTCCTTCCCCTGTTCCGAGTATGACAAGATTATGCTGATCTTCAAAAACGGCAGCTATAAAATCGTGCCGGTGGCGGACAAGGTCTTTATCGGTCGCGATCTCCTGTGGATGGGGAAGGTGGAGGGTGACCTCGTTTTTAATATCATCTATAAAAACGGCGTTGAAAACCTCTCCTATATCAAACGTTTCAAGATGCCGAAATTTATTACAGATAAGGAGTATGAGCTTTTTCCGCCCCACAAGCGCTCCCTGATTCAGTTCATCTCCCTTGGTGAGGAGGGCCTGGTCCGGATCTATTACACCCCCAGTAAGCGGGCCAAGGCCAATTACGAAGATCTGCCCCTGGGGGATTTTCTGCTGAAAGGCGCTGCCGCGCGCGGCAAAAGGGTTTCTAGTACCAGACCGGTAACCAGGGTCAGGGCCCTGGCCTCAAAAGAGGAGGGCGCTGATGAGGTCAAAAAACCTGCCCCCCTTTTTACGACCAAAAAATAGTTGTTGGACGAGTTGAATCGTGAAAAAACGGATGAACCCTTGACTAAAGCCACTGCTGTACAAAAGATGTTTGATTCCATCGCCGGCCAGTATGATCTGATGAACAAGGTGATGACCCTGGGGCAGGATCAGCGCTGGCGCCGCTTTGTGGTTGCCAAGGCCGGGGATGCCAGGCAGGGAAGGGTGCTTGATCTGGCCACCGGCACCGGGGATATCGCCGCCCTTTACAAGGTCTCCTTTCCGGCGGCCACTGTTGTTGGTGGTGATTTCGCCCAGAATATGCTGGCCGAGGCCCGGAGACGTTTTTCCAGCCGGGATATCTCCTGGCAGGCCTGTGACGCCAATTTTTTACCTTTTGCCGATGGGGTTTTTGAGGCAGTCACCTTCGGCTATCTCCTGCGCAATGTCGATGATGCCCCTGCTGTTCTTGCCGAGGTGTACAGGGTGCTCAAAAAAGGCGGCCGCATTGTCTGCCTGGATACCACCCCCCCCAGCCGCAATATTCTTTATCCTTTCATCAGGGCCTATCTGCGCTGGGGAATCCCCCTGATGGGCCGTCTGATCGCCAGCGATAAGGCGGCGTATGCCTACCTCACCGGCTCCACCATGGATTTTTACAAGGCAGAAGAGCTGGAGGGGGCCTTTCGCCAGGCCGGCTTTCAGAAGGTGGGCTTCAAGAGGTTCATGATGGGGACCATTGCCGTCCATTGGGGCGAGAAATAAGGAAGAAGAAGAAAGAAACAAGGAGGGGGAGGGATTGCAGAAATAACCTTCAGGCCGCCTTGTTTCTCCTCCTCTTGTCTCATATTCTAGTGCAGTGTATCACTTAAAGTTTCGTATATTTATGCAACTCTGCCTTTAACCACAAAGGCATTCTTTTTAATACCCCCTTGAGGGGTACAAAAGCACGAAGAGCTTCTTGTTTTTATGTTTTTCTTTGTGTCTTCGTGTCTTTGTGGTTCGTATACAATAACGAAATTATACGCGTACATTTAAGTGTTACGGAGTACTAGTTCGCCTCTTCACTCAGGGCCCAGGTCCATTGATCCAGGGGTTTGGCGGCGGATAAAGGTTTTGTACCGTTGCTTTTATAGCATTGGTACACCCAGTTGTCATTTTGGATGAAGATCTTGATGAGTCCCAGGTTGGGGTGGCTGTACATGCCGTCTTTATACGCTCCGTCCATACTCTCTCCTGCCTTTTGCTGTTTTTTTTGAGGCGACCTTCT
>JAVLBA010000005.1:0-65602 GCA_031581485.1 Desulfurivibrionaceae bacterium | reverse complement strand
AATCTTATTTAAAAATAGTTCGAACTCTGACAAATCATTATGCTCTTGGATACTTAATATTTTCATAAGCTGCATGCTCGGTCGGATGCATGGGGGCGGACCGGGATAAGGGTTTTATATCATGATAAAATGCAGTATTTGTAAAGCTGCATGAGTTCCGGGGACACCTTATTTGTTTATAATAAAGCCTTGGGGTCAAGCCTCACTTAACCAAAATGCATGAGCTTGTCGAATATTTGCAAAATATGAGAAAATAGCTGAGCAGGATGATTTTAGGTGGCTGCGGAAAGCAACAAGACTGAAACAGGAGTCCACAGTGACAAATAAAAAGCCCAGGGCGGCAGGAAAAAGAAGCTCAGCGCTTAGTGATGCTAGGGAGTGGCCACAATGAGTATTGTCCATACAGGTCTGACCTATCTGCTTCTGGTCGGCCTCGCCTACCTGTGGACATTGAGTCGTGATAAACAGAAGGCACAGGTCGCAATTAAGAGCGGCGCCCGAGCCTTGCTTAATATTCTGCCCTTGCTCCTGGCTATCTTTGCCCTGGTCGGCCTGGTTCAAGAATTTCTGCCGCCCGAGTTGATCGAATCGGTATTGGGAAAGGGGAATCGCCCCCTGTCTCTGCTCATGGGCGGCCTGCTCGGCGCTATTGCCATCGGCCCACCGCTTGCGGCATATCCCCTTGCCGGTTCACTTCTGGCTAATGGCGCCTGGCCGCCAACGGTGGCGGCCTTTATCCTGGCGTGGATTTCAGTGGGAGTAGTGACTTTACCGTTTGAAGCCGAAATTTTCAGCTGGCGCTTTGCCCTGGTCCGCAACGGACTGACTTTTATTGCCGCACTTTTTTCGGGTCTCTTGCTTGGAGGTCTGCTATGAACTGGGCTAAAAATTTCCTGGGCTGGCTCTTCCGGCAATACATAATCTTGTTCGTAGGTTGTCTTTACCTGGGGGCCTGGTATGTTTCTCCTCACAAGGCCCTTGAGGCTCTAAAGTATGGGGCAAACCTCTTTGCCTCGGTAACTATTCTTATCATAGCGGTATTTGCCCTGATTGGCCTGATCCAGGTCTGGGTTAACCGCGATTTAATCGGCTCCCTGCTCGGCAAGGAAGGCGGTTTCAAGGGGTTGTTGATTGCCGTTGTCTGCGGATCCATTCTCATCGGCCCATCCTATGTCATTTTTCCACTCCTTATGAGTCTGCGCCGTCTTGGGGCACGATGGGCCGTGGTCGCCATTGTCCTGGCCGCTTGGGCAATTAAGCCGCAGATGCTGCCCATTGAGGCGGAGTTTCTCGGTTTTCCCTTTGCCCTGGTTCGTGGTGGCCTGACCATCCTGCTGGCCATCCCGCTGGGACTTGCCGTGGAATGGTTTATGCCGGACGAAACTGAAAAAAAAGACTTTGTTTGGGGTCAAGGGCCTTTTGATGGATGACCCTGTTTGGCTACCGACAGTGGTGGATGTTCCTTCGCAGCAGACCCGTACAGGCGCCCGGCCAGCCTTGAATCACTTGGTCTTGCCCGGCGGCCCCTTCTTCCGGCCGCTTTTGGCGCCGACGCTCTTGCTCTTTTTCCTTTTTTTGGGATAGGCATCGATCCCCGCCGTCTTGAAGATCCCGGCAGGGCTTTTCAAGGAATAATCTCCCCTGGGAATGCGGCGCAGCTCATCGAAGGTGGTTATCCCGGAGAGGACCAGCCGCAGGCCGTCCTCGAAGAGCATATTGATATCCTGCAGCTCCCTGGCCGTGGAGGAAATGACGTCGGAGGTGACCTTGTCCCGGATCATCTTTTTGATCGGCGGGTTTACCGAGAGAAACTCATACACACCGTGCCGGCCCCGGTAGCCGGTGTGCCGGCATTGCTGACAGCCTTTGCCCTTGCGGATATTGTAGAGGATCCTGTCCTTGACGATCTCCTCGGCCACCCCGGCATCGATGCCGATATCCTCCAGCTCTTCCCGCCCGGGGGTGTATTTTTTCGAGCAGTCCGGGCAATTCTTTCTGACCAGCCGCTGGTTGATGGAGGAGACCACCGTCGACGAGACCAGGAACTCCTCGATACCGAGATCCACCAGCCTTACCACCGCCCCGGCCGCATCATCGGTATGCATGGTGGTCAAAACCAGGTGGCCGGTCAAGGCGGCCTGGATCACCACCCGGGCCGTTTCCAGATCCCTGACCTCGCCGACCAGAATCACATCGGGATCTTGGCGCAACACCGCGTGCATGGCCAGGGGGTAGGTAAAGCCGGCCTGGGGCAGGAGGGTGCTCTGGTTGACGAAATCAGCGGCATGGTATTCGACCGGGTCTTCAATGGTCACGATATTCAGTCCCACATCGTTGATCTCGTTGATTGCGGCATGGAGGGTGGTGGTCTTGCCGCTGCCGGTGGGGCCGGTGGCAATGACGATGCCGCTCGCCTGTCTGATGCAGCTCAGAAAAATGCGCAAGGTTTTCGGCGCCATCTCCAGATCCGCGGTGGTGCTGATCGCGACCCGGCTGTTTTTATCCAGGATCCGCACCGCCGCCTTTTCCCCGTGGATGGTCGGAAAAGTGCTGACCCGAAAGTCGACGGCATGCCCCCCGATAATTCTGGCAAAGGAACCCTCGTGGGGGATGTTTTTCTTATCCAGCCGCATGGTAGTATGATGTTGACTGCCCATGATCTTCAGCAGGGTGATGAGGGGCGGCATCGTCTCCAGGGGTATAGTCTGCATCAGATGGAGCACTCCGTCGATCCGGTAGCGGATATGCGCTTCCCTGGTATGGGGCTCGACGTGGATGTCGCTTGCGTAGAGCTGGATGGCCTGGGCAAGCAGCCGGTTCATGAACAACACCCGGTTTTCCTCGATCAGCGGCCGGGTTTCAGCGCCGAACCGCGACGGGAAGAAACCGCCCCCGAACAGCCTCTCGATACCCTCCTCCAGGTCCGAGGAAATGGTCAGGACCGGAGTAACCAGGCAGTCGGTTTTGTTCTCCACCTCATGAACGGCATCCGCGTCGAGGGGATCGGTCATGGCAAGAGTAAGCTGCCTGGTGTCGTCGATTTCAAAAAGGAAGAGGGGCAGGATCTGGTAGCGCCTGCAGAGATCCCGGGTAAGGAGATTGATCAGCGACCGGTCGATCACCTGGTAATCATTTTCGGAGAGATTTATGAAATCGACCTTGAGCTGCCGGCTGAGGAAATCAAGCAGTTGATTTTCATTTATGTAATCCAGGCGGATCAGGGTCTCACCAAGGGGCAGCCCCAGTTCACCCTGTTGGGCAAGGGCGTCATCAAGCTGTTCTTGCGAGATGACTTCCCGCTCCAGCAAAAGCTTTCCTAATTTTCCTTTGCGCTCCAATTTTCCACTCCTTTGCTGACCGGTTGGCGAGCGAAATTATAGGCTCTCGAGAGTTCGGGAGACACCTTACTTATTTATGGCTCTTGGAATCTCCTTACCTTGCTATTTTAATGGCGAAAGCCGTGGCGACTCCCCAGATCCAGTTGACGAACAAGGCAAAAAGAGGGGTTGCCAAGCCAAGTTCCAATCCGGCCACACCCTGGTGGGTCTTCAGGGGGAAAACGACAAACAGCTGGATGGCGGTGGGGGCGAGACTGAGCAAAGCCCCTTTGGTGAAGATATTCATATTCTTGAGCGGCAGCAGGAACAGCAATCCCCAGAGGCCGCCCCAGACGATGCGGGGATACAGAAAGTTTGCGGTCAGGGCCGGCGCGATTGCCACCCCCACCGCCCCGGTAATCCCCACGGCGCCGAAAAACCAGACCGCCAGGCCATTAACCACTCCTCCCAGACTACCTGCCGCAAAATAGACCATGCTCTTTTTCATGGGAAATCCTCCTTCTCTGTTTCTGGTTCGCAGAGCCGCGGCTCAACTCTTGAAAAGCATAATGAAGAAAAGGGTTCACAGCGGTTGTTGACCTTCGTGGTTTCTTTATCCCCTCTGGAATTCAGGAGAAACCATATTTAATCATATTATTCCAGGCGGGCACAACCGCCAGGTTGTTTTTGCGGGCGATGACGACTATCTCTAGTATCTCGACAATCTGGGCCTGACACCCCAAAAGGGGGCCTGGCCACGCTAATTATCTGGAAATATGAAGAATCATTAATGTAGAAGGAGCTGTCCGGGGCAACAGCTATGATCCGTCAACAATTAAGCATGCTGCCTTGGGAACGCTCCGATAGACAGAACAAAAGCTGAAAGTGAACTTTACGGCCGTTCTGCCCCCTTTGCGTTGCCAAAGATGCTCATTTTCTAATACGATATATACACGGATTTATTCAGGGATAAATAGCAACACCAAGGATCAAGGCCATGCCCGACATTTTGACCACGTGTGTATATTGCGGCTGCGGCTGCGGGGTGTATCTCCATGAAGAAAAGGGCCGGGTGGTTGGCTCCACTGCCAGCCGCAACCACCCTATTTCCCGTAACAACCTGTGCGTCAAGGGTTGGCATCTGCATGAGTTTATCCACCACCCGGACCGTCTCACCGAACCGCTGATCAGAAAAAACGGTGTGCTTACGCAGGCGAGCTGGGACGAGGCCTTGGACTATACCGCCACGGAGCTTGGCCGCATTCGCGACACGACTTCCGGCCAGGGCATCGGGGTACTCTCCTCGGCCAAATGCACCAACGAAGAAAATTATCTGCTGCAGAAATTCACCAGGGCGGTGCTGCAGACCAACAACATCGACCATTGCGCCCGCCTCTGACACGCTCCCACGGTGGCAGGTCTTGCCTCCACATTCGGCAGCGGCGCCATGACCAACTCCATCAATGAGATTGAAAATGCCCAGGTTATCCTGGTCAGCGGCTCAAATACCACCGAGGCCCATCCCCAGGTGGCCCGCAGGATGCTGGCTGCCGTTGATGGCGGCGCCAAACTGATCGTCATTGATCCCAGAAAAACCCTGCTGGCCGAATTGGCCGACATCCATCTGGCCATCAGGCCGGGCACCGACATCCCCCTGCTTAACGCCATGATGCGCATCATCCTGGACGAGAACCTGGTTGACGATCTCTTTGTGGAGATGCGCACCGAAAACTACTACAAGCTGCGCGACATGCTCTACCGCCTGGACCTTGATGAGATGGCGGAGATCACCGGCGTGGATCTGGAAAGCATCAACAAGGCGGCCCAGCTTTATGCCCAGGCCCAGAAAGCTGTTATCTGTTATTGCCTGGGCATCACCCAGCATATCTGCGGCACCAGAAACGTCCAGGCCCTGGCCAATCTGGCGATGATGACCGGTAACATCGAAAAAGAAGATGCCGGGGTTGACCCCCTGCGCGGCCAGAACAATGTCCAGGGTGCCTGCGATATGGGGGCGTTGCCCAATGTTTTTCCGAGCTATCAAGCGGTGGGCAATGATGATTACCGGGAAAAATTCGAAAGGGCCTGGAATGTTGCTTTGCCCGGCACAGCAGGCCTTTCTCTGCTGGAAATGACCCATGGCGGCAAAGCCGGCCCCATCCGCGCCATGTATATCATGGGCGAAAATCCCATGCTCAGTGACCCGGTGCTGTCCAAGGTTCAAGAGACTTTGACCAATCTTGATTTTCTGGTTGTCGCCGATATCTTTCTCAGCGAAACCGCCCAACTGGCCCACGTGGTCTTGCCGGCCGCCTCCTTTGCCGAGAAGATCGGCACCTTTACCAATTCGGAACGGCGGGTGCAAATGGTGCGGCCGGCCATCGCGCCGCTTGGTAACTGTCGCACCGATGCGGATATTATCAGCGCCCTTTCCCAGCGTCTGGGGTACCCCATGTATTACGACTCCCCGGCCGAGATCATGGAGGAAATATCCATGCTCGCCCCCATTTATGGCGGTATGCATCATGATCGTCTGGAGAAGTGCTGGGGCCTGCAATGGCCCTGCTGGGACCGCAGCCATCCAGGCACGCCCTTTCTCCATAAATACTATTTTACCCGGGGCAAGGGCCATTTCGTGCCTGCCGACCACCAGCCCCCCAGCGAACCACCCGACCAGGAGTACCCCTTTATGCTGATCACCGGCCGGATCTATCATCATTACCACACCGGCACCATGACCCGGAAAAGCAGCACCCTGAACCGGGAGTGCAACCAGGCCCTGCTGCAGATCAACAAAGCCGACGCCCACAAACTGAGGATCCGCAACGGCGATATGCTGGAGGTTGCCTCCAGGCGCGGCATGATTCAGCTGGCCGCCGAAATCAGCGACCAGGTGCCGCCGGGTTCGGTATATACCACCTTCCATTTTGCCGAGGCGCCGATCAACAAGCTCTGCATCGACACCTGGGACCCCTTGGCGCAGTGTCCTGAATATAAGGTCTGCGCCGTCCACATCAGCAAAACCTGAGAAGGGCTTTTGGCCCTGACACAATCGAGCTTCAATCATGACCGGCAAACTAACCCTCAAAAAAGACCACCTGACCGCGTTTCTCCGTAAGCTCAGCAAGGAGTATAGCCTGGTCGCCCCTCTACAAAACCGGCATGGTGACACCCTCTTCACCGAGATCGACGATGTCGACAGCGCCACCCTTGACCTTGCCAAGCAACCCCAGAACTCCATCAAACAGTTCCTGCTTCCCCAACGGGAAGTCCTTTGCACCTATCGCTGCGAATCTGCAGAGGCCTATGCCTTCACCCCTGCCGACACCGCTTTGCCGCCGACGGTTTTCTTCGGGGTCCGCTCCTGCGACCTCTCAGGCGTCTTGTATATGGATGTTACCTTTCTGCACGGAACCAGCGACAGCCCTTATCGCCAGAAGAGACTCAAGTCCATCCTGATCGGCCTCAACTGCAATCACCCCTTTCCAAACTGTTTCTGCAACGCCACCAAGAGCGGTCCTTTTCTGGAGGATGGCGCCGACCTGCAATTTACGGATATCGGTGATTGCTTTCTGGTGGAAGTGGGCCGGAGCCAGGGCCAGGCAATCGTTGAAAAATGGCGCCATTTTTTTACCCCGGCCGAGGAACAAGATGTCCACAGACAGTACCAGGCCTTTTTGGAATCCCGGGGCAGCTTCAGCCACATAGTCCATGTGGACCAGGTCATCAAACGGCTGCAGGGGGAGGGCGTTCCCGATGCCATCTGGCACCAGCTCTCCAAGCGCTGTCAGGATTGCGGCGGCTGCGCCTTCATCTGCCCCACCTGCACCTGTTTCACCATTACCGACGCGCCCCTCACGGCAGAGAGCGGCGAACGGATCAGGAGCTGGGATGCCTGCACCTTTTCCGGCTTTACCAAAATGGCGGGGGGCCACAACCCGGTGGTGCGAAAAACCGATGCCATCCGCCAGCGCTTCATGCACAAACTCTGCTACGATGTCCAAAAACATGGCCGGCCGAGTTGTGTGGGCTGTGGCCGCTGTGTCGATATGTGCTTTGGCGGCACCGACATTCTCCGTTTTATCAACATGGCCTGCGCAGGAAGCTGACCTATGAAGAGATCCCCCCTCGAGGATTACCTGCCCCGCCCGGCGCAGGTGGTCGAAATCATCAGCGAGAACTCGCAGATCAAGACCTTTGTGCTGCGATTTGTCGATCAGCATGACAACGCCAGCTTCTCCTACCAGCCGGGGCAATTCATGATGGTCTCCCTGCCCCATTGCGGCGAGGCACCTATCTCCTTTTCATCCACACCGGCCGACAAAGGCCTGATACGCCTCAGTGTCCGCCGGGCCGGCACCTTGACCACCGCCATGCACGGCCTCACTACAGGGGCAATAATCGGCCTCAGGGGGCCGTACGGCAAGCCCTTCCCCATGGAGTATCTGGCCCAGCGCGACCTGCTCTTTGTGGCCGGCGGCATTGGCCTGGCTCCTTTGTCTTCGGTCATCAACAGCTGCCTGGCGAACCCGGACTACCAGGGTCACATAACCATCCTCTACGGCAGCCGCACTCCGGAAGATATCGCCTTTATGGGCGACATTGCCCTCTGGCGCCAAAACCAGTCCGTCCACTGCCTGCTTACCGTTGACTCGGGCTCCGCCGGTTGGCAGGGCAATACCGGTCTGGTTACCACGCTTTTTGAGCAGGTGGAAATCAACCCCGCCCAGCAGAGCGGGGTGGTCTGCGGCCCGCCGCTGATGATTAAGGCCGTCTTGAAGGCCCTGGAGAAAAGAGGCTTCAGCGATAAGGACATCATCACCACCATGGAACGCCATATGAAATGTGGCGTTGGGGTCTGTCGCCATTGCCATCTGGATGGTAAACTGGTCTGCGTTGACGGGCCGGTGTTCAACCTCGCCCAGTTGAAGAAACTTAACGCTATGGAAATCAGCTGATGAGCCAAGAGCAACTCTATAAAATACATTTTCTGCCCACCGGCCGCGAGGTTGAAATCCAGGGCGGCCAATCCTTTATCAAGGCGGCCCGGGCCGCCGGTATCCATATCAATGCCTCCTGCGGCGGGGCCGGGGTCTGCGGCAAATGCCGGGTCATTCTGGAAAAAGGTACTGTGGAAGGGGGACGGAGCGATAAACTTTCCCCGGAAGATTACAGCGCCGGCTATCGGCAGGCCTGCATTGCCAAGGTCTCCGGCGATGCCACCATTAACGTCCCCGAGATATCGAGCCTCAAAACGGGCGGCCTGTCCACGTCCGTGCCCGTCAGGCACCGGGCCGGCATGCACCGCTTCGACATTCAGGATCTCCGTGAGGAAGGCATCTTTGTGTCGCCGGTGGTGAAACTCTTTCTGGAACTGCCCCCGGCCTCGGCGCTGGACAACATGGCCGATGCCGGCCGCATTATCCTGGGGCTGAGCAACCAATACGATGAGCGGGGCATCGTCACCAGTCTGCCGATTCTGGGCAAGATACGAAAGGCATTACGGGACGATAATTTCCGGCTCACCGTTACCCTGGCCCATCCCGTCAACAGCAAGACCAAGACCCACCTGATTAATATCCAGCCCGGCAACTGGACGTCCAGAAATTTCGGACTGGCCTTTGATATCGGCACCACCACGGTCTATGGCCTTCTCCTTGATCTCAATACCGGCAAGGTGCTGGCCCGGCATGGTGATTACAACGGCCAGTTAAGCTACGGCGAAGACGTTATCAGCCGGATCATCCATGCGGAGAATCCGGAAGGGCAAGAACAGATGCAGGAAATGGTGGTGCAAAGCATCAATTCCTGCATCGACCATCTGCTGGCCTCAGCCAACCCTACGGCAGGCAAGAAAAAAGGCAAGATCACCCGGGACGAGATAAGCTCCATAACCCTGGCCGGCAACACCACCATGACCCATCTTCTCCTGGGCCTGGAGCCGGACAATATCAGGCGCTCCCCCTATGTGCCGGTAACCACCTTTGTCCCCCCGATCAGGGCCGCTGATCTCAACATCAAGCTGCCCCATCATACCGTGGCACTCCTCTATCCCTCGATCTCAAGTTATGTTGGCGGCGATATCGTGGCCGGGGTGATGGGTTCCGGGATGTATCGCACCGACAAGGTCACCCTCTATATCGATATCGGCACCAATGCCGAGATTGTTATCGGCAACAGGGAGTGGCTGGCCTGTGCCGCCTGCTCTGCCGGGCCGGCTTTTGAGGGCGGCGGTATTACCCACGGCATGCGGGCCGCCGCCGGCGCCATTGAGGATTTCAGTCTCAATCCCGCCACCCTGGAGCCGATGAACATCACCATCGGCAACCAGCAACCCGTGGGTATTTGCGGTTCCGGGCTGCTGGTTATCGTTGCTACTCTTTTTGAAAATAAGGTGATTGACCAAAGCGGCAAATTCAACCGTCAGCTGGATACGCCCCGCATTCGGTCGGGGCGGAGCGGCTATGAATATGTCCTGGCCTGGAAGGAAGAATCAGGGGCTCCTAGCGATATTGTCATCAACGAGGTGGATATCGACAACTTCATCCGCGCCAAGGCCGCCATCTACGCCGGGGTCAAGACCCTGGTCGAGGAGGTGGGGCTTGCCATCGGTGACCTGGAGCAGATCATCCTGGCCGGGGCCTTCGGCAGCTATATTGACCTTGATTCCGCCATGACCATCGGCCTGTTGCCGGAGGTATCCCCTGACAAGGTCATCTATGTGGGCAACGGTTCGCTGCTGGGATCATGGATGAGTGCCTTGAGCAACCACATCAGGCAAGATGTGGTGGATGTGGTCCATCGGATGACCAGTTTCGAGCTCTCCGAGGTTCCAGACTTCAAAGACCAGTATGTGGCCTCCTTATTCCTGCCCCATACCGACATCGCACTCTTCCCGGCAACAGGCAAAAGGCTTGGCGCCAGCCGAATAAAATCGTAAGTGGCCAAAGGGACGATGCGCTGCTGATACACTCTTTTTTCCTACAAGCGCTGATGAAGACCTGCGCGGCTTCTCTCTCCCCTGAATTGTCGGTTGTGCGCGTGCAATTTGAATTCAGAGAAGAGGTCAGGTAAGGGATTATGATGATGATTTTGAGGTGAAAAAAAACTCTGCCGCCCTGGCCAGGGCCGGGGCGGCAGAGGAAAGATAAAAAAGAGTTCTGGCCCTCTTTTTCACCGGAACGGCCAGGGCCTGTTCCTGTTCAGGGCATTTTCCCTTCAGCCCTCTATCCACTCCAGACAAAATTTTAAGTTAAGGCGTCAGGATATCCAATATTTCCATGCTTTTTTGGTGGACCCGCAGCACCTTGTTGTCGATCTTGATGGTGACGATTCCCAGGGGATCCAGCGGGGCAATGATCGCGCCATGCCTATAGACTTCTCTGTCCAGTTTCTTGCCCGGCGCTATTTTCTTCTGCCAGCCCGGGGGCAGAGCCTTGCCCCGCTTTACGTTTTTGGACAGCCCGGGGGGCAGCTGCCCGTCGTGACCATTTTTCTTGGCAAAGGAGGGGGACGCCACCAGGGTTAAAGCCAGGAGCAGGGGAATGAGTAGTGTTATTTTCATATTGTCCTCACGTCAAAGAGTTGATCCGGGCTCAATGGGACGGCCGCCCCTTTGAGGGGGGGAGCGTTTTTATGCCCGGCAGGGCTTCTGCCCAGAGCAGTCTGTGGAGTATAGGCGAAATAACCATTTTCTGCCCGTTGAAAAAATACTGCGCTCGCTCCCTTTTTCAACGGCCTGTTATGTGGCGGTGGTCCGCAGCTGTTTTCTCTGTTATAGGAGGGCGGAACGGGGAGCGGATTTGTGTCTGGGGCCGTTTGCGGAGATGTTTTTTGAACCTTGATGAGGAGTCCATGGAATTTTTCGAGTTTGCCGATGTTGTCACAAGCCAGGAGGAGATCAGGGCGAAAATCTCCGTCGAGACGCTGCCTGATTATTGCGAGGAGGTGGAGGCGGTGGACGCCTTGGAGGAGTTGGGGCGGGTTATTTATTTTCGCCAATGGGGACGCTTCCATATCCGACAGGAGACGGTTATGGGCGGGGTGCGTTTTTCCGTGCCTGACTGTCCTAACGCCCTGGCCTGGACCGTCACCACCGGCTATCCCCCATGCCTTGAGAAGATCGTCCTCCACGCCACCATTAACCGGACCGAGCATAGCCCTGAATTCATCGGGGCGACAAAGGCGCTGCTCGCCGCCTTCAAAACCGGACTGGAAGGAAATTTCTCTGCTGAGTCCGACAAGGACGCGCCCATACGCTTCCACATCCCTTGTCTCTGAGGCCCGCTGCGACAAGGATAAACGGCTGAGATATATATAAGTATATTCTGGTATATATCATTATGTCGCGCTCGGTCTGGCCAGGACGACGGTGATATTGTCTTTGCCGCCCGTCTCCAGAGCCGCCTGCAGCAGGGAGTCGGCAGTGTTTTGCATTTTTTTGCCGGGCGCCAGCAGGGATCGGATACGCTGGCGGGGTACTGCCCCGCAAAGTCCGTCCGAGCAGAGCAGAAGCAGGTCGCCCCGGGTGATCTCAAAATGGCCGCTGGCCGGCACGCAGTCATAGCCGCCAACGCATTGCAGCAGCATGTTCCTGTAGGGGGATAAGCGGGCCAGCTCCGGGCTCATTTCTCCGCGGTCGATAAGCAGCTGGGCCATGTTCTGGTCCGTGGTCACCTGCTTTAAGCGGCCATCCCCAAAAAAATAGAGGCGGCTGTCTCCCACATGGGCCCAGTGGACAACAGCGTGGTCTATCAGGGCGACCGTGGCGGTGGTTCCCATGCCCAGCAGGGCAGGGTTTCGCTCTGCTTCTTTGTGGATGCTCTCATTGGCCTTGGCAATCAGGCGGGATAGGTGCCGGGCATCAGAGGGAGTGGCCAGGTCGCTCTCCTGCAGGGTGTCTATGACAATCTGGGCGGCGATCTCTCCGCCGCAATGGCCTCCCATGCCATCGGCGATTGCCAGGAGGGCGGTGTTGGCTGAGAGATTTTTGATCAGATAACGATCTTCATTATGCTCTCGCACCAAGCCGGTATGACTCAGCCCATAGGTCTCCATGGCCTTTCCTGAAAGTTATTGCGGAATCTCTTGCGGTCAGCGATCTTTGCTCTGGCCGCTGGCGTAGGGCCGCAGTTCGAAATTCTTTTTATGCGGGTTTATCTGCAGATGATAATAGCGGTTTTGCGGCATATAGACGTAAGGGACCTCCTCTTTTTGCCGGAAAAGGAAATCAGAGAGGATCATGCGGTTGACGGCCCGGTGGCCGACAATCATGATGTTGTCGTCATAGTTGTTTAAGTAAAAGACCTTTTGCAGCCCGCGGTGGATGCGCTGTTCCATGGTTGCATAGCCCTCTCCCTCCGGATAGGTGTAGCCATATTTATCTTGTTTTCTGGCATCAGCCACCTCCGGCATGCGCGCCTGGATTTCCTGGTAGGTCATGCCTTCGCAGATGCCGGCGTGGATCTCGTTGAATTCGGGCAGGGCGATAATGGAGCTGTGGTCCTGTTTCTCGGCGATGGGGGCGGCTGTCTGCAGCGTCCGCAGATAGTTGCTGGTAAAGATAATGGGAATGGGGATGGTGCTGAAATGCTCGGCCAGGGCCCGGGCCTGGGCCAGGCCTTTGGCCGTTAAGACCGAATCCCCGCCGATGCGGTCTTCCAGGTTGAAATAGGTTTCTCCGTGGCGCACCAGAAAGAGATTTTTGACGATGCGGGTGGTTATCAGGTCGCGGATCCGGTCGTAATAGGGCACCACGTCCGCCAATTTCTCCTGCAGGATGGTGCCGGTAAAGGAATCCACCACGATGCAGTTGCGCTCAGCCTGCAGCGGTTCGTACATGGTTTCGTAAAAGGAAATGCGCTTGGCAAAGCTGTCGATGGCCTCTTGGGGGGAGAGGTGGGCAAATTCTCTGAGGGAGGATTTGCGGACCAGATTGGCCTCCAGGGCCTCTTCGTCCGCGTTGCGGCACTCCAGGAAAAGAATGGGCCGCCCGGCCATGGTTTCTTCAACCATTTTACGGCGCTGCCTGGAGACATTGCTGGCGTCGATGATGGCTATGTCCCCCTCCTCCTGCAGGAAGGATTTGGCCAGATCGAGGTTTATCCGGGCGCATTTTTCCCTGAAGGCGACCCCTTCCGGGTTCTGGGGCGAGAAGAACTCCGGCGAAGAGCTGTTGTCCTGGGCAAGTCTGCGCCGCAGTTCGCCATTGTTGAAAACCCGCACCTTGAGCTCATCACGCTCCAAGGTGCGGGCTATCTTGCGGGCCATGGTGGATTTGCCGCGGGCAGGCAGCCCCACCAAGACGATCACCAATTTTGAGTCCATAGGCCACATCCTGCATTGACTGCCTGAAAAAAGGGTGACGATGTCGTTTAGTATTATAAAATAAGAGGTGATTTACCAGTTTTTTGCGGAAAAATTATTTGGCCAGGCAGGCAATGCCGCTGATATGTCTCGACGGGGCACGGCCCGGCGGTCATGGCGGGGAAAGGATGGTTACTGACTGCCCAGCTGGGCGGATTTATGCAGGTAATAATCGTAATTGCCGCCGTAGAGGTGCATGGCGCCATGGTCTATCTCCATGACGTGGTCCACCAGGGAGCGCAGGAAGTGGCGGTCATGGCTTACCAGTACCACGGTGCCGCTGAATTTCTGCAGGGCCTCCAGCAGCACCTCGCGGGAGAGGAGATCCAGGTGGTTGGTGGGCTCATCCAGGATTAAGAGATTCAAGGGCCGGGCCAGGAGGGTGGCCAGCACTACCCGGCTTTTCTCCCCGCCGGAGAGATTGCTGATCCGTTTGTCGATGTCGTCGCCCTGGAAGAGAAAGGCGGCGCACAGGTTGCGGATCGTGCCGATATGGGCCTGGGGCATGGCATTCTGCACCGTATTGAACACGGTTTGGCCGCCATCCAGGATATCCATGGAGTGCTGGCTGAAATAGCCCACTGCTACATTGGCGCCCAGGCGGACGCTGCCCTGGCTGGGCGTAGTCTGGCCGGCCAGCACCTTCAGGAAGGTGGATTTGCCGGCGCCGTTCACCCCCACAACGGCGATCTTCTCACCCCGCCGGATCATGCCGGAGATGCCGCTGAACACCTTTTTCTCGCTATGGTCCGCCAGCGGCCAGCCCTTGGCCAGATTATCCATGGCCACCACATCATCGCCGCTGCGGGGCGGTTCGGCAAAGGTAAAGCGGATCACCTTCTGCTCGGCCGGCAGCTCGATGCGCTCGATCTTGTCGATCTTCTTGATCCGTGACTGGACCTGGGAGGCGTGGGAGGCCCGGGCCGCAAAACGGGCGATGAACTCCTCTTCCTTGGCCAGCATCTCCAGCTGGCGGCGGTAACTGGCCACCAGCTGGTCGCGGCGGATGTCGCGCTCGCGCAGGTAGAAGTCGTAATCGCCGCTGTAGGTGGTGATGGTTTTGTCGGCCACCTCGATGATGCGGCTGACAATGGAATTCATGAAGGTGCGGTCATGGCTGGTCATCAAAAGCGCCCCTTTGAACTCTTTTTTCAGCCACTCCTCAAGCCAGAGGATCGACTCGATGTCCAGATGGTTGGTGGGCTCGTCCAGCAGCAGGACATCGGGATTGATGGTGAGGATCTTGGCCAGGGCGATGCGCATCTTCCAGCCGCCGCTGAAGGACTCCACCGGCCGCAGGTAGTCGTCAGGGCCGATGCCCAGACCGGTGAGCACGGTCTGGGCCCGGGTTTCCAGGTCATAGCCGCCCCGGTGCTCGAACTCCTGCTGGGCGTCACCGTAGCGCTCCAGAAGGGCGGCCAGGGCGTCGTCGGCCATGGGCTCGGCCATGGCGGCCTCCATCTTCTCGATCTCGCGGCCCAGGGCCATGACCTGGGCCACGGCGGACATGGTTTCCTCCAGGGCGGAGCGGCCGGCCATCTCGCCTGTTTCCTGGGAGAAATAGCCGATTACAGTGTGTTTGGCGCAGGAGATCTCGCCGCCATCCGCCATTTCTTCACCGGTAATGAGGCGGAAGAGGGTGCTCTTTCCGGCGCCGTTTGGGCCCACCAGGCCGGAGCGCACCCCGGCCAGGATCTGAAAGCTGGAGGCGCTAAAGAGGATCTGGCTGCCGTGCTGTTTGCTGATATTGGTGAGGTGGATCATGGAGAGTCCTTGGGGGCCGTTAACAAAGAAGCGGCATATGAGGGGCCGTGCGGGTATGGCCCTGCAGGCGTTGACGGCCTGGCACTGGCAAGCCTGTTTCTGCACCAAACGGCCCGGGCAAAAAGAAGAAATTTTTAGCATGCCCGCCTCCCTGCTGCAAGGTAATTCTGGGCCTAGCCGGGGAGTGCTGTCTTCCTCTTGTGGGAGGGGGCGACCCGATACAGAGCGCGAAAAAAGATGATCTTTTTTGGTTCCCCTTGTTTTCCTGGCAGGGGGCATGATATGCCAATAGAAAGGGCTCTTGTCCCGGCATGCTGGCTGGAAAGCGGCATTGGGGGAAATCAGGCCCTTTTGCCTGACGTTCTAGGTGGTTAATCCGACAGGTCTACAATACGAAATCTGGTGAGAGGAGGTCGCGCATAAATATGTCACCCATCATCCAAGACAAAGCAGAGCAGACAATTTCGGAAGTCCTTGCCCTGGCTGATATCAGTATCAACGGCCCCCGGCCCTGGGACATCCAGGTCCACAGTCCCGAATTCTACAACCACCTTCTCTCTAATGGTTCGCTGGCCCTTGGGGAGTCCTATATGGCTGGCTGGTGGGACGCTGTCGCCCTTGATCAGTTATTCTTTCGGATCCTCAGAAGCGGCCTGGAGCAAAAAATCAGAAAGTCCAGGGCTGCTATCCTCTGTGGCCTCAAGGCCACCCTCTCCAACTGCCAGAACAAAAAAAAGGCCCTGGAGGTGGGGAAAAAACATTACGATGTGGGCAACGACCTGTTCGAGTCGATGCTGGACAAGCACATGACCTACAGTTGTGCCTACTGGCAAAACGGCACCCATGATCTCACCGCGGCCCAGGAGGCCAAGCTGGATCTCATTTGCCGGAAGATAGAGCTGGAACCCGGCATGCGTGTTCTGGACATCGGCTGCGGCTGGGGAAGTTTTGTCCGCTATGCGGCCCAGAACTATGGCGTGGAAGCCGTGGGGGTGACCATTTCCACGGAACAGGCCAAACTGGCCCGCACGCGTTGCGCCGGCTTGCCCATCGACATCCGCCTCCAGGATTATCGCGATCTCTCAGAGCAGTTCGACGCCATTGTCTCGGTGGGCATGTTCGAGCATGTGGGCTATAAAAATTACCGCCAGTTCATGCAGGTGGTGAACCGCTGCCTGAAGCCGGAGGCCCTCTTTCTGCTGCATACCATCGGCTCCAACAAGTCGAGTTATCACGGCGATCCCTGGATTGACAAGTACATTTTCCCCAACGGCATGCTCCCCTCCATCGAGCAGGTGGGCAAGGCCAGTGAAGAGCTGCTGGTCATGGAAGACTGGCATAACATGGGCGTTCATTACGACAAAACCCTGACCAGCTGGTTTGCCAATTTTGATCGGAGCTGGCCCAAGCTGAAGGACAGCTACAACGACACCTTCTATCGGATGTGGAAATATTATCTCCTCTCCCTGGCCGGGGTATTCCGGGCCCGGAAAATACAGGTATGGCAGGTCGTCCTTTCCCAGAACGGCAGATTGGGCAGCTATCAGAGTCATCGCTGACAGAGCGGAAATCAAGGGGATCGGTCTGGCCCATGGCTCGGACTCAGGGTCAAGTAGATGGAAACCCTGGGCGTCACTGCCGTTATGGGCGAGAAGCGCGCTCCGCGGCCGGTGCTCCTCTCAGGGCCAAAACATCTCCCTGCTCTGCCGGCAATAGCGACTGCTCTTACCGGCAGAGCCCTCAGAATTTTTTCCCCCTCCCCAGAGCCTGCCAAGGGCCGTAGAGCTGCCCACCTCACTTCCTGGTGGCTGGCAGCACGTTTTGCTTGCCCCTTGTTTGGTGGTGAGGGCGCCTTCCTCGGTACGGGATTGCAGGTTGACACTGCCGGTCGCGTACCATAAAAATAAGAGAAGGTTGTTTTTTTAGTCAATACCGTCTCCTGTTTCCCTTGTCCCGTGTACCCTTGTCGGCAGGCGATGATCGCCTCCTCAACTTTTACGGCAACGAAGGAGGACGCAGAATGAAGCAGAGCCCCCATTCCACCCTGGCCCCCCTAGATAAGGACCTCGGTCGGCGGGTCTGGATTGAAAATATCAGGCCTGCGGTGGATAATGGCCGCTACCCCATCAAGCGGACACCCGGTGAGGAGGTGCGGGTGAGCGCCGACGTCTTTGCCGACGGTCACGACGTCCTGGCCGCCGTGCTCCGCTACCGGCCCACGGCGGCCGAGGAATGGTGGGAGGTGCCCATGGCTTTTCTCGGCAATGACCGGTGGCGCGCCTCCTTCGCCATCACCAGCCTGGAACCGTACTGCTATTCGGTGATGGGCTGGGTGGATTTCTTTGCCACCTGGCAGCATGATTTACAGAAGAAAGCCGGCCTCGGCCAGGAGGTGGGCAGCGAACTGCTGGAAGGGGCGGCCATGGTGGTGAGGGCTGCTGATCGCGCTGCTGACCAGGATCGGGCCCTGCTTGTTGATCACGCCGCCCTGCTTGCCGATCAGGAGCAGCCTGTTGCTCTCCGTATTGAAGCAGGCCTGGCCCCAGACCTGCAGAGCGTCATGGGTCGCTATGCTGATCGCCAGGGGGCCACGGAGCATCCTGCCCTGGCCGTGGACGTAGACCCGATACATGCCCGGTTCAGTGCCTGGTACGAGCTCTTTCCCCGTTCCGCCACCACGGAACCCGGCAGGTCCGGCACCTTCCGGGATGCCGAGGGGCTTCTCCCCTATGTGGCCCGGATGGGATTTGACATCCTCTATCTGCCGCCCATTCACCCCATCGGCCGCACCAATCGCAAGGGTAAGAATAACAGCAGGGCAGCCGGGCCGGATGATCCGGGCAGTCCCTGGGCCATCGGCGCTGCAGAGGGGGGGCATGACTCCATTCATCCGGCTCTGGGCACCCTGGAGGATTTCCATCATTTCGTGGAAGCGGCCCACACACATGGCCTGATGGTGGCCCTGGATATCGCCTTCCAGTGTTCGCCGGATCACCCTTGGGTGAAGGAACATCCTGAATGGTTCCGGCATCGACCTGACGGTACCATAAAATATGCGGAAAATCCGCCCAAGAAATATGAGGATATCTATCCCATTGATTTCGACTGCCAGGAGTGGCGGGAGCTCTGGCAGGCCCTGGCGGATATCGTGCTGTACTGGATGGATCAGGGCATCACCATTTTCCGGGTGGACAATCCCCATACCAAGCCCCTCCGCTTCTGGGCCTGGCTCATCGGCCGGATCAGGGCAGCCCGGCCAGAGGTTATTTTCCTGGCCGAGGCCTTTACCCGGCCGGCGGTGATGTACACCCTGGCCAAGGTGGGCTTCAACCAGTCCTACACCTACTTCACCTGGCGCAATACCGGCCACGAGATAAGCCAATATCTCTCCGAGCTTACCCGCAGCGAGGTGCGGGAGTTTTTCCGGCCCAATTTCTTCGTCAATACCCCGGACATTCTGCCCGAGTATCTCCAGTTCGGGGGGCGTCCCGCCTTTATTGTCCGGCTGGTCCTTGCCGCCACCTTGAGTTCCTGTTACGGCGTATACAGCGGCTTTGAGCTTTGCGAAGCAGAGGCCCTGCCCGGCACCGAGGAGTACCGGGACTCGGAGAAATTCCAGATCCGCCGGCGGGAGTGGAATCGGCCCGGCAACCTCACCGAGCACATCAGACTGGTGAACCGTATCCGGCGGGAGAACCCGGCCCTGGCCCACAATTTCCATCTGCGCTTCTATCCGGTGGACAATGAGCAGATCCTCTGCTACGGCAAGACCACCCCGGATAACAGCAATATCATCCTGGTGGCGGTGAATCTCGATCCCCACCATGCCCACCAGGGATGGCTTGAGCTGCCGGTGGGAGAGTTCGGCATTACCGAAAACGAAGTCTATCAGGTGCATGACCTGCTGGGCGGTGGGCGCTACCTCTGGCAGGGGCCCCGCAACTATCTGCGCCTCGATCCGGCCTCGTCGCCGGCCCAGATCTTCCTGGTGCGGCGGCGGATACGCACGGAACGGGATTTTGATTATTTCATGTAAGATGCCTGGCCCAACCCGCCGACCCATAGGCGGCGACAGTCTGAACAAGCCATTTCTGAGGGAACTCAAAAAAATATGGATGCGAAAAAACAGGCCCCACCCCTCTGGTACAAGGACGCCATCATCTATGAATTGCACGTCAAGGCCTTCTACGACCAGAACGGCGACGGCCAGGGTGATTTCCGGGGGTTGATCAGCAAGCTCGACTACATCCAGGCCCTGGGCGTCAACACCCTCTGGCTGCTGCCCTTTTATCCTTCGCCGGGCCGGGACGACGGCTACGACATCTCCGACTACCGGGGGGTGCATCCCGATTACGGCACCCTCCGCGATTTCCGCCACTTTGTGAAGGAGGCCCATGACCGGGGTTTGCGGATCATCACCGAGTTGGTGATAAACCACACCTCGGATCAGCATCCCTGGTTCCAGGCGGCCCGCCGGGCCAAGCCGGGCTCAGCCCGTCACCGCTACTATGTGTGGAGTGCTACAGACACCAAGTTTCCGGAAACACGGATCATCTTCACCGATACCGAGACCTCCAACTGGGCCTGGGACCCGGTGGCAGGTTCCTATTACTGGCACCGCTTCTTCTCCCATCAGCCGGACTTGAACCTCAATAATCCCCAGGTGGTGAAGGCGGTCACCCGGGTGCTCAATTTCTGGTTTGACCTGGGTGTGGATGGTCTCAGGCTCGATGCCGTGCCTTACCTCTGTGTCCGGGAGGGCACCAACAACGAAAATCTGCCGGAGACCCACGCGGTGATCAAGGAGATACGGCGGCAGATGGACCGCAATTACAAGGACCGCATGTTGCTGGCCGAGGCCAACCAGTGGCCCGCGGATACAGCGGCCTATTTCGGGGAAGGGGACGAGTGCCACATGGCCTTCCATTTCCCGCTCATGCCCAGGATATATATGGCCGTGCGCAAAGAGGATCGCCGGCCCATCACCGAGATCCTGGAGTCTACCCCGGCTATTCCTGCCAACTGCCAGTGGGCCATTTTCCTGCGCAACCACGACGAGCTCACCCTGGAGATGGTCACGGATGAGGAGCGGGACTATATGTACCGCGAATACGCCCAGGATCCCCGCATGCGCATGAACGTCGGCATCCGCCGCCGGTTGGCCCCGCTTCTCAACAACTCCCGGCGGCGCATGGAATTACTCAACAGCCTGCTCTTTTCCCTGCCCGGCACGCCGATCATCTATTACGGCGATGAGATCGGCATGGGGGACAACATCTTTCTCGGCGACCGCAACGGCGTGCGCACCCCCATGCAGTGGTGCGCCGACCGCAATGCCGGTTTCTCCAAGGCCGATGCCGCCCGTCTCTATATGCCGGTCATCGTGGATCCGGTCTACGGCTACGCGGCCATTAACGTGGAGGGCCAGGAGCGGGACCCCTCGTCGCTGCTCCATTTCATGAAACGGATGATAGCGCTGCGCCGCCAGCACAAGGCCTTTGGTCGGGGCAGCCTCGAATTCCTGCGGCCCGAGAACCGCAAGGTGCTGGTCTATCTGCGGCGCTATAAAACAGAGGTGATCATGGCCGTGGCCAACCTCTCCCGCTTTGTCCAGCCCCTTGAGCTCGACCTCTCTGAATTCCGGGAATGGGTGCCGGTGGAGATGATCGGCCGCACCGAATTTCCCACCATCGGCGATCTGCCCTATTTTCTCACCATCGGCCCCCATTCCTTCTACTGGTTCCGGCTGGAACCGCCGGCCGAGGCCATTCATCTGGCTGCCACCCCGGCTGGTGTTGCCCCCCCTATTCCGGCCCTGGCCATTGAGGAGAACTGGAGCGGTGAGCTGGAAGGGGCCTTCCGCTATGCCCTGGAAAACGAGATCCTGGCCCCCTGGCTCCCTGGCCAGCGCTGGTTCCGGAGCAAATCCCGGACCATCACCGGGGTTGCGGTCTCTGACTGGAGCAAGATGGGGGGCGGCTTCTTCATCCTCTTTTTGAGGGTAAGCTTCAGCGAAGGTGACCGGGAAACATATTGCCTGCCCCTCAAGGTGGTGACCGGCCCGGCTGCGGCCCGGCTGGCTGCCGAGGCCCCGGAAAGTGTCCTTGCCCTGTTCAAGACCCCCAAGGCGGACGGCCTCTTCCTGGATGGACTGACGGACCGGATTGCCTGTTGCGAACTCTTTGAGGCCATGGCGGACAGCCGGAGTTTTGCCACCGTTGGCGGGGGCACCATCCAGGCCTTTGCCACCCATGCCTTTGAGCAGGCCCTGCCCGTGGAAAGCCCCTGCGGCCAGGTGCGCCGCCTGGGGGTTGAACAGAGCAACAGTTCCGTGGTCCTGGATGAGCGGGCCATTCTCAAGCTGTACCGGCGCCTTGAAGAGGGTACCAATCCCGATTTCGCCATCAGCCTGCAGCTCACCGATCATACCGACTTCAGGGCCCTGGCGCCTGTGGCCGGCGGCATTATCCTCAACTTCCAGGGCCAGACCTCGGCCCTGGCCATGCTCCAGCCCTATCTGGCCAGCGACGGCGAGGGCTGGGGCTATGCCCTGCAGTCGGTCCAGGATTTTCTGGAGCGCAGCCCGGATCTGCCCGCAGAAGAGCTCCGGCCCTTTGCCGGCCTGCCCCTTCTGGCGGCCGCTGCTGCCTATGGCGAAAGCAGCGGCTGTGCAGCCTTTACCGAAGAGCAGCTCATCACCTTTGAAAACCTGGGCAGGCGGACCGCCGAGTTTCATGTGGCCCTGGCCGGCTCCACCCGGCAACCCGACTTCAGGCCGGAACCGTTGGATGAGGCCTATCTTCAGAGCCTGGCGGACATTTTCTCCCGGCATGCCAGGCAGGCCCTGGAGCATCTCAACGCCAGGCTGCAGGAACTGCCCCCCGACATCCAGGTCCGGGCCAATCTGGCCCTTGCCCAGGGTGACCGGCTCATCAACCGTTTTTATGACCTGGCCGCCATCAAAAGCCGGGCCACCCGTATCCGCTGCCATGGCGACTACCATCTGGGTCAGGTGCTGCGGCAGGGCACGGACTGGATATTGCTCGATTTTGAAGGGGAACCCATGAGGAGCCTGGCTGCCCGCCAGGAGAAACAATCCCCCATCAAAGACGTGGCCGGCATGCTCCGCTCCTTTGCCTATGCCGCCACCAGCACCCTTTTTTCCCGCCAGGAAATAGCCGCTCCGGAAGCGGCCTTGCTGGGGGAGAGGCTGCAGGGTTGGGAGGAATGGGTCAGGGCCGCCTTCCTGCACGGCTATCTTGAGGCCGCCGAAGGGGCCTCCTTTATGCCTGCCAGGGAAAAGCACCTGGAACTGCTGCTCCACTCTTTTCTTCTTGATAAGGCCTTCTACGAAACCGAATATGAACTGAACAACCGCCCCGACTGGCTGCGCATCCCCCTGGAGGGGATCCTGGCCTTTCTGCCGGGCAGTAAGGAGATATCGTTATGATCAAGACCTCTTTTCTCTCCGAATATGACCTGCACCTGCTGGGGGAGGGGGTGCATTATCGGGCCTGGGAAAAGCTTGGCGCCCATCCCGGTGAAGAGCAGGGCAAGCAGGGCTGCTGGTTTGCGGTGTGGGCGCCGGGCGCTGCCGCGGTATCTGTGGTGGGGGATTTCAATGAGTGGCAGGAAGGAGTAGCCATGCTGGAGAACTATCTCAGCAGCGGCTTCTGGGTGGGATTTGTGCCAGGGGCCGGTCATGGCCAGCTCTATAAATACGCCATTGACTCCCGCTACGGCGAGTACCGGGTCCAGAAGGCCGATCCCTTCGGCTTTGCCGCGGAAATCACCCCCCAGACCGCTTCCCGGATCTGGAATCTGGAGGGCTATGAATGGGGAGATGGCGTCTGGATGGCGGAGCGTAAGGAAAAAAACGGTCTGGCTGCCCCCATCTCCATCTACGAGGTCCATCTGGGCTCCTGGATGCGGGGGGAGGGCAATAGCTGGCTCACCTACCGGCAACTGGCGGAAAAGCTGGCCGCCTATGTAGCGGAGATGGGGTTCACCCACGTGGAGTTCCTGCCCGTCACCGAACACCCCTTTGACGGCTCCTGGGGCTATCAGCCGGTGGGCTATTTTGCCCCCACCAGCCGCTTCGGCACCCCCCACGACTTCATGTATCTGGTGGATTCTCTGCACAGCCACGGTGTTGGCGTTATCCTCGACTGGGTGCCTGCCCATTTTCCCAGGGACGAGCATGGCCTGGGCTATTTCGACGGCACACATCTTTACGAGCACGCCGATCCCCGCCAGGGACTGCACCAGGACTGGGATACCGCCATCTTCAATTTCGGCCGGCGGGAGGTGGCCAATTTCCTTTTGGCCAATGCCCTCTTCTGGCTGGAGGTCTACCATGTCGATGGTCTCCGGATGGACGCGGTGGCCAGTATGCTCTATCTTGATTATTCGCGGGAGGAAGGCGAGTGGATCCCCAATATCTACGGCGGCCGGGAGAATCTGGAGGCCATCGCCTTTGTCCGGCGCTGCAATGAGCTGGTCTATCAGGAACACCCGGATGTGATCATGACTGCTGAGGAATCCACGGACTGGCCCATGGTTTCCCGGCCCACCTATGTGGGGGGGCTCGGTTTCGGGCTCAAATGGAATATGGGCTGGATGCACGACATTCTCCTCTACATGAGCAAGGATCCCATCCACCGCAAGTACCACCACAACAAGCTCACCTTCAGCCTGGTCTATGCCTTCCAGGAAAATTTTCTGCTGCCCCTTTCCCATGACGAGGTGGTGCACGGCAAGGGATCGCTGCTGGACAAGATGCCGGGGGACCGCTGGCAGCGCTTTGCCAACCTCAGATTGCTGCTGGGATTCATGTTCACCCATCCCGGCAAGAAGCTCCTGTTCATGGGGGATGAATTCGGGCAATGGGCGGAGTGGAACCACGATGTCAGCCTGGACTGGCATCTCCTTGCGGATGCCGACCACCGGGGTCTGCAGCGCTGGGTGCGGGATCTCAATACCACCCTGCGGGGGGAACCCAGCCTCTATGAACTGGACTTCGAAGGTGCCGGCTTCTCCTGGCTGGATGCCAATGATTCCGAGGAAAGCGTCATCTCTTTTAGCCGCCACGGCCAAAACCCGGAAGACGTGGTGGTCTGTGCCTGTAACTTCACCCCTACCCCCCGCCATAATCATCGGCTGGGCGTGCCCTTCAGTGGTTTCTGGGCAGAGATCCTCAACAGTGATGCCCCCCTCTACGGCGGCTCCGGCCAGGGCAATCTGGGCGGGGTGGAAGCCACCCCGGTGGCGGCCTTTGGCCATTATCACTCCCTCATGGTGACCCTGCCGCCCATGGCCATGGTGGTTTTCCGGAGAAAGGACGATGGTTGAACCCGAAGAGGCGGTGGGCGGCCAGGCCCAGGAGGGCGATGATCCCCATTTCAGCGGCAAGCCCCCCGCTGCCATCCAGGAGGCCCTGCAGCTCCTTGGTATCCGCCACCTCCTGCTGGGCATTCAGGATGCGGCCTTTCCCTGCCGGCCGGAAGAGGATATCGGCCGGGGCTCCCCCTATAGTCAAGGATCCCGGGAATTTTTCGCCTTTATCCGTGGTCTGGGCTTTACCGGTGTGCAACTGGGTCCCCAGGGCATGACCTCGCCCACCAATCCCTCGCCTTACGACGGCACCCTCTTTTCGCGCAACCGCCTTTCCCTGGCGCCCTTGCCCCTCACCACCGCGGCCTGGGGCAAACTGCTGCGCCGGCAGACCCTGGCGGAGCTGGTGGCGGACCGGCCCCAGGCTGCTCGGTTCCGGACGGTGCACGAGTATGCCTGCTATGCCCGGGCCCGGATTCTGGAGGAGGTATGGCCCGCTTTCCAGGCCGGGCAAGGGAGCGGAGAGCTTGCTGATCTGGCCGGAGAATTTGCCCTTTTCCGCCGGGAAAATAATGGCTGGCTCAGGCGGGACGGTCTCTACGAGGCCCTGCGTCATCATTATGGTAACCGCAACTGGCAGGCCTGGAAGGGTAGCCCCCAGGCCCGGCTCGACCGCCATCTCTGGCAGGGGGGGGAGCAATATGCCTCCAGGCGGCGCACCTTGTTGAGCCAATATAGTGAGGCCATTGCCGCCTATGCCTTTGCCCAGTTTCTACTGCATCGCCAGCATCGGCAGCTGCGGGACCATGCCCACCAGTTGGGCCTCCAGCTCTTTGGTGATCTGCAGATCGGCTTTTCCGATCGTGATGGCTGGTTCGTGGAGTCCTTTCTGCTCCCCGGCTATGTGATGGGGGCCCCCCCCAGCCGTACCAACCCGGCGGGTCAACCCTGGAACTATCCGGTGCTGGATCCTGACCAGTATTTCGCAGGCAGCAGTGACCGCCCCGGTGCGGCTCTTTGTTTCCTGCGCCAACGACTGGAAAAAATGCTCCGGGAGTTCGACGGCCTGCGTATTGATCATCCCCACGGTCTGGTCTGCCCCTGGGTCTACCGGGCAGAGCAGGAGGACTCCCTGGCCGCGGTGCAGGGCGGCGCGCGGCTCTTTGCCTCGCCGGACCTCCCTGACCACCCGGAACTTGCCGCCTTCGCCATCCCCCGACCGGAGCAGATTAATCACCATCGGCCCCGGTATGCCGATGACTGGGTGCGGGATCTGGAGCCGGGCCAGGTGGAGCGCTATGGCCTGCTCTTTGATGTCATCATGAAGGCAACCCATGGCCAGGGCCAGGAATCCCATGCCATTGCCTGCGAAATCCTCTCCACCCAACCCTATCCGATCCGGCGGGTCATGGAGCGCTATGGACTGGGCCGCTTCCGGGTCACCCAGAAGGCGGATCTGGACAATCCGGATGATGTCTACCGCAGCGAGAACGCCCGCCCTGAGGACTGGATCATGCTGGGCAACCATGACACCCCCTCCATCTGGTTTCTGGCCGAGCAATGGTGCGCCTCGGGTGTTGCCCGCCGGCAGGCCGACTATCTGGCTTGGCGTCTGCGGCCTGAGGGTGCGGAAGGGGAGGGCTGGAGCGCCAAAGTGGCCGCCGACGTAGGTGAACTGATCCAGGCCAAGGCTGCTGATCTCTTTGTCGGACCCGCCGGCCACGTCATGATCTTCTTCACCGACCTGTTGGGGATCCGGGATATCTACAACCGGCCGGGCTCGGTGAGTGACGATAACTGGTCGCTGCGGATAACAGCTGATTTTGAGCGTGATTACCAGGAAAGACTGGCCCGCAACCGGGCCATTAACATCCCCCAGGTCCTTGCCCTGGCCATCCGGTCCCGGGGTCGGGCCTTTTGTCAGGAGCAGGGCCGCCTGCTTAGGGAACTGGATCTCCTGGCCGCCCAGAGCGCTCCGCCGGCCTGAGGCAAGAACATATCGGCAACCCTCCTGCTGAAACAGTGGCGGGCCTGCTCCTTTCTCAGGGTTTCCGCCTTGGCTGCCCCACTCTTTTCCACCTCTTGAGGCCGATATGTTGTAATATAGGGTGTTTTCGCGAGGGCGATCATGGGTTTTTCCTTCTCTAGATCCTTTACCAGACTGACACCGGCCCCTCGCGCCTTTTTGTTTTTTTCCATTGTCAACCTGGCTTCCTGGCAATGCATTGTCGGTCAGGTGCTGGTCCTCTTTGCCCGTTCTCTGGGCATGCCTCCCGGCTTGGTGGGGCTGCTCCTTTCCTTTATTCCCATTTCCATGCTCCTGGTGGTGCTCAGTATCCCTGCCGTGGAACTGCTTGGTCCCAGGAAATTGATGATCACCAGCTGGCTGCTGCGCAATCTCCTGATCTCCACTGTTTTTTTTATTCCGCTGCTCACCGCCCGGTACGGCCAGCAGGCCGGCTGGCTGATGCTGCTCCTGGCGGTGCTCGGCTTTTCCCTGGTCAGGGCCTTTGGGGTCGGCGCCTGGTATCCGTGGCTCCATGAGATTGTGCCCACGGAGAACCTCGCCGATTATTTCAATACCGAGACGATCCTGGTGCAGGTCACCAATATTTTGTTGGCCGTCTTGATTGCCCAGGTGCTGGTCCGCTTCAGCGGCCTTTCTTCTTTTTATTATATCTATGGGGCCGGGGTGCTGATCGGTCTTATCAGTGTCGGCATGCTTTTTTTTATGCCAGGGGGGCGGCGGGGCCCGCAGCTGGCCGCCGATGACAGGCGCTATGCCGCCTTTTACAAGGCCCTCGCCGATAAGCCCTACCGCCATTTCATCATGGTGATCTCACTGGCCTTCTCCTCGCTGATGTGGGTGGGCAGTTCCGCGGTTATGTACCTGCGGGATATTATGCACTTTACTGACGGCAGGATCATGTTCATTACGGCCGTGGGCGCCATGGGCGTGGCCCTGACGGTGAGCTTCTGGTCAAAGCGGGCTGAAAGGAAGGGCAGCAACCGGGTTATGGCCAGGATGCTCCACCTGCATGCGGTTGCCACCCTCTGCTGGTTTTTCCTGCTGCCCGGCAGCAGGTTCGGTTTTGCCCTGGCCATGCTGGCCATGGTGGGCAGCATGGTGTTCAGTATCACTCTCTTTACCGTGGCTTCCCGCGCCATGCTCGGCCAGGTGAAAAACGAGGGGCGCATCGGCTATACCTCTCTGTGGATCATCGGGGTTTCTCTGGCCAACGCCATTCCGCCTATCCTGGCAGGACAGCTCATCGAGCATTTCGGCATCCTGGGTTTTCGGCTCTGCTTTGCGATTGCCATTTTTTTGGGGCTCTCCGTCTCCTTCCTGCTGAAAAATCTGCCCGAAGAAGGGATCCTGCCTGATCTGGCCTATCTGGATGTGCTGGTTCTGCCCCTGCAGCCGGTGCGCTGGATGGGGCGCCTGGTCTGGGTATCCCTGGGCTTTGGCCAGCGACCATCAGAAGCAAGGCTCGAAGAATCCCCAGACCAGGAAGAGGAGCAGAGATAATTTCTCCCTCTCTGCCCCTCACGAGAGGGGCAATGATGATCATGGTTTGATCAAAGCATATAAGGATGAGCTGGTATGGAAGAAGCAATACACGACATCGTCAGTAGCCTGAGGCGGCTTGATCCTCCTCAGCGCGCCGAAGCGTTGCTTGATTTTCGGCCCGAGGAGGCGCTGGCCATCTTTGAGCAGCTTGAACCGTCATTGCAGGAGGAGCTTCTGCAATGGCTGCCCCCGGAGAAGGTGGATCAGCTGATCATGGATCTGGACCCCGATGATCGGGTCCGTCTTCTTGATACCCTGACAACTCCGGTGGCCCAGGCGCTGCTGGCAAACCTGAGTGCACGCGAACGGTGGTTGACCCAGAAACTCCTCTCGTATCCGAAAGAGAGTGCCGGTCATATCATGACCCCGGAGTATCTGGCCCTGTCGCCCTCGCTCACCGTTGCAGAGGCGCTGGACCGTATCCGCCGGCAAGGTCATCGTGCCGGTACACTACATGTGCTGCCGGTGCTGGATGACGACGGGCGGCTCCTTGGCCTGCTGACCTTGTGCCAACTGGTGCTGGCTGATGCCGATCAGGAGATATCCGGGTTGATGGTGGCTAATGTGCCCAGGACAACACCTGAAACCGATCAGGAGGAAGTGGCGCGTTTGATACAGGCCGCTGACCTGCTGGCCCTGCCGGTGGTGGATGCCTCAGGAAGGCTCCTTGGCTTGGTGACCGTGGATGATGCCTTGGATGTCATCCATTATGAAAGGGAAGAAGACTTCGCACGCGCTGCTGCCACCGAGCCCTTGCGGCGTCCCTATTTTTCCATCAGCGTCTTTGAATTGACCCGCTCCCGTCTGGTGTGGTTAACGCTGCTGGCCATTGCCGGAACGCTTACGGTCCAGGTGCTCAATATCTTCGAAGGTCTCCTGGAACAGGTTGTGACCCTTTCGCTCTTTATCCCGCTCTTGATCGGGGTGGGGGGAAACAGCGGCGCGCAAGCCGCCACCACCGTCACAAGGGCCATTGCCACGGATGATGTGGCCGGGGTGGCTGCGGTGATACTCCGAGAAACCCGGGTGGGGCTTTTGCTGGGAGGGGCCCTGGGCCTTTTGACCTATCTGCCTGTTCTTTTGATCTTTGATGGCTCAATGGCTGCCATTGTCTCCCTTACCCTGGTGGTCATCTGCACCTTGGCCACCCTGGTGGGTTCCGGCATGCCTCTGTTGGCAAGGCGCCTGGACATTGATCCGGCAGTGGTCAGTGCGCCGGTGGTCACCACTGTTGTCGATGCCAGTGGGCTGGTGGTCTATTTTTTGATCGCCAAAGCCGTTATGGATATCTAGGGAAGATCATCATGGAGGCGGCAAAAGGAGAGGTGGCGGGCATTCCAGATTACTTCTTTGCAGATTGCTCTTTCTTGTATTCCCTGCGCTGCTTACGGCGGGCAAGAAAATATTCTAACAATCTATAGAGGATCACATAGGTCAGGGTGGCGCATAAGGTCCCCACAATAATGCTGCCCACCACCAGAGGATAAATAACATCCATACCCAATCTGGAAACAGCCCCCAATTGATCTTTTATTTCCCAGATATCCAGATGGGAAATGGTCGCGGCCAAGTCAAACAGATAGCGGGATACCGTGGCCACGGAAGGGCCGGGCAAGATAAGACTGCCCACCCAGTAATTGAAAGTGAAAATCACCGGTATGGTCACCGGGTTGGTTACCCAGACCGCTAAGATTGCGGCAGGACGATTCACATTCACCATGGTGGCCAGAATGATGGCTAATATGACCTGCAGGCCAATGGTGGGAGTAAAGGCGATAAAGACGCCTATGGAAAAGCCGCCCGCTATGTCCCGGGGGGAGCTGCGCAACCGGATAAACCATCGGAAAACAGGCCGCATCTTGAAAAGAAACGACGTAAATGAGCGGCTGACAATCTGTTTTTCCATTTTTCACAGAGGTGGGAAGAGGATAAAATAAAGGATTAAGCCTGTACTGGAATCCCTTATGCTCAATTTAAAGTAAACAAACAAGTATGGCAAGACCACTGAAAACAGATGGGCCGCTGTCTGACTGCTCTGCAGCATTATAACGCACCTCTCAAAATAGGCTTGTTTTTAGCAAGGACGCCCTCTTTATTTCCGGTGACCGGCTGCATCACGTCCTGTGGGAAGATCCTTCAAGGATCCGTCCCGCAAGGATTTCGGGGTGATTGGTCGGCAATTGTCTTCTCTCAATATTTTTTCTGGTGATGGGTTTGTGATTATGCTTTGATGAAGAGAAGACGTTAACAATCTAAAGGAGGCGGCAATGAAAGCGCATACATGGACAATCTCCCTTTTGGTTCTGATGCTTCTTGCTTTGCATCCTTTGCTCGCTACCAGGGCCGAGGCCGCAGAAGAGGCTGAAGAAGGTAAAGGAAAACGAGTGGTGGCTAAGGTCGGTGAGGATGGGGTGCAGCGGTTGGAGGTGATCAGCGGGGAATATTATTTTGAGCCGAAACATATCGTGGTGCAGGTTGATAAGCCCGTGGAACTTCTTGTGCGCAAGGTCGACGGCTTTGTGCCCCATAATATCATCGTGCAGGCCCCGGCAGCAGGCATTGATTTTAAGGTGGATGTGGATGATGAGTTCCAGCCAATCCGCTTCACTCCCACCAAAACGGGCAGGTATGAGATGTACTGTGACAAGTCCCTTTTATGGTTTGAAAGCCACCGTGAAAAGGGCATGGAAGGGATAATCGAGGTAGTGAAATAAAAGAGGAGGTCGCATGGAATATCCGTTGATAAGTAGAGAACTCCTGCCCTGGCTGCGGCTGGGGCACGGCCTTTTTAACCTGGTGGTGGCGGGGCTGTTTTTCTACACAGCGCGCTTCGGCCTCCAGATCAGACGGAGCCGGCAACAGGACGCCGCCCGGCCTGCCGCGGCCATCAGGCGCCACCGCAAACTGGGACCGATTCTGGCCATCCTGGGGGCGTTGGGTTATGGGGCCGGTCTTACCCTGGTCTTGCTCCATTCCGGCGATATCTTCCACCATCCTGTGCATCTGCTGGTGGGGACTCTTATTGTTTTCTTGCTGCTGGCCACCTTTCTGGTCTCCCGGAAGATCGCCGGCCCGGAGGCCACTTCCTTCCGCCAGGCCCACTTTCTGCTGGGAATCACCATCCTGTCGCTCTATCTGGTGCAGATCTTTCTCGGCCTGGGGATCTTGCTCTGAACAGGCGGTATCTGCCGCCCAGAGGGAAGGGCAGATGCCTCGTGCCAAGATGAGGGGGACGCCGGGAGAGGAGCCCGGGCTCTTTTTGCGCTTAAGATCCAAAACGGCCAGGCAAAGAAGGACTGTTTTTGCCTGGCCGTTTTGGGGTGTCAAAAGAGAAGGCGAAAACTTTTCAGACCTGCTCTACCCTTGAGGAGGGGTGGGGGTGAGATCAACTCACAGAAATAGCTCCGGAAGGACACCCTTCCGCGGCTGTTTTCACATTATCTTCCTGCTCTTTGGGCACCTCGCTCATTTTGACGTGGGATTTGCCCCCTTTGACCTCAAAAACATCCGGGGCAGTGGCTTCGCAATTTCCAGAACCTACGCATGCATCTTGATCTACCGATACTTTCATTGTTTTTCCTCCAAGGTTAGTATTATAAGACTCTTCAATAACAGGCAGACAACGCCGCCCTCCCCTTGAGAAGGGGAAGGCGAGATCAACTCAGAGAAATAGCTTCGGAAGGGCAATCTTCTGCAGCTGTTTGCACTTTGTCTTCTTGCTCTTTGGGCACTTCCCCCATTTTGGCGTGGGATTTGCCTTCTTTGATTTCAAAAACATCCGGAGCGGTGGCCTCGCAATTTCCACAGGCCACGCATGCATCTTGATCTACCGATACCTTCATTGTTTTTCCTCCATGGATATTCTTATAAGACTCTCCAGATCATGATTTTTGATCTGGTTACAGCCAGCGCGGGCCGGCCTTCCCTGAGAGCACATCCGGCGACAGATCTTTTGTCATAAGAGATAAAGATTCAAAACGCCAAGCGCAGCCCCCCCAGGACCAAGAACTGCTCGGTGTCCGCCCCGGCCTTCTCGGCGATATTTTCGGTTTCCCCCACCAGGAATTGGTAGCGGATGCCGATATAGGGCGCAAATTCCCGTTTGATTTCATAGCGCAGCCGCAGGTCGAGATTGACATCGGTGAGTCCGGTTCCGAGATCCCGCTCGGCAATGTCCTGGGCGGCAAAGCCCATTGCCACCAGGGGCTGCAGTACCACTCTCTGGGTTATCCGGAGGTCATATTCGGCTTCAAGGGCAAGGGTCACATCCGCCTCTTCGGAGATATAGAGGGAGGTGTCGATTTCGAACAGGTAGGGTGCCATGCCCTGTATTGCTGCTACCGCTGACCAGCGGTCGTGGTAATTGCCGCTGTTCCATTCGTTGGCATACTGGGCGCCGGCCTGGAGGTTCCAGAACGGCGTGATGAGTCGACTGTAGAGCAGATCGGTTTCAGTCTCTCCTTGGTCAGAACCCTCAAACACGGCCTCACCCTCATGCTTCCACCAGAATTTATTGAAGTCAGCGCCGATCCAGCCCTGGGCCTCCCACCCCAGATGGTCCGGGGTGGCATCAGTGGCGGCCCGGTACTCGAGCTGCTCGAAGAAGGTGAAGGCGTAGAGCCGGTCATCCGGTACCGGGGCAGGGAAATGGGCAGGGGCCGGGCTCGCTGCGTAGTTGAGCACCTCATCCAGGCTCATCCCTGCGGGCAGAGGGGGCGGGGCCATCTCCGGGGGAGCTCCGCCCTGGTGCCTTGCGGCGGATTCCTGGTGGCTGGGTCGATCCGCCGTGGTGGGTATATCTGCCTGGGCTCGGGCCCAGAGGGGGACAATGAGCACCATTACCATAGCAGATATGCTTGGCCAACAGCGGTTAAGAGCGGGCATGGATGGGGCCTCCTTCCAGGGAGCGGACCACCGCCACGGTGCGGAACATGCCGGCCTCCATATGGTAGAGCAGGTGGCAGTGGAAGGCCCATTGCCCCGGGGCGTCGACAGTGATGTCCACGGTGAGCAGTTCAGCCGGCTGCACAATGACCGTATGTTTGCGCGGGTTGTCATGGAGATTGCCGCCGGCATACAAATCCATCCACATGCCATGCAGGTGGATGGGGTGGCTCATCATGGTGTCATTGATCATGTTGATCCGGAGGCGCTCCCCGTACTGGAAGCGGATCAGATCCGACTCCGACCATTTCTTGCCGTCAAACCCCCAGATATATTTATGCATATTACCGGTGAGGTGGAGGTCGAACTGCCGGGTGGGCGGCCGACGTCCAGGGGGGCGCTCCAGGGCCCGAAGCTGGCCGTAGGTCAGGACACGCCAGCCGTCGCTGCCCAGTCCGGCGCCGGGATAATCCAGGCGCCGGGAAGCGGTCCGGGCCATGGTGATGCTGGCCGGGCCATGCTCTGCCGGTCCGTGCTGGATGCGAGGGGGCAGGTTCTCGGTGGGGAGTTCTCCCCCCGTCTGGTGGGGTCTCTCCTTTGTATGGTCTTGATTCCCCATGGCCATCTTTTGGTGCATATCGTCCTGGCCATTGCTCTCCATGCCCTCCATGCCGCTGTGCATCATGCCCATGTCGGCCATGGTGAGCATGGGCCGCTGCCGCGGCTCAGGCAGGGCAGCGTCCATCCCCAGGTAAGGGGCCAGGGTGCCCCGGGCATAGCCGCTGCGGTCCATGGTCTCGGCAAAGAGGGTGTACGCCCGGTCATCGGGCAGGGTGACCACAACGTCATAGGTCTCGGCCACGGCTATACGCAGCTCATCGGTTTCTACTGGTTTGATGTTCTGGCCGTCGGCCTGCACCACCATCATGGGCAGGCCTGGAATGCGGATGTCATAGAAGGTCATGGTGGAGGCATTGACGATACGCAGCCGCACCCGCTGGCCGGCACTGGCCAGGAAAGTCGGGTTTTCGTGCGCGGCCTTGCCATTCAGCAAAAAGGTGTAGGTGGCGCCGGTGATATCGGCGATATCCGTGGGATCCATGCGCATCCGATTCCAGGCCAGCCGCTTGCCCATTACTTCGCCAAAGGACATTCCCGTGGCCTCCATCTGGTCGTCGATATTGGCCAGGGTGGGACGCTGGAAATTGTAGTAGCCCTCCATGGTCTTGAGCTTCCACAGGACCCGGTGGGGCTCTTCGAAGGTCCAGTCTGACAAGACGATGGAATGCTCCACGTCATACTCCACCGGATCGGGCCGGGCTGGATCGATGATGAGCTGGCCGTAATGGCCGAGTTGTTCCTGCAGGCCGGTGTGGCTGTGATACCAGTAGGTGCCGTTTTGCCGCACCGGAAAGCGATAGGTAAAGGTGTCGCCGGCAGGGATGCCGGGAAAGCTGACCCCCGGCACACCGTCCATGGTAAAGGGCAGGAGAATGCCGTGCCAGTGAATGGAGGTCGATTCGGAGAGGCGGTTATGGACGCGGATCAGCGCCTCGCCGCCTTCCTGCATGCGGATGACAGGTCCGGGGATGGAGCCGTTGATGGTAATAGCGCTGCCGGGCCTGCCTCCCACCAGCAGCGGGCGTCTTTCCAGGTAGAGGTCAATGCCGCTGGCGGCAGTGGCGTCCAGTTCGCCGAACTCTCCCGCCAGCGCCGGGCCCGGACCGGCAGCTCCCACCGGACGCGTCAATGTCAAATAAGTGGCCAGGGCCGCTGAGCCCGTGGTGGCCAGAAAATGGCGACGGGTCATGGCAGCCGGTGGCCGGGGCCTCACGTTATCAGCCATGGAATTCTCCTTGTTGCTTTCATTGGTTTACAAGGCGACACTCTTTTTTTATCGTATTTTATAATAGTATGGTGTAGCGGCAATCTCAAAGGCAAGGCCTTTTCTCTTTCGCAGCTGCTCTTTTTCTGGCTTCATTGCGGCCCGGAAAGGGTGTCGCCAGGGATTTTGTAGTCATGAAAAAGGAAAAACCAAAAAAAACAATCCGCGTCAGGTGCAGCAAGTATGAATTTTCAACAGCTTGTTTCTCAGGTTATGCTGGAGAAGGTCGGTGGGGCCGAGCAAAGGATCTGTCCCGACCAATATGTGGGAGAGGTGAGCGGCTTTGAGGCAGATCAGCGCGATTTTCCTGTCCGCCGGTCCGCCAAGAAGAGATCGGCTCAGAGGAAGTGTCTCATAATGGTCCTGGAATCTCCGCACATCCAGGAGTTTGCTGAGCAGCCGGCTCCTGCCAGAGGAAGCACCGGCCGGCAGATTCGGAAGTGGATAAGGAGCGTTGTCGGAGAACAATATAAAGATTACGGCATGATATTAGTCAATGCGATTCAGCGGCAATGTTCTTTGGGATTACCGCCAACCTGTGTCAGGGATGAGGTTTTTTGTGCGGCATGGCTAGAGGGTGGCGAAGACGATTTCATCGCCCGCCTCAGATCCTATTATCAAAAAGGTGATCTGGTTGTTAATTGCTGCACTAAGGGCAAGGGGGGGAAGAGGGAGTTGCGAAAGTTGGTGCAGGAGGCAATTCTTGCCGCAGATCTCGGTTGTGAGGTGTTCCGAAAGACACACCCCTCTTCCTGGCGTTTTGCAAGAAACCGCGAGCACACCTGGCCCTGGCCTCCTTAAACCTCACCGGCCCTTGCGGGGCCAAAGAGCGAGAAGCGGATAGAAGGGAGAGTAAGAGCGCCATGATAGGAGCCATCGCCGGCGACATAATCGGCTCGGTATACGAGCATCACCGGATCAAGACCAAAGATTTCCCTCTCTTTCAGGCGCGCTCAACCTTCACGGATGACACGGTGCTCACTGTGGCGGTGGCCGCTGCCATCCTCTCGGGTGGCTCGTATGTCAATGCAATCAGGAGGATGGGGCGCGTCCATCCCGGTGCCGGTTACGGGGGGGCCTTCAGCCGCTGGTTGCAGGCCGACGCCCCCCAACCCTATAACAGCTGGGGTAACGGCGCTGCCATGCGGGTGAGTCCTGTCGGCTTTGCCTTCTCCACCGAGGAGGAGGTGCTGCACCAGGCGCGGCTGACGGCAGGAATCACCCACAACCACCCTGAGGGGATCAAGGGGGCCCAGGCCGTGGCCCTTGCCGTCTATCTTGCCCGGACCGGTCATCATAAAGAAACCCTGCGGGCCCGCCTCCAAGAATTGTTTGGTTACAACCTCCACCGCACCGTGGATGAGATCCGGCCCTTTTATGCCTTTGATGTCTCCTGCCAAGGGAGTGTGCCCGAGGCGCTTATTGCCTTTCTCGACTCGGATTCCTACGAAGACGCCGTCCGCAATGCTGTTTCCCTGGGAGGGGACAGCGATACCCTGGCCTGTATGAGTGGCGGCATAGCCGAGGCCTTTTACGGAAGCGTTCCCTCTGCGATCAGGGAGAAGGTGGAGCGCCTGTTGACGCCCGATCTCTGGGCGGTGACAAAGACCTTTTATGCCAGATACCGGTAGGCAGGCGTGCCAGCCGGATGGCCGCCACCCCTTGCCGCCCAAGTGGGCTGCTGTTGCCGCTGAGAGGGAAATATCTTCTCCAAAAGTGGGAAAAACAATCATGTTGTTTTTATTGGAGGCAGGCCGTAGGATGCGGTGAACGGCTGCGCCGTATCCTGGAGACTCCATGGCTGATTATGGCTTGGGGAAAAGTCTCCACTGCGGCGAGGGCCTGCAAAAAAAAGCATGGACTACAAAAATTGGACAGGGAGTGAAGATGGTCACCTCAATAATTCTCATAAATACGGAAAGGACAAAAATTAACGAAGTGGCCGAGCAGGTGGCCGAGATGGAGGGGGTGTCGGAAGTCTATTCTGTAAGCGGCAATTATGATCTTATTGCCATTGTTCATGTCCCTTCCAATGATGCCCTTGCAGATCTTGTCACCAAAAAAATGCTCAGCATCCAGGCAATCTTAAAATCAGAGACAATGCTGGCTTTTAAGGCATTTTCGCGCCATGACCTTGAGGCAATGTTCGGCGTCGGCATGTAGGGGCCAGCTCCCTTCTGCCACCTCATTGCCTGCTGCAGGGAGATTGGGCGCCAGGAAACTGCTGCTGCTCATTCTTCCGCCATGTCCAGCAGTTTCCTTATCTCCTCGATGGAGAGGGTTTCGTGCTGCCACAGCTCCTTGCGTAACCGGTCCAGTTTGTCCCGGTTGCTGCTCAAGGTTTCCAGGGCTTCCTGTTTCATGCGGCGGAGGAGTTCCTGGATTTCCTTGTCGATGAGCCAGGCGGTCTGTTCGCTGTAATCCTTCTCCTCGGCCAGTTGCCGCCCCAGGAAGGGATGGGGAGCGCCGTGCTGGTAGGCCACGGGACCCAGTTCCTCGCTCATACCCCACTCGGAAACCATTCTTCTGGCCAGTTCCGTGGCCCTCTTCAGGTCATCGCCGGCACCGGTGGAAATATCATCGAAGATTAAAATTTCAGCGGCCTGGCCACCCAACAGAATTTTCAGGCGATTGATCAGGGTCTTGCGTCCGAAATTATGCTGGTCTTCCTTGGGTGTCTGTTCGGTTGCCCCCAGGGAGCGGCCATGGGGAATGATGGTGACCTTCTTGATGGGGTCGGCGCCCGGGATCAGGAGGGCCATCAGGGTGTGGCCCGCCTCGTGACAGGCAATCACCTCTTTTTCATTCTCTGCGACCAGGTCTTCGCGGGCAATGCCCAAGATGATCTTGTCGCGGCCTTCCTCGAAATCTTCTTGGGTTACCTTGTGCCCGTTCCGGCGGGCGGTCATCAGGATCGCCTCGTTGACCAGATTCTTCAGGTCGGCGCCGCTGAAACCCACGGTGCGGGCGGCGAGACTGTCGAGATCAATGCCCTCCTCAAGGGGCTTGTTGTGGCAATGCAGTTCCAGGATCTGGCGGCGCGCCTTCTTATAAGGATAGTCCAGGGTAATCTGCCGATCAAAGCGGCCTGGCCTGATCAGGGCGGGGTCCAGGACATCCGGCCGGTTGGTGGCCGCTATCACCACCACGGATTCCTGGGCGGAGAAGCCGTCCATCTCGGAAAGAATCTGGTTCAGGGTCTGCTCCCGTTCGTCATGGCCGCCTCCGACGCCGGTGCCGCGGACCCGGCCGATGGAATCAAGCTCGTCGATAAAGATGATGGAAGGCGCTTCCTTTTTGGCGTTGTTAAACATGTCTCGGACCCGGGAAGCACCCACGCCCACAAACATTTCGATGAATTCACTGCCGCTGATACTGTAGAAGGTCACCCCTGCCTCTCCGGCCGTGGCCCGCACCAGGAGGGTTTTGCCCACCCCGGGCGGCCCCAGCAGGAGGACCCCCTTGGGCAGTTCCGCACCCAGGGCATGATATTTTTCAGGGGCGCGGAGAAAGTCAACGACCTCCCGCAGCTCCTGTTTGGCGTTATCGAGTCCGGCCACATCCTGGAAGGTGGTCTCCACTTTGGATTTGGTATAGAGCTTTGCTTTTGATTTGCTGAAACCAAAAGGGCCGTCGGTCCCCTTGAAACCCTGACTCATCTTTCTGCTGGTGTATATGAAAAAACCGATGATCAACAGCCACGGCAGCATGGAGAGAAGGAGCGTCCAGAAAAGAGGCTGTTCCTCCTCCTCGGCCTGGATGGTCACGCCATATTCCTCCAGAAACTCCAGAAGCGACTTGTCTTCTACAGAAGGTATGACCGTCTCAAATCCCGACTGGGCCGACGCCTTTTCCGCGCCGCCATTTCTGGAGGCGCTCTCGGTAAAGATGCCGGTGAGCTGGTTGCCCTTGATGGTAACGGTCTCGACCTGGCCGGCCTCGACTTTTTCCTTGAAGGCGGTATAGGAAAGCTCCTTGGTCTGGAGATCAGAGGTGTAGAGATTGAGCAGGGAAATAATAGCCAGCCACAGGAGGACGGAGATCATGATCCAGGAAAAGGTCGGCGGACTTTTCGGCGGTTGTTGCGGAGGGGGCTGGGGAGTATTTTCCATCAAGGGATCTTTATGTTAAATAGCGGATGAGTATCAGGACAACCAGCAGGGCGATCAAGACCCAGAAGAAAAGATTCAGGGAAATATAGGCCAAGGTGGCGATTTCTTTTTTTTGTTCAATCTCGTCCAGGATTTCCAGGGTTCTTTGGCGGTCCAGCTGGGCCGTACGGTCGATTTTGGGGAAGCGGGGGGCCAGGATGCTCAGCAGCAGGGCCATGAGAACCCCGGCTCCTAAAAAAGGCAGCCAGTTGCTGGTGGTCAGGGGGGCGCCAGCAGGCTTGCCCCAGATCCCGGCCGCAAAGACAGCCAGGAAGATGGGCAGAAAAAACCAGAGAAAACCCCGGCGGGGGCCTTGGCGCCGCAGAATCCAGGCGAAAAGGAGTGCGATGGCCAGGGCGAGGATGATGGAAAATGTCAGATCGGGGATCACCATAGTAGGCAGCTCTCCTGGGCGCCAGGGGGATGGACTCATGAAGGCGGTTAGTGTCAGCCGCAGCGGCATGGCCTGATTGCTCTTTGGTTTCCTGCCGCCTGCCGAAAGTTTTTGGCAGGACCTGAAAAAGCCCTTCTCCATATATTCTCAGGTAGCGCCACTTCTTGTCAAGAAAGATGGCGTCTTTATCGGGCCGCCCCGGTTTTAAAGAGCACCTCTTGCCGGGTGCGGGCGGTAAACAGAAAGCGCCGGATCTCATCTGCATTCAAAAAAGCGGGGAATGAGCGTAAAAAAATTATCAGGGCAAGATGGTGCCCGCATAAAGGGGCCGATTTTGAGAAAATCAGCCTTTGGGAGCAGGATGCCCCTTTTTCTGCTCTTTCTGCTGGCGGTGGGCTGCGGGCAGGCGCAGAGCAAGGGGCATGCCCTGGGTGGAGAGGATGAGCATGCGCAGTTCATCATCAATGCGCACCGGCTGGGGCAGCAGGCGCTGCTGGAGCAGGACCTGGATCTGCCGGGGGGCTAAGGTTATGCCGCTGTACTCCGGTTCAAGGACAAAGGGGCAGCCCTCTTTCCAGCCCGAGCAGCCGTAGGCCCTTTTGCCCTGGATAACCTCTTGGCCGCAGAGCGGGCAGCTGCCCCAGCGCCCGCTCTCCAGCCGCTCGGTGGCGCTGCTCTGGATCAGGGCGCCAATGTAGTCGCTGATACCGGCCATGAAAACATCCGGGTCAAGCTGGCGGCGCTCGATCTGTTTGAGCTTTGCCTCCCACTCCCCGGTCATTTCTGGTGATTTGAGCAGGGGATCGTGGATAAGGGCAATCAGGCAGCGGCCCATGTCGGTGCAGCGGAGCTGTTTTTTGTCACGGCGGATATAGTTGCGCCGGAGCAGGGTTTCGATGATCGCCGCCCGGGTGGCCGGGGTGCCGATACCGCGCTCTTTGAGGGCCTCCCGCAGGCTGTCATCCTCGACAAATTTGCCGGCCGCCTCCATGGCTCCCAACAGTGAGTTCTCGCTGAAATGACCGGGCGGTTTGGTTTTGCCTTCGTGCAGGTAGGGGGCATGGGGCCCGGTTTCACCTTCTGCAAAAAGCGGCAGGGCCTGGTCGCCGGCCGCCTCGGCGCCCTCTTTCTTTTTGGGGAAGAGGATGGTCCAGCCCGGCTCCACGGTCTGCGTGCCCTTGGCCTGGAACTTTACCTGATTGCTGACGCCGTCCACGGTGGTGATATTTTTGAGGCAGACCGGGTAGAAGGCGGCGATGAACTGGATGGTGATGGCGCTGTAGACCAGCTCCTCGTGGGCGCCGAGACTGCCCGGGTTGATGCCGGTGGGGATGATGGCATGGTGATCGGTGACCTTGCTGTCGTCGATGATCCGCTTGCTAAACGGCAGCTTCGCCAGGTTGAGGGGCGCGATCTGCTCCGCCCAGCGGCCCTTGAGCTGGGCCATGATCTTGGCAATGCGCGGTTTCATGTCCTGGCTGAGATAGCGGGAATCGGTCCGGGGATAGGTGACCAGTTTTTTTTCATAGAGATTCTGGGTGGCGGCCAGGGTGTCGGCTGCCGAGAGGCCGTGCAGCTTGTTGACCTGGCGCTGCAGGGTGGTGAGGTCGAAGAGTTGGGGCGGCTGTTCTTTTTTCTCTTTGCCCTTACTGCCGGTAATGGCAAAGGGATGGTCAACTACTTTGGCGAGCAGGGCCTGGGCCTTCTCCGGTGTCTCAAAGCGCTTGCCCTGGTATTTGAAGACCACCTCCCGGTAGCGGCTGGCCAGTTCCCAGAAGGGGTGGGGCCGGAACTCGAGGATGGTGTCGTCCCGTTCGACGATCATGGCCAGCACCGGGGTCTGCACCCGGCCGATACTCCAGAGCACCCGATCGCTGCCGCCGCCGATCCGGCCATGTTTCACCGTGTAGTAGCGGGTGGAGTTGAGGCCGACGATCCAGTCCGACTCGCTGCGGCAGCGCGCCGCGGCATAGAGGGCGTCGTAGTCGTGGCCATCCTTGAGGTTTTTGAAGGCCTCGGTGATGGCATCCGGGGTGAGGGAGTTGAGCCAGAGGCGGCGGATCGGCTTCTCCTCACAGCCGGCCTGGGCCAGGATGTAGCGGAAGATCAGCTCCCCTTCGCGGCCGGCATCCGTGGCGCAGATAATTTCCTCGGCCTGCCGGCATAACGACGCGATAACCTGGAACTGCTCGGCCACCCCCCGGTTTTTGATCAGGGTGAGTTTGAACTCTCTGGGGACAAAGGGGAGGGTCTCCAGGGACCAGCGCTTGAGGGCCGGATCATATTCCCCCGGCTCCTGCAGCGTCACCAGATGGCCGAAGGCCCAAGTGACGGCGCAACCCCGCCCTTCGATATACCCCTTCTTTTTTGCCGTGATATCAAGGACAGCCGCGATGTCGCGGGCCACGGAGGGCTTTTCGGCAATAATTACCTTCATGGGGCTGTTTTCTCAGGGGGGTGACATTGGGCTCTTAAAAAAAACAGGGGACCATGGTGCCGGCAGCACCCCCCTGTCCAGGTGGCGCTCTATCCTAAACGTAATTATGGGCTGATGCAAGTCAGCTCCGGGGAAAGAGGGGAGATACCTCTTGGTAGTCCAGGCGGTATCTGCTATAAGCCCCTGTTCGGGAACTTTTTCAGGTGAGAACTTTCTTTTTTCCATCAAGACCTGTTTCATGTCATAATCAGGGCAAAGAGCCACCCTCTCCACCTTCTTTTTTCAGCAGAGAATATGAGCGATAACAAAATCATAGAATTGACCCCCTTCCGCGCCGATCTGACCCGGGCCCTGGCCCGCCGGGGCGAGCGGTTGCTGGCTGCCCCTGATCTGGCCGACGAGGTGGCAGCCCTTGAACCCCTGGAGGCATATTATATTGTCAGGGAGATCGGCCTGGATCAATCCCTGCCCATTCTCCTGCAGCTCAGCCCGGAGCAACTGGAGGCCGGCGTTGATCTGGATTGCTGGAGCCGCTACGATTTTGCCCCCGATAGTCTTGATGAGTGGCTGTCGGCCTTTGCCCTGGCCGGGCCTGAGGCCCTGGCCCAGGGTTTTTTCGCTCTGGACTATGTGGTGCAGCTCCTCTTTCTGGCCCAGACCGTCACGGTCTATGATCCGGATATGGATGAGGTGCCTTCCCAGGATGAGGAGGATGAAGATGCCCCGGTCCGCGCCATGACCCCCGACGGCTTCTATCTCCTGGAGTTGAAATCCCAGCTGGCCTTCAGGACCCATCCCTTCACGGTGCTGGATGCCCTCTACCAATATGATCTCACCGCCACCCACCAGCTGCTGAGCGAGGTGCGCGTTGATCTGCCCAGCCAGATCGAGGAAGAGGCCCTGCGCTTCCGCAACGGCCGTATGCAGGATATCGGTTTTGTCACTCCGGAGGAAGCGGATATCCTCTTCTCCCGGCCTGGCCCCCAACAGCCCCTGGCCCGGCCGGAGCAGCGGCTGGAGAGTCCGGTTAGCCGGGTGCCCTCCGTCTATGCCGTGCCCTTCACCGACTCCACCCTGCTGCAGCAGGCCCTGTCCCTGATCAATGATCAGGAAGGGCTGGCCCGTCTGGAGCAGGAGCTGGTCTGGGTCATCAACAGCGCCATCATCGCCTATGGCGAAAAAACCCAGGATACCAAACAGATAACCGATATTGCCGAGCGGGTACGGGACACCATTTGCCTTGGCCTGGAAAGCCTGATCGCCCGGCAGGAGCCGCAATTGCCGTTGGCTGGCCCAGAGGCTGTTGCCCGGGCCGCTGATCTCTTGGCGCTCCGTTACATGAGCGATCTGTTCCGGCACGGCTTTGCCGCCACCCAGGGCCTGCAGCAGGAGGCCCGCCGGGCCCTGCAGGAGCCGGCCTTCCGGGCCTGGTATCACCTGGCTGATACCGAGCAGTCGGAGGAATCAGGTGATCGCCTGCAGCGTGCCTTTGTGGCCGGCCTGCTGGGCCGGCACCCTCTGCGCAGCGGCTTTGATCTCGCCCATCCCGAGGCGGTCAAGGCCTTTGCCTCTCTGGCTGATATCGATGTCGCCCATCTCCGCCTCAAGCACCTGCTCCGTCAGATAGGCCTGCATTCCTTGAGCTGATTGCCGGCCAAGAGCGCCCTTTAGAATTTCTTCATTTTTTCGGAGGTGATGGTGGCCTTGTCGCAGCTGGCCCCGGCCTTTGGATTGCAGTCGAGGAGGATGCCCATCACCTTGTCGGCGGTTTTGTTGCAGCCGGCGTCTTCCAGGCGGCTCAACAGCTCAGACATCAGCTTGTTGAATTCCTGGCATTTCTGGTGATCGGCAGAGGCGCGTTGATGCAGGAGGATTGCCTTTTCCAGGTCTTTCTTGATATCTGGAGGGATTATTTCAGCCATGGGATTTGCTCCTTATAACTCTGTGGCGAAAACGTCGGGAATCGCCTAGGGTACCCAATTTTTCGCTAACCGCTCTGTTTTTTTCGGCCAATCCGCCCCAAAGGGAGGGGGCAGACCCCGATCAGCCATGGATTATTACCTCTACAATTTATGAAAATACGCAAACTTACCCCAGAAATGTATGCCAAGGCCTCTGCCTTGCTGATCCAGGCCTTTCCTGGCAGCAATTATGAGGTGCGATTAGTTGAAAATTTCCACAAGAATGGTACGCCCGTGCATGAGTGGGTCTGTATCCATATCAACAGGGTCATCGCCTATATCGCCTTTTCAAAGGCCTATAACGGCTCTGAGGTGTGTGGCCTGCATCTGGCGCCCATGGCAGTGAAACCGGAGTACCAAAGGCAGGGGGTCGGCTCTGAGCTGCTGCGCTTTGCCTTGCGGCAGGAGGTGATCAAGGCAAACACCATCTTTGTCCTGGGGGATCCCGTTTTTTATCAGAAGTTTGGCTTTGAACCGTGTGTCATGCCACTGTGTCCCTTTGCTGCCAAAAAAGGCCACTTCCTGAGCCTCCGCAACAAGATAACCACCCCCTTCACCGTGGGCTATGAGGCGGAGTTCGGGGTATAGAGTCGCCCCTGGCGGGCAACAGCACTGAGCACAGGTAACCCATACAGAGGGGAGAAAATGGTCCAGATCGGCGGGATAAATAGACTTGTCATAAAAAGAACGCGGGACTACGGCCTCCACCTGGATGGCGGCGCCTGCGGGGACATTCTCCTCAAGGGCAAGTATGATCCGGAAAAATGCCGGCCTGGTGAGGAGATCGAGGTCTTTGTCTATCCGGATCGGGAGGACCATCTATGCGCCACCACCCTGAAACCCTATGCCACGGTGGGGCAGTTTGCCCGTCTGCGGGTGGTGGCCAACTCGGCGTCCGGATCCTATCTCTACTGGGGGCTGGAAAAGGACCTCTTTGTGCCCAAGAGTGAACAGCAGGAGCAGATGGCGGAAGGCAAATCCTATCTGGTCTTTATCTTCCTTAATGAGAAAAACAACCGCATTGCCGCCTCTGCAAAGCTGGCTAAATTTTTTGATACCCGGCCTCCTGACTATGAAGAGGGCCAAGAGGTGGACCTGATTATTTATGAGAAAAATGAGCTGGGCTATGGCGCCCTTATCAATCAGGCCCACGGGGGCATGCTCTATGAAAACGAGGTGTTTCAGAGGCTTGCCCTGGGCCAGGAGCTCAAGGGCTACATAAAAAAAATACGCGATGACCGCAAGATCGACTTGAGCCTGCAGAAACCAGGCCTGCAGGGGGTTGATGAAGTGGCCCAGGCCATTCTGGAGACCATCAAGGAGCATGGCGGCTCCATTGCCGTGACGGATAAAAGCCGGCCCCAAGATATCTACTCCCTGTTCGGGGTAAGTAAAAAAACCTTTAAAAAGGCCATAGGCAGCCTCTATAAAAAAAGGCTCATCACCATTGACGCCGCTGGTATCAGGCTGGGCAACGACTGAGACGGGCCTGAGGCCGCAGAGGCGCCAGCGCCGGGAACCCCTTGGTCAGCCCGAGGAGGGGGAATTCCTGGGTCTCTGCCTTCTGCCGACCACTCTTATGGAGGGAGATGTGCCCATGATACCCATTCAGAAGTTGCTCAGCAGGATTCGGTGGGATGAAGATTTTGGCAAGGGTGATTTTGTCGTGGGTTACTATGACCGGGTTGCCGATGAGATAAGAGCCGTACCTTTTCAGGAGATCCTGTGGGATCAAGACCACCATGCGTCCATGCAGCTCAAAGGGATGGACGGTGCAATCTGTGCCATCCCCTGGCACAGGGTGAGGAGAGTCTGGAAAGATGGGCAGTTGATCTGGCAGCGTCCTCAGGAATAAATCAGCGGCGGCTACCCTACTTTCAGGCCGGTCTGGCCCCAACTGGTTGTTCTGTGCAACCGCCCTTGATCAGGGCGGTCACCGCCTGCTGCCATCAAGACCTCCGGGCCTGGAGCACCAAATTTCAACCGGTACTCAGCTCTCTTCCTGGGGCGGCACCTTTTTGAGCCTGGGTTTGGGGGCGCTGTCCGGAAAGACTTTGTGAAATCGGGTGCGCAGATAGAGGGTCTCCACTTTCTTTCTGGCCCACTCTGTGCGGCGCAGGAGCTTGAGGCTGGAGGTCATGGTGGGCTCCTTAGTGAAGCAGTTGATGGGCAGCTTTTTGGCCAGTCTTTTCCAGCCGTAATGGTCAACCAGGCGGGTGAGAATCATCTCCAGGGTGATGCCGTGCAGGGGGTCCTTGGGCTTGGCGCTCTTCATGCTCTCTCCTTGGTCAGGGCCAGGTAGAGTTTGCGGCCTACCCAGGCATCGGTAGCTGCGTAGTGGATCTGGTGAGGGGCCAGCACATCCTTGGCCCAGTTGGAGGTCTGGGCCCCCTTGGAGATGCGGAAGCCGAGGAGCACGGCGGCCAGGCCACGCAGGCCGTGGTTCTTGATACCCTTTTTTTTGGCAAGATCGGCCAGGTCCACAAAACCGGCAGCCTTGAAAGGGGCCATCCTGGCAAGCTCCCGGAAGTCGTAGTCGAGACCGACCCCGGTTTTGATAATGGCCGGGTCGGCTAAGAGCTCAAGCAGGGGTGGGGCCAGCCCCAGTTGTTTGAACTGGAAGATGAACACCTCAGTCTCGCTGGCCAGCTGCAGAAGCGAAGGCAGATAGCTCTCCCCCTTGGTGTATGCCGGTCTGGTTTCTGTATCAAAGCCGAGCAGGCGGTGGCCGGCAAGCCTGGCCATGGCCGCGCTCAGTTCCGTCTCGGTGCGCACCACCGTCACCGGTCCTGTCCATTGCGCCATGGGGCAGGCGTTTATCTCATCCTTGCTCATCCGGCGGCTGAAGCCGGGCTGACCTGTTTTGCTCTCACTCATCTCTGTTGGGATCCGTTTTTTTAGTTCAGGGTGTGGTAAATGACCTCCTATGATAAGCGGCTTTACCTTTTTTTGCCACCTCCGGGTGGCATGCGGTGCAAAAGGCCCGGCTGCCTCTGCTCTCCTTGAGCCGAACAAAGGCTGCCTCAGGCGCCCTTGCCCCCTAAATTTCGTCCTGTCTTGACATTTTTCCCTTGCCTGTCAAAATGTGTAACTGGGGTCTCAAAATTAACGGGGGAGGAGCTCATGACCAGGGGCATCACAGAAAAAACAGAGATGTTGCCAGACAGCAGGCAGGAGGCGGATCAGTTCCGGCGCCGGCAGCCAGAGCTCCGCACCGGCCTATGCTGAAGCCAGATTATAGCAACAGCATCGTCAATCTGGTCTCCTCTTTGGCCCAGGGGCTGGGGCAAGGTGAGAATGACTATGCACCCCTTGTGGAACTGGGTGCCATGGCCCTGGGTGATCAGCCCCTGGTTCTGCTCATTCTTGATGGGCTGGGGGACACTTTTTTACAGGGTTTCCCAGAGAGTTTCCTCTGCCGCCACCGGCAAGGGCGGCTCACCTCGGTCTTCCCGCCCACCACGGCAACGGCGATGACCAGCTTTTTTACCGGTGTTGCTCCCCAGCAGCACGCCGTCACCGGCTGGCACACCTATTTCAAGGAGTTGGGGGTGGTGGCCACGGTTCTGCCCTTTCAGCCCCGCTATGGCGGCCCCTCTTTTTCAGAGAGGGGTATTTCCCCGGCCCAGCTCATCGGCCAGGACTCCCTGCTCAGCAGCCTGCCCCTTCCCTGTCATGCCCTCTTGCCGCACCACCTTGTCGATTCTGCCTATAGCCGAGCCCTCTCCGGCAGGGCCAGCCGCCATGGCTTTGCCACCCTTGCCGAAATGTTCAGCACTCTTATTGCCCTGGCAGAGCCCCAGAGGCCTGGTTTGATCATTGCCTATTGGCCGGAGCTGGACAGTCTGGCCCATCTCCATGGCATGGCTAGTATGGAAGCGGCTGTCCATTTTCTGGAGCTGGATCAGGGCTGCCGGGATGCCTTCTCCCTTCTGGAGGCGCGCGGCGCCAAGATTGTGGTCACTGCCGATCACGGTCTGATTGATACCTGTCCCGAGCACATCATTTATCTCAAAGAGCATCCGCAGCTTGCCGCCACCCTGAGCCTGCCTCTGTGCGGCGAACCTCGCTGCGCCTATTGCTATGTGCACGCCCATCGCCGTCTCGACTTTGAGCGCTATATTGCCCGGAATCTGGGTCATGCCTGCACCCTCCACCAAAGCAGCGAGCTGATCGCAGCGGGCTATTTCGGCAAGGGAGCGGCTGATCCCCGCCTGCAGGAGCGGGTTGGCGACTATGTTTTGTTGATGAAGGAAAACTACATTATCCGGGATCAGCTCTTGACGGAAAAAACATTCCGGCAAAGGGGTGTGCACGGCGGCTTTTCAGAGGAGGAACTCTATGTGCCTCTTATTATGGTGGGCTAGGTTTTTTTCCAGTGGCCTTGGCGCCCGGGGTGGATTATGCAAAGGGATCATCAAAAAAAAGGAGAATATATGAGCCTGATGTGTGCCAAGGAGAAAAGAAAAGGCAGGAATGTGGCCGCCGGTCTGGCCCTTGTTGTTGCCTTGGTGCTGGGGGGGTGTGCCACCGCACCCCGGTGGAATTGCGAGATGCCCTATCCACCGGCCACAGAGCCGCAAGTGGGTGATATCCTGCATCTGGCTACAGGCTCTTATGTCAGTGAGGCCCAGATGCTGACCAATGCCACCCAGGTGCCCCTGGTCTATGTGGGGGAGACCCATGATAACCCGGCCTCTCACCGTTTGGAGCTTGCTGTGCTTGCGGCCATGGCCAGCCGCCATCCGGGCCAGGTAGCCCTGGGTATGGAGATGTTTACAGCCAGCCAGCAGGAGGCCTTGGATCAGTGGGTGGCAGGGGAGCTCACCGAGAAGGAATTTCTGCGGCAGAGCCGCTGGTTCAGCGAGGGCTGGGGCTCTGATTTTGCCTATTACCGGGATATTCTTCTCTTTTGCCGCGATAACAAGATCGCCATCATCGGCCTCAACATTGACAAGGAACTGGGCAATAAGGCCAGCCTGATGCCTTTGGCTGAGTTGGCCCCCGAGCTGCGGGAAGAGCTGCCAGAGATGGACATGAGTGACCCCTATCAACGCGCCATGGTGGAGGCCATGATCAAGGATCATGCGGCCGGCGGTAAGATGGTGCAGCGTTTCCATCGCCGCCAGACCATCTGGGATGAGACCATGGCCCGCTCTGTGGCGGATTATCTGGCCCACCATCCGGCCATGCATATGGTGGTGATTGCCGGTGGTTGGCATGTGGAATATGGCTTTGGCATTCCGCGCCGTGTCTTCCGCCGTCTGCCCCTGGCCTATACCATCATCGGCAGCGCCACCCTCAAGGTCCCCAAGGAGAAAGAGCATCAGCGGATGCATGTCACCATGCCCCCCTTCCCCATGCCCCGGGCCGATTATCTGGTCTATCAGGAGTATGAGATACTGCCGGAGACGGGGGTGCGGTTGGGCGTCATGCTGGCTGAGCAAGAAGAGGGGCCGGGGGTGTTGGTGGTGGGGGTCATGCCCGGCTCAGTGGCGGCCCTTGCCGGCATTACCAAAGGAGAGCGGATCATCCGTTTTGACGGTGTGGATCTCCTGGATACATTCGATCTGATCTACGCCGTCAAGAATAAGTCTGCCGGTGACAGCGGCCAACTGGTGATCCTGGGTGAGGATGGTGAGAGGAGCGTGGAAGTCCTTTTTGTTGAGCAAGAGAAGGGGCATGGCCGGTAAGAGTGCGGAGCCCAGGTGGGCTGAAAGGGTGCCCCGCCTGGGCCATGACCCCTTCTCTTGGGGGCGGTGAACCATGCCCGGTTAGAGGGGAGGGAATTCTATCTTGAGAGATTCCTTGCCCTCTTTGCGCTTGGTCTTGACCTGTACTTCTATGTCGCCGCTGCGCAGTCCCATGGTCAGAGGCATCTCGCCCGTATCCTCCTCCAGATGGAGGATGGCCCGGATGATCTCCACTATCTTGTCAAACTGGGCAGCTGTGGGCGCCGGCAGGGTTATCTTTTCCTCCCCCTTTATCTTCACGGTGACCTTCTCCTCCTTTTTCTGGAGGGAAAGCTTGGCGGCCTTTTCCGTGATGGTGTACATGATGGCCAGGGCGAGATATTTGATGGCGTTCTCTTCCAGGTCGTCGGAGCCCTGGCTTGCCATGTCGTGCAGCTTTTTTTTGAAATCGGTATCCAGGTAACAATCACACATTTCCTGCAGTTTTAAATGGTAGTTTCGGTGCGCAAGTTCCATGATTTTACTCCTTCAGAGGGTAATAGGTTGTTTGGAAATGGGTTTTTTTGAGGGTCACAGCGGGATCGCCTTGTTTGGCACGTCTTGTGCTGATAAGATGTGGAAGGAGAGAGCTGTTGCCGGGCTGTTGGCAGAAGAGGCAGGGGTCCCAAAATGGCTGTTGAGACAACCTGCAGGAGAGAAAGGACATGGATGCTCGTGATGTTGTGCAAATTTTGATGCAGAGTCCCCTCTACACCCGACTGACCTTGGTGGAGCGCTATAGGTTGGTCAGGGAATTTTGCGAGAATTATCAAGTACCTGCAAGAACTAAAAAATTTCAAGAAAAGCCTCCCCATAACGAGCGCTCCTGACCGGCGGCTGCCCTAACTTCCTGATGAACGTCAGAAAAAAGCCCGGAGCGCCGATGTTTCCGGGCTTTTTTCAGGTGCGGATCAGGCCGGGTTACCAGTTTTCGGCCAGGAGCTCGAAATGGTCCACCGGATGGTCGCAGGCCGGGCAGACTTCCGGCGCCCCCTTGCCCTTGTGGAGGTAGCCGCAGTTACGGCAGCGCCAAGTCTCTGTCTCCTGCCGCTGGAAGACACGATCTGCCTCGATGTTGGCCTTGAGGGCCAGATAACGTTTCTCATGCTGTTTCTCGGCCACGGCAATGGCCATGAAGATATCGGCGATTTCAGTGAAGCCCTCGGCGCGGGCAATCTCGGCAAAGCCGGGATACATCTCACTGTATTCATAGTGCTCGCCGGCAGCGGCCTCGGCCAGGTTTTCGGTGGTGGTGCTGATAACGCCGGCCGGAAAGCTGGCGGTGATCTCCACCTCCCCGCCTTCCAGCAGTTTGAAGAGACGCTTGGCATGCTCCTTTTCCTGGTCAGCGGTTTCCGCGAAGATGTCGGACATCTGCACATAGCCCTCCTTTTTGGCCGCAGAGGCGAAATAGGTGTAGCGGTTGCGGGCCTGGGATTCACCGGCAAAGGCGGTGAGAATGTTTTTTTCAGTCTGGGTACCTTTTAAATTGGGCATGGTCTTTTTCCTCTTGGGTAGGGGGAAGGGCGGTTCTTTTTTTATGGCCGTGGTTGCCGGCAGGAGCAGCAGCTGATCTTATTTTATAACACATTCTATTTCGAGAACAAAGAACCCAGGGAGTGGAAGGCACCGGTAAATTTGGCCGGACTCTGGGCCGATATGCCCATCAAGGTCTGGGAGGCGGGGTCGGCACCTTGCTCAAGAAGATAGGCAACGACCGGACGATGGCCGAACATGAGCGCTGTTTTGCCGCCGCCGTTATCCGCGTCAAGGTCTGCCCCTGCCTCCCAGAGAGGGGGCTGGCCGTGATCATTGCGGCGATCCACCTGGGCACCCTCTGCTATCCGCATGGCCTCTGTTTTGGCCTGGTCATTATAGGCCGCCAGCATGAGCAGGGAATTGCCTCTGCTGTCGCTGAGATTGACAGGCAGGCCGCAACACCCTTTCTAATAGGAATTATTCTTAAATAGTAGGGTGAAAGAAAGGGCGGTGTCAATAAATTAATTGAAGCCGGAATCGTCATTACCGCTCCTCGCCCGCCTCCATTGCCCCCAAGAGCTCTTGCTGGAATCAGAAGCTGCCCTTCTGCCAGGCAGCCCTTTGCGCATTCTCTGCCTCGCTGGAAGCGAGAGTGCATCCTCTGCTTTGCTGTTGGCGGGTCGTTTTATCTGGTCTTTTCAACACCATGCCTTATGGTGGATCATCATGATGAGCGGAGAAGAACATAAAAAAGCGGCCATCCATTATGGTTGGTATGTGGTGGCGGCCGGCACCTTGTGTGTTTTTGCCTCCCTGGGGCTGGGTCGTTTTGCCCTGGGCATGCTGCTGCCTTCCATGGCTGAGGCCCTGCAGCTCTCCTATGGAGAGATGGGCCTTGTCGGCACAATTAATTTTGTCGGCTATCTGGGGGCGGTGCTGCTTTGCGGCCGCTTGTCCCGGCGTTTCGGGGCCAGGAAGGTGATCGGTGCCGCCTTGTTTTTGGTGGGGCTTTCCATGCTCCTGATCAGCCGGGCCAGCAATTTCTATCTGATCACCTTCTTCTATTTTCTCACCGGCATGGGGAGCGCCCTGGCCAATGTCTCCATCATGGCCCTCATCTCAGTCTGGTTTGCCGGTAATTCTCGGGGCAGGGCAGCCGGTTTTGTGGTCATCGGCAGCGGCTTTGCCATTATCATCTCGGGCAATCTGGTTCCCTATCTCAATTCCGTAAGCAGCAACGGCTGGCGGCTGAGCTGGTGCGTCCTGGGTCTTTTAGTCCTGGCGGTGGCCGCGGTCTGCTCTCTGGTTCTGCGCAACCGTCCCCAGAATCTCGGCCTGCAGCCGGTGGGCTGGGATGCCGCTCAGGGTGGGCACTATGAAACCGTCCTGGGCCGGCCCATGCAGGTGCGCCCCGCTGTTTTGTATCATTGCGCGGCCATCTATTTTCTCTTTGGCTTCACCTATGTGATCTATGCCACTTTCATTGTCACCACCCTGGTCCAGGAACGGGGGATGAGCGAGGCCCTTGCCGGCAATTTCTGGGCCTGGGTCGGTTTTTTGAGTCTCTTTTCCGGGCCGGTGTTCGGCACCATCTCCGATAAATTCGGCCGCAAGCAGGCCCTGGTCCTGGTTTTTTCCATCCAGTCCCTGGCCTATCTCTTTATTGCCCTGAACATGGGGGATATCTTTCTCTATCTCTCCATCGTCTGCTTCGGCATTGTGGCCTGGAGTGTGCCCTCCATCATCGCCGCCCTGGTGGGGGATTATGTCGATCCGCAGCGGGCCGTGCATGTCTTTGCCTTTGTCACCTTTGCCCTTGGTCTTGGCCAGGTACTGGGTCCCTTTATCGCCGGGATCCTGGCCGAGATATCCGGCAGCTTCACTACCAGTTATCTGCTGGCCTTTTGTCTGGCCCTGGTTGCCGTGGCGCTTTCCCTGCTTCTGCCCAATCCCCCAGAGGCGTAAAAAAGAATTGCTGCTGGGATTCCCCCCTTCTTCTCTGCTATAATTTTATTTTTACAGCAGAAGCAGAAAGACATTCTTGGAGGATCTCATGACGGCAACAGTAGGTTTTTTAGGGCTTGGTTTGATGGGGTCGCCCATGGCCGCCAATCTCAGCAGGGCCGGTACCCCTCTTCTGCTTTATAATAGAACAGCCGCCAAGGCGGCAAGGATGGCAGGTCCCGGCGCTGTGGCGGCAGCAACCCCCCTGGAAGTGGGCCGGCAGGCCCGGGTTGTCTTTATGATGCTCACCGGTCCTGAGGCCATTGATGCCCTCTTGTGGGGCGAAGAGGGGCTGGCAGGGCCCGGGTCGCGCTGTGAGGTGGTCGTCAATATGAGCAGTGTCCCCCCCGCCTATAATCGGCAGTTGCTGGGGCGGCTGCAGGACAAGGGCATGGCCTTGGTGGAAGCCCCGGTCTCAGGGTCCACGGATGCCGCTGCTGCCGGCTCCCTGGTGATCCTGACCGGCGGTGATGCGGCCCGGCTTGAGGCGCTCTCTCCTTATCTGCTGGCCATGGGCAAAAAGGTTGTTTATTGCGGAATCATGGGCCGGGCCACCAGCATGAAGATGGTGATCAACCTGCTGCTTGGCATCATGCTGGCAGGCCTGGGTGAGGCCGTTACCTTGGGGGAAAAATGCGGTTTCAGTGCGGCCGAGGTCCTTGATGTCCTCCTTGCCGGTCCCTTGGGCTGCGAATTTTATCAGGCCAAGGCCGCCCTCTTTGTCAAGGAGGAGTACGGGCCCGGTTTTCCGGTGAAGCATATGTGCAAGGACCTCGGTTTTATCGCGCAGACCGCTGATGAGGCCCAGGCCCGAGTGCCCATGGGGAGCAGGATAAGGGAACTGTATGAAGAGGCCAGGGCCGCAGGGCTTGCCGATGAGGATTTCAGCGCCATCAAAAAGATTTTTGAGACCTGAGTTCTGCTCTTTTAAGAAGAATATCTTTAACAAGGAGGCTGTTATGTATGATTTTGAATTCCATAATCCTACCAAGATCATTTTTGGTCGCGGCAAGGAGGAGGAAATCGGTGCGGTCCTGAACCGGGACGGCATTGGCAAGGTGCTGTTGGTCTACGGCAGCAGCTCCATCCAGAAGTCGGGGCTGCTTGAGCGGCTCAAGGAGAACCTGGGCAGGCAGGGGGTGATTTTTGCCGAGTTCGGCGGCGTGGTCTCCAATCCGGTTCTCTCCCATACCAGAGAGGGCATCGAGCTCGCCAAGAGCCTTGATGTGGAGGCCATTCTGGCAGTGGGCGGCGGCTCCGTGCTTGATGAGGGCAAGGCCATTGCCGTGGGTGCCGTGGCAGAAGCGGATATCTGGCAATATTTCACCGGCAGGGTGGTCATGGCCGCGCTGCCCATCTATACCATCCTGACCCTGGCCGCCACCGGCAGTGAGATGAACGGCAACAGCGTGGTCACCAATGAGGAGAGTAGCCAGAAGTACAGTCTCACCTCCCCCCTGGTCTATCCCCAAGTCTCCATTCTTGATCCGCAGCTGACCTGCTCGGTGCCGGCCGATTATTCCGCCTATGGCGCCGTGGATGCCATTTCCCATGTTCTGGAGGCATATTTTACCAGGCAGCCGGGATCCCGGCTGCAGGACAGGATGGTGGAGAGCATCGTCAAGACGGTGATGGCCAGCCAGGAGGTGATCCGACGCCAGCCGGACAATTACGAGGCGCGGGCCGAGTTCATGTGGACGGCCACCCTGGCCCTCAACGGTCTGACCTCTGCTGGTGTGGGCCCCTATTCCTTCCCCAACCACATGATTGAGCATTCGCTGAGCGCCCTCTACAATATTGCCCACGGCGCCGGTCTGGCCATTGTCATGCCGGCCTGGATGCGCTGGTACAGCAGGCAGCATCCTGGCCAGTTCGAGCGCTTTGCCGACAAGATCTTCGGTCTCCAGGGGGCTGAGGCGGGCATCAAGGCCCTGGAAAAATGGTTCCAGGAGATCGGTGCCCCGGTCCGTCTGCAGGATGCGGGCATTGCCCGGGCCGATATAGCCCTGATCGCGGAGAATGCCGCTGACCTGGCCAGGCTCTGGGAGGTGGATGATCTCTACCCCAGGGAGGTCATTGCCGATATCCTGAACCTGGCGGTGGCGTAGGGGGCACAGCCCTTTTCTTCCTGTTAAAAGGTGATGATCTGGTAGCCTTCTGCCAAATAGCGGCCCATGCTGGGGTGGCCCTGCATGTCGTCCCCCAGGGGCAGGTTTTCCGCCTTGACTTCCTCCAGGACGCCCAGCTTGGTGGCGCAGGCCCGGCAGACAGCGGCAATGAGATCCAGCCCTTTGGCTTCTGCATAGAGGGCGTGGAGGAAATGGCTGTCTGCGGCCATTTCGCCGATCAGCCTGGTGGCTTCGCCCTCAATGACGATTTTCCCCTCTCCTCCCCGGCCATGGAGGTCGAGGGCATTGAGCAGGACATGGACAAAACAGAGGGGATTGCCGCTAAAGGCAAAGAGTATGGTTTTGGGTGGTGGTGATGGTGGAGACATGCCTGTTTCCCTGGTGAAAAGAATGTTGATCTGAAAAAGGCCCTTTTTTCTCTCTGTGCTGGAAAGAAGGGCCGCTTTAGCCGGCGGCAGCCGGAGCTGCCGCCCTTGGGGACCTCCTATTCAAAGGCCTGTCTGGTCTTCCACTCCTGCCAGACCTTGCCCACCAGATTGATGCCGGGCTGCAGGGTGGCCTTGCCGGGCATCCAGCCGGAAGGGGTGGCCTGGCTGCCCTTGCTGTCGCGCACCAGCTGGAAGGCTTGGACCTGGCGCAGGGTCTCGTTGACATTGCGGCCCACCGGCGGGGTGAGGACCTCATAGCCCTGGAGAACACCATCGGGATCAATGATGAAACGGCCCCTGGTCTCAACACCGGCATCCGGATCATAGACGCCGTAGGCCGCGCCCACCTTGCCGCCGGCATCCGAGAGCATGGGGAAGGGCACGCCGCCTTCCACCATCTTGGCCAGCTCATCATCATTCCACATCTTATGGACAAACATGCTGTCGATGCTCATGGAGAGGATTTCCACTCCCAGTTTCTGAAATTGGGGGAATTTTTCAGCGACCGCTGAAATCTCGGTTGCTCAGACAAAGGTGAAATCGCCGGGATAGAAGCAGAGCAGCACCCATTTGCCGAGATAATCGGAGAGTTTCACATGGGTAAAGGTGTTTTGGTGATATGCCGGGGCCGAGAAATCAGGCACCTTTTTGCCGACCATTAACATTGTTTGGGCCTCCTTGGCTTGATGAGCTGCTGGTTGATCCTGCTGTAACTCCTCTTCTTCACCGACAAGGCCCCCCGTAGATCTGGCGCAGCCGGTATTTCCTTCTTCGCTCATAAGCTCCTCCTCTGGTGGATAGTTTGCTCCCTGTTGCCTTCCAGCTCCGCTGCCGGGGCTGTCATTTTTGGAATTCCAGGGGCTGCCAGCTCTTGTTCTGCGCCGCCGCCACCTGCCGGCTGACCAGCTGCCCGTCAAAGAGGGTAATGCCCCGGAAGAGGGCGGGGTCTTGCCGGGCCGCCGTCTCCAGCCCGTGGTCGGCCATGGCCAGGCAATAGGGCAGGGTGGCATTGGTCAGGGCAAAGGTGGAGGTCCACGGCACTGCCCCCGGCATATTGGCCACGCAATAGTGGAGAATGCCGTCCACCTCAAAGACAGGATCGCTGTGGCTGGTGGGACGGGAGGTTTCCAGGCAACCTCCCTGGTCGATGGCCACATCCACAATCACCGCGCCTTTTTTCATCAGGCCCAGCATCTTGCGGCTCACCAGTTGCGGGGGACGGCTGCCTGGCACGTAGATGGCGGTCACCAGCAGGTCTGCCTTGGTAAGTTCTTCTTCGATATTATGCCGGTTCAGGGCCAGGGTGGTGAGACGGCCCTGAAAAAGGGCGTCAAGCCCGGCCAGCTTCTTGAGGTTGCGGCCGAGGATGGTGGTACGGGCCCCCAGGCCCAGGGCCATCTGGGCGGCGTTGGTGGCCACGGTGCCGCTGCCCAGAATGGTGACGTGGCCGGCAGCAACCCCCGGGACCCCGGCCAGCAGAACACCGCGCCCGCCCGCCTCCTTTTCCAGAAAGCGGGCCCCTGCCTGGATAGCCAGGCGGCCGGCCACCTGGCTCATGGGGGAGAGCAGCGGCAGAAAACCGTTGTCAAGCTGCACGGTTTCATAGGCCACGGCCCGCACCCTGCTGGTGATCAGGCTGTCGGTGAGCTCCGGTGCCGGCGCCAGATGGAGATAGGTGAAGAGAATCTGGCCCGGGCGTAGCAAGGCCACTTCTTGGGCCAGGGGCTCCTTGACCTTGATGATGAGATCGGCGCTGCCATAGATTGCCGCCGCCTCGGCAACAAGGGAGGCGCCGGCCCCCGCATACTCCTGGTCCGGGATGCCGCTGGCCGTCCCGGCCCCTTGCTGGACAAGGACGCCGTGGCCGGCCTGGACCAGGGCCTTGACCCCGGCCGGCACCATGCCGACCCGATACTCTTTCTCCTTGATCTCCGTGGGCACACCAATAAGCATTCTCTTCTCCTCTTGTCGCAGCCAGCCATTGGAAAAAGTGTATAAGAAAGAGGAAGCGGAAGACAAATGTTTTCTGGCCGGGCAGGAGGCGGCCTGATTTTTTGGAACTCTGCAAAGAAAGATACTCTGGAGGGAGGAGGAGGCATTGCTTAAGAAAGATCAGCTGGTGAGCAGTCGGTACATATCAGGCAGGCGCCTGGGCAGCTTTTTGACGTCATCTATAACCAGATAGTTTGCGGCGCCAAAGAGGTGGGATATATACTCTGGCGCCTTGGTGTCCAGGGTGAGGCAGAAGGGATGGATGCCGCTGTTTTTGGCCTCCACCAGGGCGTGGCGCGTATCTTCAATGGCATACTCCCCTTTGTAGTCATCATAATCCTCCGGCTTGCCGTCGGTGAGGATGATCAGCAGCCGGACCCGGGCCTCCACTGTGGCCAGCATTTTGCTGAAATGGCGGATGGGAGGGCCCATACGGGTATACTCCTTGGGGCTGAGGGCCGCAATACGACCCTGGACGGTCTCGGTATAGGGCTCGTCCATCTCCTTGACTCTGAAGACCTCACTGCGGGTGCGGCGCATGCCCGAGAAGCCGTAAATGGCATAGCGGTCGCCCAGGCTCTCCATGGCCTCGGCCATGACCAGCAGGGACTCCTTGATCGCCTTGCCCACCCAGCCTTCGGTGGAAGAGGAGATATCCACCAGGAAGAGGGCGGCGATATCGCGCTGATCCCGGAGCTGGCGGACAAAGAGGCGTTCAGAGGGGGGCAGGCCGGCCCGCTGATCAGCCACGGCCTCGGTGAGGGCATCCAGGTCGATGTCATCGCCGTCCCGCTGCCGTCCCAGAAAGCGAGGGTGGCTGCGCATCTGCTCAAATTGTCTCTTGAGCTGTTTGATGACCCCTCGCTGTTGATTGAGGGTGGCGGCGATGAAGGTGCCGCCGCAGGGCTGGATCTCCTTTTCCAGGAGACGGCACCAGTTATGGCGAAAGCCCTGGCGCCGGAAATCCCATTCATCGTAAAGATTGGTGCCGAGGAGGGGTGCGCCTTCTGGACCTGCGGTCTGTAGATTCGGGGCATAGCTGCGGCCGGCGGCCATTTTTTCAGCACTGTCCAGATAGAGCTGGGGCAGGTGACCAAGATCATCCATGATCTCCCGGCCCAGTTCCTGCAGTTTGCTGTCCAGCCCTATTTTTTCATCATCCAGGCGGATATGGCGCACCACCTGGTTATGGTCGGGCCCTGTTTTCTCGGGCTCGTTCTGCGGGGTGGGGAGGCGAAGGCTCAGGTCGGCGGCACTGTCGGCTTGTTGCGGAGTTTCAGCCGGGGTTGCCTCTGGGGCCTGGGTCGCCTCCTTTTTTCGGGCCAGGGCGGGCAGGATGCGGATGGCCAGGGCCTCGATAAATTGCTGCTCCACCTCCTGGCGCCGCGCCAGGCGCCGGGCATGGGCTGCTTCCACCTGCAAAGTGCCCTGGAACCAGGGCGGTCTGGCCACCTCCTGGTCCGGTTTTTCTTCCCAGAGGGCGTAGATGCGGGCGGTATCCAGAAAGATTTGGCCGGAATCATCCCAGGACGCGGGGTGACAGAGGCGGCGCCAGGGGCCGGGAGGAAGTTCCAGGGGCAGATTGCGGCTGAGCTGTTTCAGAAGAAAGCCATACTCGCCAGCCAGGAGGCTTTGGGGCTCCATGGTTGCGGCCCGTTCGGCGGCAACGCTCTGGAAATAGGCGGTGCTGTCGGCCATGAGTCCGGGCAGCTTTTTTTGCAGGAAGCAGAGGGCGCTAAAGGTCTGGAGGAAATGGTAGATGGCCCTGGCCCGGCCGGGCCGGGAAAAGAGATTGAAAAATCGGTTCAGGAAAACAGGCTGGTCCGGAGGGACAGACCCTGGCCGGGCCACTTTGCGGAAAAGCTCCTGCTCGTTAGGCACCTCATGACAATAAAGATTGACCCGGACAAAGGCCCACTGGAGGGAGGCCATTAATTTGTAGACCAGAAAATTGGCATCATCATCACCAAAAAGGGTGCAGTTTCTGGGGAGAAAAATGGCGGCGGTGTCCGTGCCGGGCAGAGTCGCCTCTTCCAGGACAAAGGGGCGGCCTGCCACGCCGCGCAGATAGAGATCCAGGCGCTTCTTGATGGTGGAGAGGAGAAGACCGCTCTGGCCCTTGAGGGTGCAGATGAAATGGCTCTCCAGGTCGGCCATGAAACGGCGGGCCTCCTGGAGGCCCCGGGCCTCATAGCGGTGGAGAATGGCCCGGACCCAGGCGGCAAACTGCTCGGCATCCAGGCAGGCCAAGGCCGGCTCTGCCGCCTCCAAAAAGGCCAGGCAGAGGGAGTGACTCACCGGCCAGATCACCGAGATCTGGTGGAGGATCAACTCCTGCTGGCGACCGGAGAGAGGGGCCAGACACTCCACCAGCTCCTCCTGTTCCCAGCTGTTGAGCTCGCTCTCCGGGATGATGGCCGTCACCCTGGCGAGGATGGTATGATCTGCAGAAGAAGGCATGCTGCTCAGTAAAGGGAGCTGATCATTTCATCAATGGCGGCCACCAGCTCATGGTCGTCGCTCAGGGTCTCGCTGATGGTCACCTTGCAGGCCTGGCGGGGGGGAATGCCGCTTTTGATCAGGGTGCCGGCATGGATGAGCAGTCTGGTGCTGGCCCCTTCCTGCAGGCCGGCATCCTCCAGGCTGCGGGTCATCTCGGCCAGGTGCACCAGTTTCTCCGCCTCTGACCGGCTCACCCCGGCCTCATGCTGGACGATCTCCGCCTCAATGTCCGGGCTGGGATAGGCCAGCTCAAGGGCGATAAAACGCTGCCGGGTGGAGGGTTTCAGGTCCTTGACCACGGACTGGTAGCCCGGGTTGTAAGAGAGGGCCAGCATGAACTCCGGCGGGGCGCTGAGGATTTCCCCTTTTTTTTCGATGGGGAGTTCGCGGCGGTCATCGGCCAGGGGATGGATGACCACGGTGGTGTCTTTTCTGGCCTCGACAATCTCGTCAAGATAGCAGATGCCGCCGTGACGCACAGCCAGGGTGAGGGGGCCGTCCAGCCACACCGTCTCGCCGCCGCGGATGAGGTAGCGGCCCACCAGGTCGCTGGTGGAGAGGTCATCATGGCAGGAGACCGTGATCAGGGGCCGCCCCAGCTTCCAGGCCAGGTATTGCATGAAGCGGCTCTTGCCGCTGCCGGTGGGACCCTTGAGGAGCAGGGGGATTTTGTGTTGATGGGCAGCCAGGGCAATGGTGAGCTCCTGGCCCTGCACCCGGTAATAGGGCTCAGTTTCAATGAAATGTTCTTCGATTCTCTTGCCTTGCATGGCTTTTTTGTCCTGTCTGGAGATGGATGGCAGGGGCGTGGCTATCTTAGTAATTATTCTTACAAGTTAAAGCTGAATGGTGGAGAGTCAAGGAGAAGGGCAAAGAAAAGGGCCCTTGGCATGGTTGCTATTAACCTGATAATAATATGGGGTAAGTCATGGCTGGATATTATATACTATCAAGTAATGAGGGAGTTTTTCGTGAGAGATGTGGGTAGGTGCCCATGATAAAACAGAGATGCGGCCTGGTTATGGGCCTGCTGCTCCTTTTGCTGCATGGCTGTGGCGGCACCCTGCTGCCCACCACCAGGGATACCATCAGGTCGCCCTGGGACAGCTTTGCCGGGGCCAAGCACGCCTTTGATCAGATTGAGGTCTATGAAACAGACATGGAAGGTCTGCAGGGGCTTGGTTTTGATCCCTTTTCCATGGCCAATATGGAGATCCTCACCTATCTCGATATCATGGCGCGTTTCATGCCCAATCAGGCCATACAAAAAGAGGATCTGGACCCCGGGATCCTGGAGTGCCTGGAGGCGAGAAATGGCTGCCTGGCCTATGATATAACGGTCCAGGACCTCAACTCGGAGCGCAGAGGCAATGTCTTTCTTGATCTCTTTGGTTTCAAACGCAAAACTAACCGCAACGGCTGGCAGTTTCATGCCCTCTTTGTTGTTCATAATGATTTTGTGGTCTATAAATTATGGGGCGGCAAGCCCCATGTCAATGAAACCTCCCTTAGAAAAAAGCCCCTGGGACCTCTGCAGGATTCCGGCGACGCGGTGGTTGGTATTGCCAGGACGTTATGGTAGGGGGCGCCTGGGGCCTGTGCTGGCCCTCTTTGTTGGCCTGCTGCTCTTTTTCCCGGCCGGGAGATGTCAGGCCGCAGAGGACCTGCCTTTTGAGGTTGGTGAGAAAATCACCTATCAGCTCAAGTGGGGGGTAATCCCGGCCGGCCAGGCGGTCCTTGAGGTGCTGCCCCCCACCACCATTGATAAGCAGTTGGCCCGCCATTTCCGGCTGCGCGTCCGCACGAACCGCTTCCTCGACACCTTTTACAAGGTCCGGCAGACTATTGACGGCTTTACGGATATGGCTCTGCATTCCTCGCTCCATTACCGCAAAAAAGAGCGGGAAGGCCCCTCTAAGCGGGATATTGCGGTGTATTTTGACCTGGAAAAACAGACCGCCCGCTACTATAAGCTCGACCAGAAAAGGGGGCGCGCTCCCATTGCCATCCCGCCCGGCACCTTTGATCCCTTTTCCGTGCTCTATTATTGCCGCCACCTTGATTTTTCTCAGCTGAACCAGGTGGCGAGACCGATCACGGACGGCAAAAAGAGTGTAATGGGCCAGTTGAAAAACCGGGGGCGTCGGATCCTCACCCTTGAGGGGAAGTCGTATGAAACCTTTTTGCTGGAGCCTGATATCAAAAAAGTGAGCGGTGTCTTTAAAAAGAGCCCGGATGCCCATATCCTTATCTGGATGAGTGCTGATGAGCGCCGCATACCGCTCAAGCTCTCCAGCAAGGTCCTTGTCGGCAGCTTCACCGCTGAGATGATCTCCTATCAGGCTCGATAGGCAACATTTTTTTCCTTTCCCAGATCCCGCCCCCTTCCCTCTCCGGCGGACAGGGATCTCTTTTTGTTGGGTCGCGGTCGGGGCAGGTTGGCAGATATGGGGAAATAGCCAGGGGGTAATTGGTGGAATGCCCATCTGCCGCCAAAGAATCCTCTTTTTTCATCTGCCTGGAGGGGAAAAGGGCCACTGCTTTGCAGGCAGCTCTGGTTGGGGCAAAGCAGGAGCCGTGCCTGGCGCGGCAGAGGGGCAAATCCTTTTTGGTGGCCGCTTTTGAAGGGCATCATGGCCCGATTCTTGCCTCCCTGTCATGGTGGAGCGGTGGCTGGAAAACGGCGGGCGATCAGGGGAAACCTCTGCCCGGGCAAGCCTTTTTAGAGAGGGAAACGTCTTTTCGGTGCGTTTCTTGAGGAGGGCAATAGGGAGAGTGAACATGGACAGCAAGGGCATGCACAGGAAAAGACGCTCCCTGGCCAGGGCGCAGCTCAACCTTTCTTTTCATCTGCGCGACAACCACTCCCGTGCGGTCTGGCCGGCGGTGAGCCGGAATCTCCATCCCTGTGGCCTTCAGGTGGAAATGGCGGCGGGGGTTCCCCTGAAGCCCAGGATGATTGTCGAATTGTGGCCAGAGGACAGCGTCTTGATCGAGCATGTGGTGCGCGCTGAAGTCCGCTGGGTCAAGGCACTGGACGACCAGAAGCAGTTATGTGGTCTGGTCTTTGCCGATCAAAACGACTGGTGCGTTCCGGTCTCCACCATCTGCCGGGCCCTCCCCTCTGAGGCCTCCTCCGAAAGCTTCGCACCCTTCCGCTTCATTCTGGACAGCATCGTGGATGGCATCTTCAGCGTTGATGCGCAATGGCGGCTCACCTCTTTTAATCGGGCCGCGGAAAAACTCACGGGCTGGCGCCAGGAAGATGCCATTGGCAGACCCTGCCGGGAGGTTTTTAAGTCCAGTTCCTGCGGCGATGATTGTGTCCTGGCCCAGAGCATCATCAAGGGCAAGCCCCTGGAAAACAAATCTGTTTTCATCACCCATGCCAGCGGCAAACGCATTGCCGCCACCATCAGTGCGGCACCCTTGCGTGATTCCCAGGGGCAGATGGCCGGCGGCGTCCAGGTCTTCCGGAATGTCAATGCCCTGCTCTCCAGGTCGCTGATTCTGGATAATATTGCTGATGGTGTCTTTACCGTGGATACCCGTTGGCGGATTACCTCCTTTAACAAGGCCGCCGAAAAAATCACCGGGGTGCCCGTGGCCGAGGCCTTGGGGAAGTTCTGCAGTGATATTTTCCATGCCAGTATCTGCGGCGAGACCTGCGCCATCGCCCATAGTATGTGCACGGGCAAGTCGGAAACCAACCGTTGTATCGAGATCCAGAACAGTGAGGGAAAAAAGATCCCGGTGAGCATCTGCGCTGCCCCCATGTATGACAATCAGGGCAACCTGATCGGCGGTGTGGAAACCTTCCGCGATCTGCGGGTGGTTACTTATCTGCAGCAGCGCCTTTTTCGCCGTAACTCCCTGCGGGATATCCTGAGCAAGAGCCCGGCCATGCATAAGATCTTCGCTATCATGCCTCAGGTGGCCAAGAGCAGCAGTAATGTGCTCATACTGGGCGACTCAGGCACGGGCAAGGAACTGGTGGCCCGCGCTCTCCACGATATGAGTGGCCGGAGCAAGGGGCCTTTCGTGGCCGTCAACTGTGGGGCCCTGCCCGATACCCTGCTGGAGGCGGAACTTTTTGGACACATGGCTGGCGCCTTTACCGATGCCAAAAAAGACCGGGAGGGCCGTTTTGCCGCGGCTGCGGGCGGCACGCTCTTTCTGGATGAGATCGGTGACATCTCCACGGCCATGCAGGTCAAGCTGCTGCGGGTTCTGGAGAATAAATCTTATGAACCCTTGGGCTCCAGTCACTCCCTCACCGCCGATGTGCGGATTGTGGCGGCAACCAACCAGGATCTCGAGGATTGCGTGCAGGCCGGCACTTTTCGGGATGACCTTTTCTATCGCCTCAATGTGGTGAAAATCAGACTGCCCTCTTTGCGGGAGCGTATGGAGGATCTGCCCATGCTGGCCGACCATTTCGTGCAGAAGCTGGACATCGAGCAGAACAGAGATATCGGCGGAGTCTCCGAAGAGGCGCTGCGCCAACTTATGAATCACACCTACCCAGGTAACGTGCGGGAACTGCAGAACATTATCGAATATGCCTTTATTCTTTGTCCCGGTGGGCTCATCAGGCCGGAGCATCTGCCGGCACCCTTTGCTCCCCGGGATGAGGCCGGGACAGCCGATTTCGGGATATTTAAGCCCAAGTCCCTGGCGGAAATGGAAAAGATGGCCATTTCCCAGGCGCTGAGCCGCCATCATTGGAAAAAGATGGTGACCTGTCGGGAACTGGGCATTTCCAAAGATACTCTGCGGCGGAAAATCGCCCAGTACGCTCTTACCCCTCCACAGGGATAGGGGAAGGGGGCAGGTGTGGGAGTCGGCGCTCAGTGGAGGGTGTTTTTTCACCATGGCAACCATGGCAGGAGGAGAAGGGATAAAAGGGCAGAGGCCACTGGGCAGGCGGCAGGCACCTCCACGCCCTGGGTACTGCCTGCCGGGCTGTTAACCCAGCGGCAAAAGATGGCTTCTGCAAAACTCCTGCACCAGTGCGAGTCGCTGTCTTACTTCAAGCCTGAAATAAAGAGGGCTCTGGATCAAAATCTTGATTGCCTCTCTCGTGGTCATCGGTTGCCCCCCCTTGAAGAAATAAACCTTTTGCTAAAATTACAAAGCAAGGAGCATGCCGAAAGTCAAGATGGGAGGCGATCGGGCTGGAAAGCCCCATCCACAGGCAAAAAAAGATGGAGGCGGTGAGGATGAAGAGGAGGGGCAGGGAAGCGGATTGGTGAAAAGGCCAATAATTTCCGC
>JAVLBA010000059.1:0-14452 GCA_031581485.1 Desulfurivibrionaceae bacterium | reverse complement strand
CCCGGGCCGCGGCGGCCGCCGCCATGTGGTCTATATCGCCAGGAAAAAGCAGTGATGCACAAGATATCCGGCATTATTGTTGATCCGGTGGCCCGCCGCCAATTCCCAGGGACCCTAATCATGGACCAGGGCCGGATTGTCGACATTGTCCCCGACCCCACGGTCACCGGCCCCTTTATCCTGCCGGGGCTCATCGATGCCCATATCCATATTGAAAGCTCCCTGCTCACCCCGGCCGCCTTTGCCATGAAGGCGGTGTGCCACGGCACCGTGGCCGTGGTGGCTGACCCCCACGAAATCGCCAATGTCCTGGGCGTAGCAGGGATTGATCTGATGATCAAAAGCGGCGGCCAGGTGCCGCTGAAATTCTTTTTCGGCGCCCCCTCCTGCGTGCCGGCCACTGCCTTTGAAAACAGCGGGGCCCGCCTTTCGGCCGCAGATGTGGCCGATTTGCTGGACCGCCCCGACATCCTCTTTCTGGCGGAGATGATGAATTTCCCGGGGGTGATCAGCCAGGAGCCGGAAGTAATAGCCAAACTGGCGGCGGCAGCCCAGAGGGGCAAAAAGATAGACGGCCACGCCCCTGGCCTGCGCGGCCCTGCGCTGGCCGCCTATGTGGCGGCGGGGATCAGCACCGACCATGAAGCCCTCAGCCTGGCGGAGTGTTACGAGAAACTGGCCCTGGGCCTGTATATCCAGCTGCGCCAGGGTTCAAGCGCCGCCAACCTGGCGGACCTCCATCCCCTCATCACCAGCCATCCCGGCCAGTGCATGTTGTGCAGCGATGACCTGAAACCAGCAGACCTGGCCCGCGGCCACATCAATCTGCTGGTCAAAAAGGCCCTGGGCCTGGGCCATAATCTCTTCGATATCCTGCAAGGCGCCTGCGTTAATCCGGTGCGCCATTATGATCTGGATGTGGGGCTGCTGCAAAAGGGGGATCCGGCCGACTTCATCATCATCGATGACCTGAGCGAGATGAGGGTGGGCGCCACCTGGATCAACGGCGAGGCGGTGAGCAAAGGGGGCCGGCCCCTCTTTGCCGGCGGCCGGACCGTGCCCCTCAACCATTGCCAGGCTGCCCCCCTCCAGGTGGAGGAGCTGCAGGTCAAGGCCCGGGGGGCGCAGCTGAAGGTGATCGAGGTGACGGACGGCCAGCTGGTCACCGGTAAGGGTCGCTTTGCCGTGCCTGCGGGCAGCACCGTTGTGGAGGCTGATCCCCGGGTGGACCTGCTGAAGATCGTCGTCCACAACCGCTACCAGCCCGCTCCCCCTGCCCTCGCCTTTGTCCGCGGCTTTGGCCTCAAGCAGGGGGCCATGGCCTCCTCCATCGCCCACGACTCCCACAACATCATTGCCGTTGCCTGCAACGACACGGATCTGGCCCGGGCCATCAATCTGCTGAGCGATGGCGGCGGCGGCATCACTTTTGTGCATGGGGAGGAGGAGTGGCGGCTGGCGCTGCCGGTGGCAGGTCTCATGGGCCTGGGGAGCTGCGAGGAGATGGCCGCAGGCTACAGCGCCCTGGAGGATAAGGTCCGGGAAAACGGCTGTCTACTGCGGACACCCTTCATGACCATGGCCTTTCTGGCCCTGCCCGTGATCCCGGCGCTGAAGATCACCGACCTGGGACTCTTTGACGGGGAACGTTTTGCCCTCACCGACCTTTTTTACTGACCTTACAGTTTCGGATCAATATTGCCCGGCCCGCCGCATTCCGGCTCATAGCAGGTGATGTTCTTGAAATCGCACACCTCACCGCAGCTCGGGCATTTTTCCGGGGGCGTGGGGGCCTGAACAGTACGGCCGCACTCCCCGCATTTCCAGAAGGGGTCGCTTTCCTCCTTCATGAAGGTGCCATGGGGGGCATAGCCGCAATGGCCGCAGATCTCAATAATATCCTCATAATTCCTGCCGCACTCTTCACATTTTCCGTGCTTTGCCTTAGGCATGATCTAACTCCTGGGTATAAATGGGTAGCACTCCCCTGCTGCGTCAAGCAAGGGCCTACCCCTATTATGCAAAGAGGTGGCCGCCAAAACCACCTTTTTTTTAAAGCGGGTACCGGACCGGGTCCTGACAACCAGATGCCGCTCTTTGTCAGGACTGTCCCCTGTTATCCTGTTCTGAGGGGAAGATGATGGTGAATACCGCTCCTTTGCCGGCCGGGTTGTTGGTCACCGTGATACTGCCGCCGTTGTGCTGTTCCACCAGGCGCTTGGTAATGGCCAGCCCCAGACCGGTTCCCTGAGACTTGGTGGTAAAAAAAGGATTGAATACCTTGTCAAAGGAATCGGGATCAATACCCCGGCCGTTGTCGATAAAGCGGATCTGCACCCAGCCTCCGGCAAGCAACCGAGTCTCAATGGTGATGAGTCCCTGCGTCTCGCCGGAGGCAGCCACCGCGTCAGCACTGTTGAGGATAAGATTGAGGAAAATCTGCTGCAGTTGACCCGGATCAGCCACAATGTGGGGCAGGTCGGCACTGAGATCCTTGACGATTTCAACCTTCTCTGCCTTCTTGTGGCGCGGCGTCCGCAGGGCAAAGCGCGCCGATTTCAGAGTGGTTTCCAGCACCTGATTGACATCCAGGGAAATCATCTGCGGTTTGGGTGGCCGGGCATAGTTAAGCAGCCCTTTGAGCAGACCGGTGATCCGGTCTATTTCATCAATGACCCGCCTGAGAATCTCTTTGTCCTCCGGATTAAGAGGGGAATCACGGCTGAGGACCTCCATGGAGACCTTGATGCCGGCCATGGGATTTTTTATCTCATGGGCCATGCCGGCGGAGAGTTCCCCCACCACGGCCAGGCGTTCCGTCTCCTGCAGTCTGTTGCATTGTTCTTTCAGGGAGAGGGCCATCTCATTGAAGGCGCCCCCCAGCTCGCCGAACTCATCCTTCAGTTTTTTCTCAATCTGATATTCCAGTTCCCCTTTCTTGATTTTCCGGGTGGCAGCGAGCAGCTCAGCCACCGGGCCGGTGATACTTTTAATGAAATAGAGGGAAATAGCGATGCCCACCAGAAAGGAGAAAAAGAGGGTGGCATAAAGAATCTTTTTGGCCCCGCTCACCTCTGCCATGGCAGCGGTGGTTTTGTTGCGCAGGGCGTGGTTGGCGCTCATGACCATCCATTGCGACTTATCGATGATCTGGTCGCCGATGTCGGCCGCAAAGGTCTGCAGCCGCATGATCCGTTGGGGATCGGCCGAGGAGGTTATGAAGTAGCTGAGCGCCTCTTTGTACTGCTCTATAAGTTCCTGGAGCTGCAGTATTTCCTTTTCCACCGGTGGTTCATGATGGCACTCCATGCAGGTCTGGGCCCGGTTGTGCAGGGTGAGGACATTATCAACGATGATGTCCAGTTCCTTGCCGAAAGAGGTGCCCGTGGTATAGAGATTTGACTGCACGGTCTGGACATTGATGACCAGGTCCTGACGAAGCACCTCCACCTTATGGAGCAGCAGCAGGGCAGTGAGATTTTCCGTTGTTTTATCGATGACATGCAGGGTGATGATAACCCCGCCTACAAAGACCAGAAAGAGCACCAGAAAAGAAATGAGGATCTTTTTCTTCATTCTCTCTTCCCCGCCTCCTTCAGGAGCGGCCGAACCTCCTCCTCCAGGGCCGCTACTTTGGAGAATTCCGCAGCCATGGCCTTGACAAAGCGCAGCGCCTTGAAGCGCTTCAGGGCCATCTGGCCCTGGCTGTTTTGGTCCATGGTCAGAAGAATCGTGGTGAGCCGGCTCCGCAGTGTCGCATCAAGCTCTTTGCGGAGGCAGAGGGTGATTTCCGGAACCGCCGGCGAGCGGCCGAGGATGAAAAGCTCCTGGCGGATAGAATTGTCCTCATCGGCCAAACGGTTGAACACCGTGCTTTTGGCGGCGCCGATATCCGCCCTGCCGTCCAGAACCGCCAGGATGGCAGAGGCATGGCTGCCGGCAAAATAGAAGCGGCTGAAATCCCGGCTGAGGTCGTCCATTCCGTGGCGAAGCAGATAGGCGAGGGGAAAAAGATATCCCTCCATGGTCGCCGGATCAACAAAGACGATACTCTTGCCATACATATCATCAGCGCCGCGGATGGCGGAATCCTGGCGCACAAAGATATAGCCCTGGGAGGTCAAATCACCATCCAGACCCACCGGATGGACCAGGGGCTCCAGATCCAACTCCTGAAGCGCCTTGTTGGTGGGATAGGGGGTCAGAAAGGCGCCATCCAGCTTTCTGGCCTTGAAACGCTTGATCCCTTCGCCATAGCGGCTCATGATGGTGAAGCGGACTTTGATTTGCAGCTGGCCGGCGAGATAGTCGGCCAAATGACGATAGCGCTCCATCTGGTCGAAGATATTGTGCTCCGGTTCAATACCGACCAACAGCTCGTGGGGTTGGTCAGTGGCCGGGGCGAGGGCCGCGGGCAGCAGCCCCCACAGGAGTAGACCAACGGCAAGCCCCCGCACCAGGCAAGATAGGCGCCAGGACTTCATCTTCACTCTATCACCCTGGTGGCTTCGATGAGCAGGTGGATGGGAACGTTGATTCCCAGGCGGCGGGCCACCTCCAGATTAAAGACCAGCTCTGTTTCCCGGAAGGTATGGGGCGCAATCTTGCCGGGGGCCACGCCATTCAAGATCTGCGCTGCCATTCCCGCCGCCATCTCCCCCTGGGGCTGGGGCGGTTGCGAGAGGGTCATCAACACCTCGGACTCCACGGCGTGGGGCAGAATGTCGGCGGCCGGTATCTGCTGCTCGGAAAGAAGCGCCAGGATCTCCTCAATCCAGAGATGGGCCAGCGAACTGGCGGCAATGAAGACGGCGTCCGCAGGGATCGCCTTGAGCTGCTCCGGATCGAAACGCGATCGTATGTCGATTTTCTGGGTCTGGATACCCTGCCGCGCAGCCAGGACCTTTATGGTCTCGTACTGACGGACCGAATCCTCCTCAACGCTGCTGAAGAGAACCCCCAGGGTCTGAAAGGATTTCAGGTTTTTGAGGTAGCGGACAATGCTGGAGAGCGGCACCTTAAAGCCGCAGCCAGTGGCATTCCTGCCGGCCAGGGCGGCGTGGTTCGGCGCATGCACACCGGCATAGACCAGGGGAATGGCGCTTTTTTCATGCAGAACCGCGGCAGTGGCCGGCCAGCCATAGGTAACCAGGAGGTCCACGTCAAAAGCGATCAGCTTGCGGGCCGCATTGCTCCAGGAGATGGAATTGGGAAAGGGCTTCTGGACAAGGAACTCGACTTTTTCCGTGGCGCCGATCTGCCGGCTGAGCTCTGCCACGAAGGTTTCGTGCATTTCGCTGTAATAAGGAATATCACCGGTCATGACCACACCGATCCGCACCGCAGCACACAGCTCGGCCGGCCCGGTCAGGGCCCAGGAAACAACCAGCAATATGGGGAGCATCAGCTTGGCGAAGATGGGCACGCTAAAAATACCTTTTTACCTGGAGGGTGGTGGTGAAGGCCTGGCCGTCCAGGGAATCGTCTATCTTGTCGTTGTAGATATCGAGATAGGAGCTGAGGGAAAGCTCCCAGGCCCTGGAAATCTTTTTGGCCAGGGTCAGAGAGAGTTCTGTTTCCTCGGCCTTGAGGGGGGAGAACGAGGCAAGATCAAAAGTGGCATCGCCCACCACATCGGTATAGCCGGTTTTCCCCTCAATGAGGGTGTAGGTGATGCCGGCGCTGCAACGGATGTCCTGGCGGGGCCGATAGGTGAGGGAGAGGGCAAAGGAGTTCGCCTCGTCGGTATAGGGCACCCCGTAATCGAGGTAGGGGAGATCGCCGCTGGAGGCGTTACCGTAGGCCAGGTCCTGTTCCACATCCCAGCGCTGATAATACCAGCTGGCAGACAGTGAGAGCTGTTCCGCCAACTGGGTGGTCAGGCTGACCAGAAACTGGTCGCGCCGCCCGTCCCTGCCGCCGCCCTCCACCTCCACAGCCGACTCGCTGTTGAGATACACCAGGGAGTCGCGGCGGGTCTCGGCCAGGAGATACTGCAGATAGAGGTTGAGCCGGGGGATGGGAGTCCAGGAGGTGGTGAGGCGCAGGGTGTGAGAGGAATCCGGGGTGCTGTTATAGGAGGGATTGTCGTAATCTTTGTATTCATAGGTTGCCTTCATCTTCACCTTTCTGGTGGGCCTGACATGGCTGGTGAGATTAAAGGTGTGGATGCGGCTTTGCTCGGGCAAAACCAGCCATTGGTCCACGTCATGGCGCTGGAGATGGGAAAAGTCGTAGGCAGCCAGGATGGCCATCAGGGTAGATGGCCGGTAACGGCTGGAGAGGGTGAAGACATTTTCATTGGTGGAAATGCCGGGACGCACCGGATAGGTAAGGCTGTTGGCCAGGCCGGTGAGGGTGACGGCGCCGGGGGTGTCCATGTCCAGGGTTTTATGCCGGTATTTTAAGAATAGGCCGACCTGGGGGTCCGGGATCCATCTGAAATCAAAGGCGCCCTTCCAGGTGGTGGACTCCACCTGGCTGTAGTTGTTTTTTTTCTTCAGGTTGCTGAGGGTGGCGCCGGTGACGATGCCGCCGGTATAGGAGGAATGCATTTTGATGGTGTGGCCCGAGGATTCGGTTTCGGCCATGACGTTGTGGGGATAGATGTCGGCGGGCCTGTCCGTGCCGGCTGGATAAAAATCATAGAGGACACTGGATGATCCCGGCTTGAAACGGGCCTTGTCATAGGCATATTCAATTTCCAGGGGCCCGGCATGGCTGTTTGCCCCCAGGGTAATGGCATTGGATTTCCAATTGATATCACGGGAGTGCGAAACCAGGTCGAGCTGGTCGAAATCACCCAGCTGAAAGCGCTGCTGGATGGTGCCCTCCTGCTGGACATAACGATGCCTCACAAAGGCGTGCATGGGGAAATCAGGGGCCTTGACCCTGAGCGACGCCAGATTGCTCAAGAAATCGGTTTCATAGCTGTCGCCGGGATTGCGGTCCGTGTAGCTGAGGGCACCGGGCTCACCTGGATAGCCGTAGTTGAAATGGTCGAGATTGTGGTGCACCCCCACCAGGATGTCCCGGAACAAGACCAGATCTCTATAGGCGAAACCCGCGTCCGAGTATAGATCATGGCTGCTGAGAAATTCAGAGTGGAGGTGGTAGCGGTAAGGCAAGGGGCAGGAAATGAGATTGAGGCCAAAGGTGGCTGCGGAATGGGGATAGAGGTATCTGGACGCCTGCCGGGAATCCTCTTCAAGCCATCTGTAGCCCAGGAAGAAATCTCCTTCTGTCTCATAAGAGACAGCCGAGGCATCAGGCCCTCTAGCGGTGGAATCAGCCTCTGCCCCCCAGCCGGAAGCAGCCGGGCCGGCAAGGAGCAAGAGAGCCAGAAAAGCTGAAACCATCCTTTCTTTGCGCTGTTTCATTGCGTGAACCTTCCCTGCCCAGAGGTTGACGGCACATCCGAACCATGGATGGTGGAGTGGCAATCCGTGCAGCGGCTGTAAAAGGCCCGGGCCCGTTCAGGGCTGATGCTGCCCCCTGCCCTGGTGTCGATACGGTGGCCTTCATGACACTGCAGGCAGAGAAAAGGCTCCCTGGCCTTCAGCAGCCGGCTGTTCACCGAACCATGGGCGTTGTGACAATTGAGGCAATCCTCGGTGACATCGGCATGCTCATAGAGAAAAGGCCCCCTTTTGTCCGGATGGCACTGGACACAGGTCTCCTTGATGCTGTCGCGGAGCAGATCCTGGTCGGCAAGGCTGCCATGGGGAGAATGGCAGTCAACGCAGAACACCCTGCCCTCCCGCAGCGGATGGTGACTGGGCAGAGAAAACTGGGCCTGCACCGTCTGATGGCAGGAGAAGCAGAGCTTTCCCGATTCCAGCGGCGTCACCTTCAGGTCCGGGCCGGCATGGACATCATGGCACTCAAAGCAGGAGACTTCATTAAAGGCGTGCACCCCGGCATTCCAGTTATGCAGATTGAAGGTGGCATTGACGGTGTGGCACTTGAGGCAGACCAGAGACTGGGCCGGGGCCGGCAGCTCCTTCAAATCGATGAGGGTGGTAAAGTCGCAGGCGGTTTGGATGCCCTGGGCCGCATCTGCCGCGACGCGTTCCGGGGTCAAGCCTTTGATGGCCATGCTGCCCGGCCCGTGGCATGATTCACAATCCACCAGGGGCATGCCCGATTCCTTTTTGAGCTGGGCGCCCATGGTGCTGGCGTCAAAGGCCAGGCGCAGCCGGTCATGGGCGTGGCAGGCGGCCAGGCAATTCTGGGTGCCCACATAGTCGGCATGGAGGTTGCCGACAAGCATCTTTTCATATTCACGGATGGGCAGAATCGGCCTTGATTCCTTCAGGCGGGTGCAGGCGGCTACCACCAGCACGACCATGACAAGCAGAGCTGCCAGGCGCGCCAGTTCTTTGATTGTAGACATCTAAGGAACTCCTGTTGCTTATTTACCCGCACTTCCAATGAGATCTTTGGCGCCGATGCTCTGTCATGATGCCCTTGGCCGACAACACCACGTAATAATCTGAAACTCTTCTATTTTTCTATCATAACACCATGAAATTTGTAAATTAATTTCCTGACACACCATCTTCTCTTTGGCGGCGCCAGGGCCCGACCCTGGCGAGAGAAATTGCCCAACCCGGCTGCCGGGCAGACCAGGAAGGGCTATTGGATGCCGGCATGCAGCTTCTTGCTGTTGCTAAAAACCTGCCGGCCTAAGCTGGCCAAAAGGCTTTGCATGGGGTGATCAGCTCTGAAGAGCCGGACAAAGTCGACCCGGACAAGAGTGCTGCCGCCTCACAGACAGACGGCCCTTTGGCTCTGCTGAGGGGATTGATGCCGGGCTGGAGTTATCGCTTCGTTTTGTCCGGTAGAGGGCATCGTCGGCATATTGTTTCAGCGCCATGACCTCGGCGGCATCATCCGGAAAGGTTGCCACGCCGCAGCTGATCTTGATCCCAAAAGGATGGGCAACCCCTTCCAGGGCATAATCTGCCACCTTGGCCTGGATTCTTTCCACCAAGATCAGCGCTTCCCTTTTGTCGGTATCCGGCAGGAGCAGAAGGAACTCATCGCCGCCGTAACGGGCCGCCAGATCCATGGCGCGCTTGCTGGCCAGCAGTATCTCTCCCACGGCGCGCAGCACCCTGTCCCCCACCAGATGGCCATGGGTGTCGTTCACCACCTTAAAGGAATCGATATCCATGAAGAGCAGGGAAAGCATATGGCCGTGGCGCTTGGCACTTGCCATTTCATGGATCAGCGCCTCCTCAAAGGATTCCCGGTTATGGAGACCGGTGAGAGAGTCGTGCTGGTTTCTGTAACAGATTTCCTCGAACCGGAAGACCTCCACCAGCTTGGGAAAGCCTCTGGTTTTTTTCACCCATTGAAAATAATCGCATACCGCTACTGCCAGGGTCACGGGTCGCTGAAGTAGCTCCATCAGAGTGGACTGATGGGCAACAATCTCTTGCCAGTGGCACACCGCTGTCCTGATATCAAAATCAAAATGGGTGAGCACCTCCAGAACAACCTTACAGGCCGCATCTCCTTCCCGGTCAATTATTCGGGCCAGAGCCGCTTCCAGATTATCATCCGGGCCGCAATCGCGCAGACAGGACAACACTGCTTTTTTAATGGCATCCATTTTTTTCTCCCCACACTTTTTTCCCTTTCAGGTCAGCCCCCTGTTGTCGGGAATTTCACCATATTCCTTGGCCATATAGCCGAGTTACTTGAGCACCACCGGCATGGTCGGCAAAAAGTGCTCTTCCCTGCAGCGGTCCCGACCTGAAAAGGCCTCCCTACCAGCTGTGCTGAGCTCTTTTTTGCCATACCACCAGGGGTGTCATGTTTTTTTGTGGCAAGCATCCTCTGCTTAGCTATATGCACAAGATGTGCCGTGCAGCTGGGCTTGTCACTCCTGGAAAAAGAACCAGGGGGTGTTGTGATTATGGGCGGCGGTAATGTTCAACACCTGGCCCGGCGTGACTTCTACGGGTTGCGGCATGACAAAGAGGCATTGCTGCCAGCCCGAGGCTGGATTGTTATGATCCGGATGGTTTTCAAAGACCACGCTGTCATCCATTTCCAGGCGGAGCCACTGGATAATACCGGAGCATCTGCCGGCCTTGGAGGCCGTTATGGCCATGGTATGCCGTTCCCGATCCGCAAAGCGTTCGCTGCCGGCAAAGTCAAAGGAAAAGGCATCCCGCGGTTCGCTGAGCAGCTCAAGGGCGAGATCATTGCGGTTGAGGAAATGCTGGCGCGGCACCAGGCTGTTGAAGGCGCTGAGATCAAAGCCGTACACCTCCTCGACCCGGAGATGCTTGTCGATATCCGCGCCGCCGAACAGGGCACAGCGGATGGAGCCTCGGGCCGGGATAATGCGGCCGCCGGGCTTGAGCAGGCGGCGCTTGGCATCTTCGATGCTCTCCAGCACCCCTTCGCTGAGAAAATCACTGGAAAGGACCTCTGAAACCAGCAGATCAGCCCTGCCCTCCATGTCAACGCCGATCTCCAGGCTGGTGGACATCTTGGCAATCACCTTGACGGAGCCGCTCAGGTTGTTGGCAGCCACGATCCGCTCCGCGGTCTCGGCAATCTCATCGACCGCCTCGCAGGTAGTGACCTGGCGGGCGCCGAGCCGGGCGCTCATCATGGCAAGCAGGCCGGAACCGGTGCCGATCTCCAGGACATGCTGGTCCGGACCCACAGCGTTGCGCAGGGCGCTGAAATAGGCCTCATTGCGCATATGGTCATTCATCATGGGCACATGCCACAGGGACACCAGGCGTTTCAAGGCATTGTCCAGGCCGGTTCGCGCCTCGATCAGTTCGGCATCACAGGCCACGGCCCTGCGGTAGGCGGCCACGGCTTCTCTTGTTTTGCCGGTGCCCAGCAGGACCTCTCCCAGACCGCAGAGGGCCTCGGCATAATCGGGCCGGCAGACCAAGGCCTGGCGAAAACTCTCCTCCGCTTCCTTGAACCGTTTGAGACCGATGAGGACCAGGCCCAGGTTCTGGTGTGTTTCCGGGGAATCGGCTCGCAGGGCCAGGGCCTGGCGATAGCTCGCCTCGGCATCCTCAAGACGTTTGCCGGCCTTCAGGACATTGCCCAGGTTATTATGCGCCTCGAAAAAATCGGCATTAAGGGCCAGGGCCTGCCGGCAGCTTGTCTCGGCCTCGGACCAGTGGCCCTCTTCCATGAGGGCAATGGCGAGATTGTTATGGGCCTGGGGGTAATCGGCGCGGCAGACCAGGGCCTGGCGGAACCAGGTGGCCGCCTGTAATGGATTGTTCATTCCGAGCAGGGCACTGCCCAGGTTGTTGAGGACCTGGGCGTCGGCGGGGGCCAGTCGCGCCGCCTCGGTCAAGGCCTGGGCCGCCTGCCGGAGGTGGCCCTGCATAAGCATCAGGTTGCCCAGGGCCTTCCAGCCAATGCTCTTTTCAGGCCAGCGCCTGATTGCCTGGTCGGCCTTGACCTTTAAAAGATCCAGACGGCCGCTGGCAAAGAGTTGGGCCATTTCAGCGACCAGGCCTGCCCATGGTTCTTTTGCAGCAGGGGTTGTCCGGCGTTGCCGGCCTGCTGGGCGGGCCTGGCCCTGCATCTTCTTTGTCTGGCGCATGATGTTTTTTTTCCTCCGCAGGCCGAGGCGCAGCGGCCTTAGAGCTTGCGTTTGTTGATCTGGGTGTTGACCCGGGCGCAGAGGCGATCTGGACGGGGGGCGCACTCTCCAGGCCCTTTTACTCTCTTGTCACCCTGCCTATCTCACTATCTTAAAGATCTGCAGCCGGTTGTTGTCACGATCGGCAATGGCCAGTATCCCCTCCTGGTCGATACAGGCCTGGGCTGGATAGAGGAGCTGGCCTTCCGCCCAGCCCATGCTGATTTTTTGACCGACAAACTCGCCGGCCCGGCTGACCAGGGCCAGACCGCTGCCGTACTGATCCACCAGATAGAGGGTGCCGGTGCGGTCAAGGGCAATACTCACCGGAAAATTCATGACATCCTTCAGAGGGCGGCTGAGGGGTTCATACTCCGTGGCATCCCTGCCGGCCCTGTAGACCCTGGCCTGGACGCTGTCCAGCAGGTAGATCTCCCCCTGGTCACTCACGGCCAGGTCGGACAGAAAGCCGTGGCCCTCCGGAAAGGGCAGATGACGCAGGTAGGTGCCCTCCCCATCGACGATGATCACCCGTTGGCCGAAAAGATCAAGCAGATGGATCTGCCCCTTGCTGTCCACCTTGAAATTCCTGAAGGCGGTGCGGCTGGGGGCGGGCAGCCCCTTCAGCTCCAGATGGCCCTGCAGCTCACCCTTGCTGTTTAAGCGCAGGATACGCCTGCTCTTGCCGTCCAGCACCAGAATCTCGCCGGAGGCACTGATCTGGACGGTGAGGGGCACCACATCCTTCTCCAGCGCATAGACCGCCTCCGGGGTCACGGCTTTCCCCTGCACCGTAAAACGCAGGAGCCGCTGGTTGGCGGTGTCTGCCGCTACAAAGAAGCCGTCAGCGCAGCCCACCCCCTCCGGATTTTTCAGGGAAACCCCGGCATTATCGGCGTAAAGAGAGGCAATATGACGTATTTTCACCGGCTCCGCGGCCTGGGCCCCGGGGGCACCCAGAAGCAGGAGAGAGAGGGCAGATAGTATGACGAGGATTCGCATGGCATTATCTCCGGTATTTGGTATGGCATTGCACGCAGAGCGCCTGCACATCGGGAAAATGCAGAAAATGACTGTACTCCGTGCCATGGGTACGATGGCAGCTCAGGCACTGCAGGGTATTGTTCTTGTTGCGCGGGTCCGTGACCTCTTCCCCGATGGGATGGGTGGAGTGGGTCTGCCAGTCATGACACTGGGCGCAGACCTCAATGGTGGACTCCTCATTGAACAGAAAGAGGTTGTCCGCGGCATGGGGATTGTGGCAGCTGGTGCATTCGCCGTCGGCAATGGGCGGATGGTCGGTTTTTGACCGCTCCTGCCGGGCCACGGTGTCGGCATGGCAGGAGCCGCACAGCTCCAGCATGGGCGCCCGTAGCAGGCCTGGTTCGGCAGTGGCGTGCGGCGAATGGCAATTAATGCAGCCGGTCTTATCGAACATGGGCCAGTGCTGCCGTTTCTTGCTGAAGGTGTCGTTGACCATCTCGTAATGGCACGACTGGCACAGTTCATACCCCTCCTTCTTCAGGCCAAAAGGTACCGCTGAACCGGGCTCGTTATGGCACTGGTTGCACATCTGCTTGCTGATGGGGGCATGGACATTGTCCGCCAGCAGGGCACCGGTGCTGGAGCCGTGGGGATCATGACAGGAGGTGCAGCGCGCCTTTTGCACAGGGTAGCCCATGTGCTGTTTTTTGAAACCGGCGGAATCGGTGCTGTGACATTGCAGGCAGAGGCCGGGCTCCTCCATGGTGAGCAGACGGCTGTTCTCTGCTGAGGCATGGGCCATGTGGCAGGAGAGACACTCTTCCTGCACCGGTGCATGTTTGAATGTGCTGGCCTTAATTTTCTCCCCCAGCTCCTGGTGGCAGGAAAAGCAGAGATCGCTGCCGGCCTGCAGCAGGTTGGCCGGATTGTCGGCAGCGTGCGGGTCGTGGCAATCCACGCATTTGCCCTCCACAACCACCTGGTGGGCACTGCGCGCCTTGTCCGGCACCATGCTGTCATGGCAGGAGGCGCAGATCATTTCAGGCTCTGCTGACATGAGGTTGGCATGCATGGCGGCGTGGGGGCTGTGGCAGCCGGTGCACTCGCCATCGGTCAGGGGGGTATGGACATATTTTTTATCCATTTTTTCGGCAAAGGCGGTGTGGCAGCTGAGGCATATCGTGCCCCGGGCCCCGGGCCGCAGCTTCAGGCTCTTGTCATTACTGTACGCTTCTGAGGCGCCGGCCAGCAAAAGCGCCGCCAGCAGAATAAAGCTGAGTTGAGCAGCTCGTCTGCTCGTACGAAACTTATGCCCTTGTGGTGTAACCGTGTATGTGGGGATATATTTCATAAAAGACACCTGTTATTTATCCTCTGTGATATGGCAGGGATCGCACGATCTCGCCACAAAGGGGGCGTGCATCACCGGTCGGAAGAACATCTGGTCCTTTGAGGAATGCGGGTCATGGCATTGTACGCAGTTCATGGCCGCGGCCTCGATACCGATATGGCTCTTCTGAAAGGAGTCGCCGCCGGGCTCGTGGCATTCGGCGCACAGCTCCTGCATCTGCATGCTCAGCAGCCGGGGCGCCTTTGCCGAGTGGGGCTGATGGCAGCGCTGGCAGTCCCGGCCAGCCGGGGCATGTACCTTTTCCGTGGCCATTTTTTCCTTAAGAGCGGTATGACAGCCCATGCAGAGATCCGGGCTGGTGGCCAGCAACAGGGTGTTGAGCATGGCCTGATGCGGATTATGGCAGGAGGTGCACTCTGCCTCGCTCACCGGCTGGTGGCGGCTCAGGGCCGCTGCTGTTTCCTCGGCGATATAATCAT
>JAVLBA010000058.1:0-14644 GCA_031581485.1 Desulfurivibrionaceae bacterium | reverse complement strand
TCAGGGAACGAGCAAGTCAAACTCCGTGCCCTGAGCTTGTCGAAGGGCTTTGTTAACGTGCCAGGTTACGGTTGACACGACACTAGGGGATATTTTTATGGTGGCAAGAGGCGCCGCCAGTTTTATGATGGCTGAAAGTGAAGGCGTATCGGGATATGGGGGAGAAGGATGGCAAGGAAGGCAGAAAAATGCAGTTGAGCGAATTGGGCCTGGACCCCTGGTTTCTTGAGCAGGCCAGGGAACGCTGTACGCCCGGCCTGCAGTTGGCGCGGGTGATAGTGGTTGATCGCGGCTGGTATATTGTCAGAAATGAGGAGGGAGAGGCAGCAGCCCGCACCACGGGTAAATTTCTGCACACCACCCAATCCACCAGCGATATGCCGTGTGTGGGAGATTGGGTCTGCGTCCATTATGAGGCGGACAACAGCGCCACCATCCACAGCCTTCTGCCCAGAAAATCGTTTCTGCGCCGTAAATCTGCCGGCAAGGATATCCAGCTGCAGATGATTGCCGCCAATATCGATGTCGCCTTCATTGTTCAGGCCTGCCAATACGATTTTAACGTGGCCAGACTGGAACGGTATCTGGTGATGGCCGCTGAAGGCCATGTTGAACCCGTGCTCGTGCTGACCAAGACAGATCTGGTCAGCGAGGAGGCCCTGGCCCATCTGGTTGCCGAGATCCGCGCGGGCGGCATCAAGGCCCGGATTATGGCGCTCAGCAATGTAAGCGGCCAGGGTCTGGAGCAGTTCAAAGAGTTTATGGCTCCCGGTAAAACATATTGTCTGCTGGGATCCTCAGGGGTTGGCAAGTCAACGCTCATTAATAGACTGACTGGCCAGGATACCTTGAAAACAGGCAGGGTAAGTGCTTCTGGAGAGGGACGGCACACCACGGTGCGCCGGCAACTCATTGTCCTTGAGCAGGGCGCCCTGATTATTGATACCCCGGGCATGCGGGAGATAGGTATTTTTGTGGCCAGCCAGGGCATGGCTGACAGCTTCGCTGATATTGAAGAATTAGCAAGAAGCTGCCGGTTCAGCAATTGTCGCCACAGCAATGAACCGGGCTGCGCGCTCTTACAGGCCATACAAGAGGGGACCCTCTCACCGGAACGGTATGACACCTACCAAAAGCTCAACAAGGAATCTGCTTTTAATGTGGCCTCCCATGGTGAGAAGCAGCGCAAAGAGAAAACAGGAAGCAAAGCGGCACCTTATGCAGGGAAACAGAAGGGAAAACGGCGATAAAATAAAGATATCAGGAGGGGGCACCAAGAAAGACCCCTGTTTTGCCAAGGACCTCTTTTTCAGCAGCCCTGAACCTCTTTCTCATAATGGAAAAAGTTGCCCATCGCAGGGGAGCGCATCCCCGTTGCCATAAAGTGGATGCACTCCCCCGGGGATTTTCAGTAGCGGTAGATGGCAGCTATTCCTGTCTCGGTGGGCATCTGTTCGCTGGTGAGGATGACCACTTCTCCACCCATCTTCAACGCCAATGTCCCCAGATCATCCAGCACGTCATCAATCTCCGGATCAGCCAGGTCGGCAAACGCAATATCGCCGGTGTCCGGGTCGACCCGGCCGGGAATCTCGCGGTCTGCTTCGATGAGGAGGGTAGCCACCCGCCCGGCTATTACCGCCTTGGCCACGGGGGCCAGTTCCCCGTCACCGAGACCCTGGGCCTCTGCTGTGCCGAACTGCTCCACCAGAGCGGCCACCCGGGCCAGATAGCGGGGTTCCAAAATCTCCCAGGCCCGCTGCCGCAGTTCGTCCACGGACACGGCATCCGGCTGGATATTGATCTCTGCATCGACAAGATAGGGATTATGGCTGACCTGGCGGAACAACTGGCTCTGTTCCGGTAAAGTCGCCAGGATCAGCGGCAGGTTCGATGGTTGCGAGTGGTGTTCTGTGATCTCGCGGTCCACGGCGCGAAAGAATCGTTCCGCATCAATATCCACTTCCGGAGATTTACCGCCATGGCCATGGTACATGGGCGACTGTCCCGGCCCGGCTCCGCCATAGGAGGCCACGGTGTGACCAGGCTCGGTTATTTCTTTTCCCAGCGCCTCGGTCATGGTCCGCGGCACAGCCTGGGCCGGTTCAATCTCCCTCAAGAAGTAAGGATCCCCCTCAAAAAGCTTGATCTCCTGCCGCGTTAAACCAAGGATCTGGTAGCGGTCAACAGACTGCAGGGTACGCATCAGGGGTTTGGTGTGAAAGCTGTCCGCCACCACCACCAGCTCGGCCACCTGTTTCTGGAGCCGGTAAATTCTGAACATACCCGGGGCGCTCAATACAGCCAGTCCGTCAAGGCTCTGCTTCCAGAAATTATGGTCTTCAGCCAAGGCCATAAAAGGTTCCAGAAGCGGCTGGCTCTCATGGGTGGAATATTTCTGGTGTATGGATTCCTGCACCGCCTTTAACAGGTTTCGAAAGCGGATGGGGTCCTGCTGGTTTTCCGGATGAACTCGATGGGTGGGCTGGTAGAGCGAAATACACGGCGGCCCATACTCATCCGAGAGGTCCGCAAGATAGTTGTGATTGAATGGGTCCATTATGTATCCTCGTATCCACTATAGCGCCTTTTTGATGGCCGGTCCGTTTCCCCTGGTTGCCGGTGGAGCTGCTTGTTAACTCATTCTACTCGTCAGAGCCAAATTCTTTTTCTGACTTTTGCCAGGAATCAAGGAGAGCAGTGTAGGCATCGGCAAAACCTTTCTTCATGTGGTCCCAGGCCTCAGCGGAACTGTTTTTCATGGCCCCGTACCATTCCGCCGCTTTTGTCCGCTGTTTGCGCAAGACCTTCAGGCTGGCCCGCGCCTTTTCGCGGCTGGCCTTCTCCATTTTATCCCAGTTATTATCAATAGTTGTTTCCAGATCAGCGATGCGCTTATCCAGCTTGTCTAAAACATCTTTGCTTTTTTTGATTGCTTCATCCCGCTGCTGAGCAGTGTAATCGGTCAGGGTGTCGGTAAATTCCTGCGTTTCCTGCCGCACTTCTTCTGCGGTGGTTTTCTCTGATGACTCTTGCGCAGAACATACCGCCACAGGGGCAAAAAGAGTAAGCAACAGCAAGATAATAAGGGAACAGCTCTGCCTGGATGGGTGCATTTTTCCCTCCGTCAAAGATGAGATAAAATTATTCCGTACCAAAAGCCATTGCAGCGGGGATAATGGCTGCCCGCCATGATGGCCATAAACGAAGGTGGTTACTTGAATTTGGAAGTGGTTGACTTCACCGCTTTACTCAGTGAGTCCCAGGCGTTTTCGATACCTGCCTTGAGCTCTTCCCAGGTATCGTCGCCGGCCTCTTTGAGCTCAGCCAGTTTCTTTTTGGCTGCTGCTTGCATGGCCTGCAATTCTTCTATCTCTTTATTATATTTAATTTTTGCATCCGCTTCTGCTTTGTCGGCCTGGGCTTTGAGTTTGTCGATATCCGCATTCCACTCGTTAAGCTGGGCCTGCAGCTTTTTTTCATAGGACTCTTTCATGCTCATGATTAATCTCCTTTTTGATTTTGCTGGATGAAAAACATTTTTATTTTTGAGCTGCACATCCCTCTTTTTGCCATGGGTGCGAGTTTCTTTGCCGGAAAAATATCGTCCCTCTTGGCAAGGCCTCTTGTCAAGAAAGAAGTCGCATTTTTCAGGGGCTGGCTGCAGATAAGATTTCGGGATATTTTTTCCAAGACCCTCAACAGAGAGACTCTTTTCCTCCCTTGGTTTTTCGGGCCGGCTGCGATACCATTTGTTTATCAGCCCGTTGAAAAACTACTGCGCTTGCTGATGCGGCGTCAAAATTCGGCTCAAAATGCTCATTTACCACATGTAAACTGCGCTTTTTCGCCTCATTTTTCACCCTCAAGGGGTACTTACGCCTTGCCTCAGCTACGCTCGCTACCTTTTTCAACGGACTGCTAAATCTCTCTTCTCTGCCAAAAGACTTCTTGCCGGGCCAGCCTAGGCCGCATAGGGATTTTTACCCTTGTGATGGATCTCGGCAATGAGGGCGGCAAGTTTATTCACCTCGGAATCGTCTTCCTTATAGTCCAGGAGTTCCGGATGATTTTCCAGGTAGGATGTATCAAAATCCCCTGACTGGAACTGGGGCTCGTTGACCAGTTGCAGATAGAAAGGGATGGTGGTTTTGGGACCGGTAATCACATAATTGGAGAGACAGCGCCGCAGGCGGTCAACCGTCTCATTCCAGGAAAGGCCAAACACGGTCAGCTTCACCAACAAAGAATCATAGACCTGGGGAATGGTAAAACCCTGATAGACAAAGCCGTCAAGGCGAACGCCATAGCCGCCGGGTGAACGATAGGTGGTGACGGTCTTGCCGCCTTCAGGCATGAAATCGTTCTGGGGATCCTCGGCATTGATCCGCATCTCAATGGCATGGCCGCGAATCTGGACATCGTCCTGGGTAAAGAGCAGTTCCTTGCCAAAGGCCAGCTTGATCTGGGTCCGGACAATATCCACACCGGTGACCATCTCCGTCACTGTATGTTCCACCTGGATACGGGTATTGATCTCCATGAAATAATAATTCATGTCCTTGTCGATGAGAAACTCCACGGTGCCGGCATTGGTGTAGTTGGCCGCTTTGGCAGCGCGCACTGCCGTGTCACAGATCTGATCCAGCAGTTTTTTATCCTTGATCAGAGAGGGAGCAATCTCCACCAGCTTCTGGTTGCGGCGCTGGATGGAACAGTCACGGGTGCCGAGATGAACGGTGCTGCCGAACTGATCGGCGATGACCTGCACCTCCACATGCTTGGGCTTCACCACCACCTTTTCCATGTAGATATTGTCGTTGGTAAAGGCGGCCTTGGCCTCGGCCCGGGCAATCTGGAGCTGCTCCCGCATCTGATCATCATTATCCACCTGACGGATACCGCGGCCGCCGCCGCCGGCCGTGGCCTTGAGCATGATGGGATATTTAACCCTATTGGCAAATTCCAGGGCCATCTTCACCGCCTCGGCCTCATCGGCAGGCAGATTATCGGTACCGGGCACCATGGGGATCTTGGCCTCGGCCATGATCCGGCGGGCCGTCACCTTGTCGCCCAGCTTCTGGATAACCTCGGCAGTGGGCCCGACAAAGATAATGTCGTTATCGGCGCAGGCCTTGGAGAAATCAGGATTTTCAGCGAGAAAACCATAGCCGGGATGAATGGCATCGATATTGTGACTCTTGGCAACCTTGATGATCTTATCAATATTGAGATAGTCACACCGGGGACCGTCACCAATCCAGATGGATTCATCAGCAACACTGATATGGAGGGCAGCCTTGTCCGGCGTTTCATAAATGGCTACAGCGGTATAACCAAGCTCCTGAATGGCTCGGATAATCCGGCACGCGATTTCACCACGATTGGCTACCAGAATTTTCTTTTTCAACAGGACACCTCTTAAATAGATTTCTGTTTCAAGAGAGCTGCCGTTTCAGGGAGAAACAGCACGGCTCTTTAGTATGAACACTTCTCCAGCCATGGGGCGGAAGATGCATCTTGCTCCAGATTGCTTTTCTTTTTTACAAAGGGGTCAGCCACCCGCAAACAGGAGAAAACAGGCGTTAAAACAGGGGGGGCGAAGAGCCATGGACATGCAAATGTATCCATCCTCAAGAGCAAACAGCAGAACACGCTACCATATTTTTTTGGGCCAGGCAATACGCAAAGCAACAAACCAGGGGCCGGAGACCAGAAAAAGAGACCCTTTTAACCCGGGTATTTCCACCTAAAAACAGCAAGAAAAACGCAATGCCTTCTAGCCGGCGAAAGGGATATCAAGCCGCCCGGAGCCAGCCCCCATGGAAGGATCTGGCGGAAAAGGATATATATTTATTTCAATAATATGCGTAGGTGAGCAGCAGCAAGAGAGATCAGCCTTCAGGAGGATCTCCCCATAAACGGCGGGCCAGGCCGGAGACCCGCGCCACCGGCGTGGCCACGGCCTGCCGGAAGATATCGGCATTGCCCCAGATCTCCACCGACTGCCTGGCTCTGGTGAGGGCGGTATAGAGAAGCTCCCGGCCCAGCACCCTTGACGGCTGGGCCGGCAATACCACCACCACCCGGTCAAACTCTGAGCCCTGGCTCTTGTGGACGGTCATGGCATAGGCCGGATTATAGGGCGGCAACCGGCGGGCCAGCACCTGGCGTAGGCCGCTACCATCGGCAAAAGAGACGTAAAGACGGCCATCCTGATCATGAATCACGCCGGTGTCGCCGTTATAGAGCTGCAGCTCATAGCTGTTGCCGGCCACCATGATGGGCAGACCGGGGTAGAGAGGTTTGCCGCTGTTCTCCTTGCCGGCGGCCATCCTGACCAGGAGGGCGTTGATCCTCTCCATACCGGCCGGGCCCCGGCGATGGGCGCAGAGGACGCCGAAACGGTTTAGGGCCGCCAGCTGATCTTCCGTGCTCTGGGCCTTTATCAGTCCGGCAAAGGCGGGATAGAGTTCGGTGGCCACCAGCTGGTCGCAGTTACTGCCGTAGTCGAACATCCGGACATCAGGAAAGCCGCTATCGTTGAGGAGGGCCAGGGCCTCATCTGCCTGGCCGCTGTTCACTGCGGCGCTCAATCGGCGGATACCGCTCTTTGCCCCAAAGCGATAGGAGGTGCACAGGGTAATGATGCCATCGGCCAGACTGTTTTTTCGGCTCGGCGCCTCCTCCAGGATGACTCCCAGATCCCGGGCCAGACCGGCAAACGTGGCGCTGAACCCCTCACCGCGGCCACAGATATCCCCCAAGACGGCGCCGGGTTGCACGGAAGAGAGCTGATAATGATCCCCCAGCAAGATCAGGCTGCACCCTGCCGGCAAGGCCTCCATCAGCTGGGCCATAAGAGGCAAATCCACCATGGAGGCCTCATCAATGACCACCAGGTCGGCCGGCAGGGGATGGTGCCGATCATAACGGGGCCGGCCCCGGGACAGACCAAGGAGACGATGGATGGTCACGGTTTCAGAGGGGAGAGCAGCCCTGGTCTCTTCAGAGACGGGGAGCTGCGCCTTCACCTGCTGGATCGAGTCCTGCAGCCGGGCCGCGGCCTTGCCCGTGGGCGCCGCCAGCCGGATCACCCGGCCCTGGCCCTGGTGCAGCTCCAGGTAGAGGGCCAGAATCTTGGCCACAGTGGTGGTCTTGCCCGTGCCCGGACCGCCGCTGATCACCGTGAATTTCCGGGTCAGGGCGGCCATGGCCGCCACCTGCTGCCAATCGCCCTGCTGCGCACCGGCACCAGGAAAAAAACGGGCCAGAGAGGCCCGAAGTGCCGCCGGGGTGAGGCCCTGGAAATCCATATGGCAGCGGGCCCTGATAAAATCCGCCACCTGGGTCTCGGCCTGGTGGTAGCGGTGGAGATAGAGATAGGGCCCCTCAATAATAAGGGGGACCCTCTCCCCGGGCCCACCCACCACGGCAGTGGCCAGCAGCAGCGCAGCCACTTCCGCAACCGCCCTGTCTCCTGGCATGGAGGCCAGATCAAGACAGATATGGCCCTCTGACCGGGCCCGGCTCAGCTGACGCACGGCCGTCATCAGGGTGGGAGAGCTCTCTTCACCGGCCAGAGTCTCCATAAAATCGGCAAAGGCGCGCTCCAGGAAAGCTGTCCCCTGATCCCTATCCTGATTCATGAGGGGCCTCCTTGTTGTTGCCCGGGCGCCTGCACCAAGAGATCGGCAAGATCTGCAATGAGCCGTTCTTCCGGCCGGTCAAAAAAGATGCCGTTCTCACTGCCTCTGCGGACGCCGCGCAGGAAGATGTAAAAAACCCCGCCGAAATGGCGCTGATACGCATACTCATCCAGACGGCTGGCCAGATAGCGGTGCAGGGCCACGGTGTAGAGATGATACTGGAGGCTGTAGTTGGCCGCCACCATGGCATCCTGCAGCTGCGCCGGCCCATAATCACTGCTTTGCGGGCCGAGGTAATTGGACTTCCAGTCAATGATGTAATAGCGCCCCTGATGGCAGAAAACCAGATCCACAAATCCCTTCAAGAAGCCCTTGACCAGAGCATAGTCAAGACGCTCCAGCTGAGGGACAAGGGCTGCTCCACCGCCATGATCATGGCGACCAAAGAGCTTGACCAGCTGAGCGGCCCGGGACCGGGCCAGGGGCAGATGAAATTCCAGTTCGTTCAAACGGGCCTCAGGTCCCAGATCGGCAAGACAAAAGGTCTGACCGGGCAGCTGGACATGCACCACCTCATGCAGCATCCGGCGCACCGGCTCGTTCCATTGCCCGGCAAAACCGAATTGCCCCAGCTGAAGAGCCAGCCAGTCCGCCACCTCCTGATCCCCACCGGCCCGGAAAGCACCAAAATCAAGATGCTCAAAAAGATGGTGGAGAAAAGTGCCGGGGCCGGCCCCTTTGGGAAAATCAAAGATGGTGGGCCCGGCCGTCTCCCCGCCGGCCCCTTCCCCCTCTTGGTCCGGGGTGCGGTCATGATCGGCAATAAAGGCCTCCTGGTGCAGACCGGCGGTGAGCCGGGAAAAACTGGTGACCTGCCAGGAGCGATCCACCGCCACTCTGAAGGGGGTAAAGATAAGGGCCGGCAGCGGCTCTGTGCCCCCGGCCAGCGCCTCCATTTCAAGGGGGCACTCCACCAGGGAGATCTCCCCCTGGGCCCGTTCCACCAGAGGCGCCAATTCCTGGCGCAGCTCAGCACCGCTCATCCCCTGCAGACGCCTGCACAGCTCCCCCCGCTCCTCACCACTGCGGCTGTGGAAGAGATGGCCCAGGGCCGACTCCTGCCCCCCAGACAAAGGCCCCCACACCACATAGCAGCGATTCTTGGCCCTGGTCAGGGCCACATAGGCCAGGCGGATATTCTCGGCCAGCTCCTCGGTGCGGGCTATCTCCTTATGATCGGCAAAGTCGGCTGAGCCGATATCGAGGATGAGATCCCGCCTCTGCTGATGAAAGAAGACCTCGCTCTGTCTGGCCAGCTTGGAGCCACCCCACAGGAAGGGGCAGAAGACCACGGGATACTGGAGCCCCTTGGCCTTGTGGACCGTGACGATCTGCAGGCGCAGGGCATCGCTCTCCAGCCGCTGTTCATGCTCGCCCAGGTGGCGGCCGGCCACCCCCTGCCTGAGATACTCGATAAGGTGGTGGCTGCTGAGGCTGCTGCGACCGTGCAGAACCTCGCCCAGATGGAGAAAATTGGTGAGCCGCCGCTCCCCGTCCTGCAGGCCCAGCAGCCGCTCCCGCACCCCCTCGCCGCTGACCATGGCCTGAAACATGGCCATAAAGCCCTGGTCATGCCAGAGCCTGTTATAGGTGGCAAAACGCTCCAGGAGCCCGTCCCAGACCATCTCATCATCGGCCCGCTGAAAAAGATCCCGGGCGGACCAGCCCAGAATATCGGTGGCCAGGGCGGCCAGCAACCTCTTTTCCGCAGCCGGCTCAGCCACGGCCAGCAGGATGGCGACCAGCTCCCGGGCCTCATGGCTGTTGAAGAGATCATCCGTGGACTTGACCACGCTTGGCACCCCCACCTCCAGGAGGGCCTGGTGGACCAGACGGGCCTCGGCATTGGTCCGCACCAGCACGGCGATGTCGCCGGGGGCCAGGGGCCGGGCCGCGATTTTGGCCCGGCCCTGGCGACTCAGCTGCAGCAGCCGGCAGATTTCGGCACAACAGGCCCGGGTCGCCAGGGCCCGGCTGGCCTGGGCGCTCAACTGCTTGTAGTCGGCCTCCCCCGCCGCCATCATGATCTGCAGGGGTGCCTTATCCCCCGCCTCCACCAGAAGTTCTTCTCTGGTTCGGGCCGGCCAGCGGACCGGGGTAAAGCCGATCTCGGGAAAGACAAAGCTCGGCAGGCCCGCCTCCTCGCTGAAGAGGGCGTTTACCGCCGCGATGAGGCCGGGCTCGGACCGATAATTATCCTCCAGACTATAATGGGATTTGACCTTTCGCGCCGCCGCCAGATAGGCAAAAATGTCGGCGCCGCGGAAATTATAGATGGCCTGCTTGGGGTCGCCGATGAGATAGAGCAGATGGGCCGGCTGCTCGTCATGGATGCGGCTGAAGATCTCAAACTGGAGGGGGTCGGTGTCCTGGAATTCATCAATGAGGGCGGCCGGGTATTTCTTTCTGATGGCGGCGGCCAGCCGCGCTCCTCCTTCTCTGACCAAAGCAGCGCCAAGACGGGTGAGCAAATCATCAAAGCCCAGCAGTCGCTGCTCCTCCTTGACCTGAATGAGCCGCTCTTGGGCCTCGGCAAAGAGGCCGGCCTTCAGGGCCAGAATCTGGCGGTCAAAACCGGCAGCCAGATCCTGCCAGGCCTGCCAGAGCCGGTCGGCATAGGCGCAGAAGGGATGGTGAGGCGGCTGGCAGCCTTTTTTCACCCCCTGATTGAGGTTTTCCTGGGTCACCTTGGCCAGAAATGCAGGGGGCAATATAAGTTCGCCGTTAAAATAGGCGGTGATGGCGGCCAGCCATTTTGCCACACTCTTCTGCTGGAACTTGTTGCCGTGCAGAGCGGGATCGTGGAGGAGCGTGGCCACTTCAAGAGCGGCCTGGGGCCATAAGAGCCGGCCCTCTTCATAGAGACGGGCAAAGGCCCTCTCCAGCTCCGGGCTGGGGGCCACCCCGGCCTCGGCCGGGCAGACCTTGAGGCCGGGCCGCTGATGGCGCAGGAGCTTGAGCAGCTTCTCCGGGCTCAGGGCGCCCTGCAGATAATGGAGAAAGAGGCCTCCCCTCTCCACCACACTCCGGCGCCAGTAATCGCAGACCACCTGCCAGTGGAGAGCGCTGAGATCAGCCACCAGCTCCACATCAAAGAGGGTGGCGCTCTCCAGGCCGTTTTCCTTGAGCATGCGCTGGCAGAAACCGTGGATGGTGGAGATGGCGGCCTCGTCAAAATCGTTGAGGGCGCAGGTCAGGTCGCGGCAGGCCTGATCATGGTCCGCGATCTGGGTATGGAGCTGGGCCAGAAAATCTTCCGGGCAGCCATGCCCCTTGAAACAGGCCCGGGCCGCCACCAGCATGTCGCGAATGCGGACCCGCAGGTCGGTGGCCGCGGCCTCGGTATAGGTGACCACCAGGATCTCCTGGATGGTCAACCGTTTTTCAAGCAGCAGGCGGACCACCAGGGCGGTGATGGTATAGGTCTTGCCCGTGCCGGCGCTGGCCTCAATGAGATGCATGCCGTGCAGTTGTTTGTCAAGAAGATCAGCCATTGCCCACCTTTTCCTGTGTCATCACCGTCTCCATCTGGTGGTACACCGTGCGGGCCAGATCCTCAAAAAAAGGGCCCAGCTCAGATCTCTCAGGGATACAGCGCTGCAGATAGGGATCCCACTGCCACTCGCCCTTGTTAAATTCGTCCCCCCACAGGGTCTTGGCTGCCGTCTGGCGGGCCTTTTCTGCGCTCTTGCCGTTGAAGCAGGAGTCAACAAAGACGTAGGAGGCCCGGGCAAAGAAGGGCAGAGGCTGCTGCAGCCCCTGCCAGTAGAGATCCAGAAGCGTCTGCAGATGCTCTTGAGCACCGGCCAGGGGCGCCAGGCGGACCAGGGCGTCGTCGGCTATCAGCACGGAATGGCGGCCAATGTCGGCGGAGGGATTGAGGCTGTTTAAGACCAGGTGACTGATCCAGCTCCGCAAAATGTGGCGGCCGTCCAGCTTGCCAAAACGAAAGTGGAACTGACCCAGGCTGTTGACATGGGCAAGCTCCACATCGAGGCAATAATTCCCGATGACCAGGGTGTCGCCCTGGCTTACGGTCTCACCGCCGCCCAGCTCGGCAACCCTGTGGGCAAAGGAGCTGGCCGTGGCCGCCATCTCCGCATAGATGACCTCTGCCATGGCGCCATGGGGCAGAACGCCCCGGGCCCGGACCCGGTCCAGGGTCAGGGGTTCAGAGGCCAGCAGGCCCTGGACCAGGTCACGGTTCAGCTCATAGCGATCAAGGCCCCGCAGGGTGAAGGGTTCGTCGTCCACCAGTTCTTCCTGGTCCGCCTCCAGGCGCAGCCCCAGGCGCTGTTCACAGAAAAAACGGGACGGCGACTGCCAAAAACGCTGCAGGGAGGCCAGATCAAGGTGGCGCTTCTCCTTTTCGGCCTCGGCTAGGGGGAGGCCGGCCCCGAAATCGATTCGGCGGCCGCTACCGGCCACAAGCTCCTGGGCAGCCCGAAAGTTTTTCTCGGAAAAGCTGGTGACCGCGCCCTGGAAATAGGCGGGATCAAAGGGCTGGAGCCGGTGCTGTCTGACGAGCCCCTCCTGCCTGACCAGCACCTCTTGCTCCGAAGCCCCTGCAGGGCTGACCATGCGGGCCACATACTCTATGAGCTCCCGAACCAGAACCGACGGCGCCAGAAAGGCATCATCCACAACAGAGCGGCCCACATAGGAGATGTAGAGCTCTTGCCGGGCCGAGAGCAAGGCCTCCAGGAAGAGATAGCGGTCATCAAAACGCCGGCTGCGGTCGCCGCGCCGGAATTCCCCGGCCATGAGATCAAAACCAAAGCGGGGCGGCGAGCGGGGAAAATCCCCGTCGTTCATCCCCAGCAGACAGATAACCTTGAAGGGCACCGCCCGCATGGGCAGCAAGGAGCAGAAGGTGATACCGCCCCCCATGAAGCCGTAGGGCGACACCTCTCCCCCCACCGCCTTCTGGATCCGCTCCTCCACCACCTCCAGAGCCAGTTGCCGCTCAAAGCCGGCCAGGCCGGCCTCCTGGTCCAAGGCGGCCAGGGCGGTGCGCACCACCTGCAGCTGCTCTTCTTCCTCCTGATCAGGGCTGAAGAGCTCGGCGCAGAGCTGCAGAAGCAGGCTGCTCCAGGTGGAGAGATCATGGCGATCCTGGAGGCGGAGAGACCAGGCTGCCAGGGCGGCATAGAATTCCAGAAAACGGCCGGCCAGCTCCGGCTCCAGATGGGCGCCGTCATGGGGGAGGATATCGGCAAAGAGGTGGCCTTCGGCCATGGCAAAACCAAGGAGCAGCCGATCAAGGCCGGCCTGCCAGGTGTTCTCCTCATGGGGCGGCAGGTCAAAGCGGGCTCGGTCTGCCCCATCACGGCCCCAGCAGATCCGCAGATCCGCCAGCCAGCGGCCCACAATCGCCACATCAGCCAGGCTCAGCCCAAAACGGCGGCGCAAGGCGCCGATTTCCAGGAGGGCGGCGATGTCAAGGACCCTGAAGCGGCTGCGTCCCAGCCCCAGGAGCTGGAAAAACCCGGCTACGCACTCCTCTTGGCCGTGCCCCTGATCAGCAATAGTGAAGGGCAGGAGCTGCTCCTCATCACCGGCAAAGACCGCCTCAATCAGGGGGGCATAGCCGCTGATATCAGGGGCCATGACCAGGATGTCCCGCGGCTCCAGGCCGGGATGGGCGGTAAAGAGCCCAAGGAGATAATCCTGCAGGGCCTCCACCTCCCGCATGGGGCTGTGGCAGGAGATAAAGCGGACGGAATCATCGCTCTCCTGACCGGGGGAGGCATCCCGAAGCTGCAGGATATCCCCCTGCATGGCGGCCAGCAGGCTCTCTGGTTCCGGCTCCAGGAAAAAGGGCTCTTCTTCTGCCTCGCACTCCAACAGAAGAGTGAAAAAATCACGGCCCAGCCGGCCCATGGAGGCCAGAAGCGGATTATCCTGGCCCAGGAAATGGTCCTGGCGGTCCAGGCCGCTGGTCCGTTCCAGGCGACTGATGGCGGCCTCGGGCATGATCCTGCCCCACTCCTTGGCGCAGGGGTTGAGAAAAAAGATATTCACCTCCAGGTGGCGGCCCAGGGCGTGAAAGAGCTGGAGATGGAGGGGGGGCAGGGAGGAAATACCGAAGATGGCCAGCCGGGGCGGCAGGGAGCCGGTACAGAACTCCCCCCTGCCCAGAAGCTCCAGGCAGCGGTCAAAGAGATCGACCCGGTGCGGCTGATCAATGTCGGCCCGCAGCCGCCGCCAGAGCATGGCCTGCCAGGAATCCGCCTCTGCCCCCCCCTCCCAGGCCCGGATAAGCTCAGGACGGTAGATGATATACTGGTCAAAAAGATCGGCAAGGGCTGTACTGAGCTGATAGCTCTTCAGGGGGGTGGTGGCATAGGCTGCCACCGGGCCAAAGGCCTGCTCCTGCCCCAATTCGGGGAGCAGGTCCATGAGCCGCCAGGCCAGCACCGGCCGCTGCCACTGGTCCAGGGCCGGCTTCTCCCCCAGAATCAGGGCAAAGAGCTGACCCAGAAAGGCATTGGGGAAGGGAAAAGAGCCATTGGCCCAGACGCCGTAGCGCCCGGCAAGCTCCATGGCCAGCCAGCGCGCCATCCCCTGGCTCTGGACCACCACGGTCTCCGGGACCAGAGGCGGCAGGGGCTGGCGGCCCAAGACCTGGGCCAGATATTCAACCAGCAGCTCCATGCGATTACTGGTATAGATTGTGAAACTCACAGACAACTCTCCATGGTCTTGTTGACAAGACGCGTCGTTACGGCCTGAAGCAAAAACGAATCTGGCAATCTAAAGGAATATGCGCGTCTTGCCAAGGAGATTGCCCCTGCCCCTGCCCTTTGTGGCCAGCCGTTGTCTGGTCAGCCGCAAGGGAGTGCTCTTTTTTAAGCCGCCGCACACCCCCAGCTATGGTTTTTCTTCTCTCAGAACTTATTTTACAACTGCTCACCTCATGGCCACTTCAATTA
>JAVLBA010000057.1:0-14985 GCA_031581485.1 Desulfurivibrionaceae bacterium | reverse complement strand
CCTTTTTCAGGGCCTTCCACTGCTGTATGGGTTGGAGCGGGTCCTTGAGATTGGTTTGACGTTTTTCAGAGGTTATGAATTGAACAAATCAATTCGTATTGAGCTGACTCTATTTTTTTAAATAAGTCGAACTATTATCTTTCTGTCTGCCAATGTGAAGCAGTTCAAGAGGTTTTTGTTTGAAGACGGCAGGTTATAAGTCAAAAATGGTGGGCCGGTATGGCAGGGAGAAGAAAGGTTGCGGCCATGGTGCTGATCCACGCCCCCACTCTGCCTGGAACAAAACTTTTTTCAGCGCCCCTTGAGGGCAGCGATGCGTTCCTCAAGGGGCGGATGGGTCATGAAGAGGCGTTTGAGGCCGGAGGCGACGCCGCCGGAGATGCCGAAGGCTGCCATCTGATCAGGCAGGTGGGGCTGATTGACGCTGCGGCGCAGTTTTTCCAGGGCCGCCACCATCTTTTGGGGCCCGGCCAGATGGGCAGCGCTGGCATCGGCCCGGAACTCACGATGACGGCTGAACCAGAAGACAATGGTACTGGCCAGGATGCCGAAAACAAGCTGGCTGACAATAGAAGTGATATAAAAGGCCGGACCATGGCCTCTTTCGGTCTTGAAGACCACCCGGTCCACAAGATGGCCCACCACCCGGGAGGCCACGATGACAAAGGTATTGACCACTCCCTGGATCAGGGCCAGGGTGATCATGTCCCCGTTGCCTACGTGGCTCACCTCATGGGCCAGTACGGCCTCCACCTCGTCGCGGTTCATGGCGCGCAGCAGGCCGCTGCTCACCGCCACCAAGGCCTTGTCGCGACGGGCGCCGGTGGCAAAGGCGTTGGCATCCGGGGCGTCATAGATGGCCACCTCGGGCATGCCGATGCCGGCCAGCCGGGCCTGTTCGCGCACGGTGGCCACCAGCCAGGCCTCGGTCTCATTGCGGGGGGTGGTGATCACCTGGGCGCCGGTAAGTCGCTTGGCCGTCCATTTGGAGATGAGCAGGGAAATGAAGGAGCCCCCAAAACCGAAGACTGCGGCAAAGATGATCAGGTTGCCCATGTCCAGTCCGACCCCGGATTCATCCAGGAGCCGATCCACCCCCAGCAGGCTCAAAACGACGCTGAGTACCAGTACGATGGCCAGGTTGGTGATGATGAACAAGCCTACTCTTTTGAACATGACTTCTCCTCCAGGGTTGTTCCGGGTCATTGAGCAGGGGTAAGGCAATGGCGGCCTTACGCAACCCCTCAAGATTCTAATATTATAAAACCGATTTCAAGACGGTACAAGACCATTGGTTTTGATTTTCGTCCTACTCCCTAATGGCGTAGGGCAGGAGGCATATATCTATCTTTGATATGGTTCCATTCTGGAATGGAAATGGCAGAATAGCCAGGCTTAAAATGGTCTCTTGATTTGAGGGTAAGGTCAGGACAAAGAAAAGGTGGCGGCAAGGAGGATTTGGCGGGCTCTGCCCCTGGCAAGGACACTGGTGCCTCAAGAAAGGGACAAGAATACATCATGAGGAAGAATAATCAAGAGCACTTCTTCTGCTTGGGGAGAGGCAATCGCGGCCACCGCTGGGAGGATCCCCTCTGCAGAGATCAGGGAGAGGGGGGCATTTCTTGAGGTGGTGGTTTTATCCAGGCCTGCAGTTCGCTCAGGGCCGTTGAGTGCATCAGGTAGGGCTCTTTCTTAAGGAGGGCACAGCGTGCTATTTCGGCCGCTAATCTGGGCAGCGGCCATGAGGCAATCTCCCCTTTACTAAGAGAAGAATAATCAGATATATGGCCCCACATATGGTGCAAGGCGTTTCTCAGGCTGCCGGGAGTCGGTCTTTGGCGCAGTTGGAGGGTGAGAGTTTTGGCCAGGGTCGCAAAGTCGTGGGCGCTTTTACTCCCTGCAACAGCGCGCCCTAACTTCCGGTAGAGATTTTGGTCGCGGGCCAGCACGGAATATTTATGATGACTCCATAATTGCTGGCTGTTTTGGGGCAAGGGTATGCGGCCTTGCTCCTTGTTTCGGTATTTGGCTGTAAGGAGTTGAAACTGCTGGCCGGGTTCATCAATGAATATTTCCGGGAATATTTCCGGCCAGATCTCTTCAGGAGAAGGGCTAACCACCGGGGAGTAATCATGAAAGCCGCGCAAGGTCATCTCCGCGGCCAGGAGGCCGTGGCGTTGCTGCAGGGCCCATCCATAACCCCGCCACCGCCTGGTCTCCGGGTGATGGGCATACCCTTTTTTATTGTTGCTGATGATCGACACGATGCCATGGAGTTCGCGATGTTCCCCCAGCAGACTCTGCCGATTGAGATAGCCAGGATTAATATCCCATATGCGCATCAATCTGCTCCCATGCCAAAATGGACTTTATCCCTGCCCGGGCGGCCAGAAAGGCAGGTCTGGGCTTTGGCTGTCTGCTTAAAGCCTTGTATAGGTTTCTTCCACCATTTCCTGGCCATACTTTCTCTCCAGGCGCCGCACAATAAAATGACCTTGGGCCATGTCCTGAAAATGATCAAGGAATAGGCTGTTGATAAGGGCCCCTCCCGCGGCGCCTATGACTGGAATGGCCTGCATGGCGAGCTTCTGGGAGACATGGACACTGAACCGTTCTGAAACTTTAAGGATAAAGTGCACAAGAGCAGGGGCCCCTTTTGCCGCCAGACCTTTTTCGGCAATATGGTGGGTGGCCTGTGATATTGACTGGGCCAATAAGGCCCGGATGGCAAAATAAGCCGATTCAGAGGCGTCATCACTGCTGTCTCTCCCCCCCAGGGAAAAGACTTCAAGACAGGCCATTTTGGCGTCGATCTCATGGATATCTTCACCTTGGGCGCGGCCGATATCAGAAATAGAGCGCAACATGATTGTTGTGGATATGGGCAGTTCAATGGCCAGTGCCGGCAGGCCAAAGAGTCCTCCCAGGGCCCCTGAGGTTGCGGAGGCTATTTTATGCCAGCCGTTTGCGGCCTTTGCGCCTGGCACCTCCTGCATGGTGAACACGGCCGCATTGATGGCCGTGGTAAGGGCTTCCTGGGTCACTGTTGCCACTTTTGCATGCCAGGGGGCAGGTAAGAGCTCAAGGCCTTTTTCCAGGGGAATACCAAGGTGATTGCTGAGTCTTGCGGCAAGGCCGGGATTCTCCAAGAGCATCTTTGCTTTTTTCAAATCAGCCACATCTGCATGGTGAAATGTCATGATGAGCCTTTTTAGGAAGGAGTGATGGCTGGAGGGCCTTTGGCGGCAGCAGATAGGGTAATCTTGGGCAGCACCGCCATGATGAGGCGGCGCAGCCAGGAGGTTATAAGGCGGCAGCCATCTTTTTCCGGCGCTGGATTTCGGCGTCAGAGGCGCGGATATAGAGGGGCACGGCAAGGGCCGGATCGAGGAATTCTTTTTGTCCAAAGCGCTCCAGGGCCAATTTGCCGATGGTGGCGGCCCTGGGAAAGATGATGTGCTCGGGGGCAAAAAGGGCCTTGCTGCCCAGGCCTTCCTTGAGCAGCTCGCCATAGACGTTGACCCCGTCCCCCACAAAGATGGTGGGCTGGTCAATTATCTGCAGGAGTTCCTCGGGCGGCATGACAAGATAGCGACCTTGTCGTTCCACCACGCCGTCTTTGCTGCTTTGGTAAAAGGCGGTGTATATCTCATGCTTGCGGGCATCAAGGAGAGGGCAGATCTGGTGTCTGGCAAAGGGAAGCTGGCAGGCCAGGCCGTCCAGGCTGCTGATGCCGATAAGGGGGAGGCCGGTTGCCATGGCAATGCCCTTGATGGTGGCCAGACCAATGCGCAGGCCGGTGAAGCTTCCCGGCCCCAGGCAGACCGCCAAGGCATCAAGCTGGTGCCAGTCGAGCTCGTTTTCCTGCAGCATGTTCTCCAGGGAGGCCAGGAGCCTTTTGGAGTGGGTGAGACGCGACAGCAGGCTATGCTCGGCCAAGAGACCGTCCGGCGAGGTGAGAGCTACATTGCCGTACATGGTGGAGTTGTCAATGGCCAGGATCAGCGGCGGGCTCCAGCACTCTTTTTTTTTGTTGGCAATCATGGTCAGGACGTGAACAGGCGGAGGATATCATTGTAAAAGGCAAAAAGCATGAGGCTGGCCAGCAGGGCCATGCCGATAAGCTGCATTTTTTCCTGTAAGGCCTTGGTCAGGGGCTTGCGGCGCACTGCCTCCATGGAAAAAAAGACCAGATGACCGCCGTCCAGCACCGGAATGGGCAAGAGGTTGAGGATGCCCAGGTTAATGCTCAAGAAACCCATGAAATAGAAGAAGTCAAGCCAGCCTGACTGCAGCTGTGTGCCGGCAATCTGGGCAATGAGGATGGGGCCGCCGATCTCGGAGGCCGGGATGGTGCGCTGAATCATCTTCCAGATGCCCAGCACGGTTTTACGGGTCATCTCCACGCTTTGGCTGAAGCCGGCGGCAATGGCTTCGCCCATGGAGGCTGGTTCAAACTCAACATCCATGTCCCGCACAATGCCCAGGCGATAGCCCTGGCCGGTGACCTCTCCGAATTCGTTTTTGAGATCCACCTGGGTGGGGGTGGCCTGCACCGTGACCGTGTCGCTGTTTCTGGTCACAACAATATCCAGGGGTTTTCCTTCTGACTCGGTGACCAGGGCATAGACATCGGACCAGTCGCTGATTTCCTGGTTGTTGATCTCTTTGATGATGTCGCCGGCCTGCAGACCGGCCCGGGCCCCGGCGCCCTCTTCTGTGACCTTGCCAATCATGCTGGAAGGCGCCAGGATGGGCAGGCCTACCATAATGAACATGGTGCTGAGCAGAACCACGGTGAAAAGGAGGTTGGAGGCAGGACCGGCCAGAACAATGCAGAAACGCTGCCATACCGGTTTATGGGAGAAGGCCCGTGCCTCATCCTGGGGGGAAATCTCTTCATCAGGACTTTCCCCGGTCATTTTGACAAAGCCGCCCAGAGGAAAGGCGCTTACCACATATTCGGTATCGCCGAACTTCTTGCCGAACATCTTGGGGCCAAAGCCCAGAGAAAATTTCAAAACCTTGACATTAAAGAGCTTGGCGATAATGAAGTGGCCGAATTCATGGACGAAAATAAGGATGCCGAGAACGAGGATAAAGGCAAAGGTTGTGGTCATGGGGAATGCCGTTGGTTTAGTTGAAAAAAGAGGTGCACAAGATAATCTGATACCGGCTTTAAAAAGGAAGTTCCATATTATTGGCCCGGCTCCGGATTGTACCAGGTAAGGATCGCTTTAACTAGACAACAGAGAGCATGGGCCCGAGAAGATCAAGGCCCCGTTTCTGACGGCTCCGCATTTGCAGGGCCTCCACCACTGATTCGGCCTGCATGCGGGCCGAGAGATCGGCCTGGAGCACGGTTTCAATATCTTTTATTTCCTTGAAGGGGTGACGCTCCAGGGTTTCAGCAACCACCAGGGCGATTTCCGGGAACCGGATTTTACCGTCCAGAAAGGCCTCCACGGCGATTTCATTGGCGGCATTGAGGGCCGCCGGCATGGTGCCGCCCCGGCGGCAGGCCTGGTAGGCCAGCTTCAGGGCCGGGAACTTCTTGAAATCAGGGGCATGAAAGCTCAAGTTCCTGGCCTTGACCAGGCTGAGGCGGGGCAGATTGATCCGCAATCGGTCCGGGTAGGAGAGGGCATAGGCGATGGGAATACGCATGTCGGGCACGCCCATCTGCGAAACCACTGAGCCGTCGATGAATTCCACCATGGAATGGACAATGGACTGGGGGTGGATGACCACCTCAATATCTTCAACCTTGATGTCAAAGAGCCAGCGGGCCTCAATGACCTCAAGCCCCTTATTCATCATTGTGGCGGAATCAATGGATATTTTTCGACCCATCTCCCAGTTGGGGTGGGCCAGGGCCTCTTCGGGCGAGACATCCCACAGCTCTTCCAGCTCCTTTTCGCGGAAAGGGCCCCCTGAGGCGGTGAGAATGATTTTATGGACATCCTGGCGCTGGCCAGCAGCCAGGGCCTGAAAGATGGCGTTATGCTCGCTGTCAATGGGCAGTATGTTGACCTTGTGACGGCGGGCCGCCTTCATGACCAGATCACCGGCCATGACCAGGGTCTCCTTGTTGGCCAGACCGATATGCTTTCCCGCTTCAATGGCGCGCATGGTGGGCAACAGGCCGGCCGCCCCCACAATGGCAGAGACCACGGTGGCGGCTTCCGTCAGGGTGGCAACGGCGATGGCGCCTTGGCGGCCATGGACGATCTTGTCCTGCCACCTGGGTCCCAGCATCTCCAGGAGCTGGGCTGCCCCGGCCCGGGTGGCCACGGAGACGAGCTGGGGATGAAAGGACTCAACCTGGTCGCGGAGAAGGGCGATATTATTGCCGGCGGCCAGCCCGACAATGCGGAATTTACCGGGATATTGGCGCACCACATCCAGGACACTGGTGCCGATGGAGCCTGTGGAGCCGAGCAGGGAGATGTTTAGGGTCATGGTAACGGCAACTTAGAGCAGGTTGAATTTGAGGATATAATAAAAGGTGGGGGCACAAAAGAGGAGGGAATCGCTCCTGTCCAGAAAGCCGCCGTGGCCGGGCAGCAGTTTGCCCGAGTCCTTGGTGCCTGTGGCCCTTTTAATGATTGATTCGGTGAGGTCACCGGCCACTCCCAGGACGGAGAGCAGGGCCCCGTAGAGGGCGATCTTGACAAGAGATATCTCCGGCAGCAAAAGGGCGGCCAGCAGGACACCGCCCAAGGTCCCGCAGATGATGCCGCCATTAAAGCCGGCCACGGTCTTGCCCGGGCTGATATGGGGACAGAGCTTGGTCTTGCCCAGCCATCTGCCGACAAAATAGGCGCCGCTGTCTGAGGCCGCGGTGATGGCGGTGAGGACAATGAGCCAGGAGCCCCCGTCCGGCAGGCCCATGAGCAGGATGATGTGGCCCACCAGAAAGCCGCAGTAGAGCACGCCGAAGATATATTGAGTTAAGAAGGTGAAGGGCGCAGGCAGCGATTTGTAGGTGAAGAGGGTCAGCAGAAAGCCGGCCAGGGCGGCCAGAAAGAGGCCGGCGGCCAGATATTCCGGGCTCGGGTGGTAAATAGCAAAGAGGGGCAGGGCAGCCAGGGGAACCACTAGGGGGAGCAGCCTTTTCTCCTGGTCAGCCAGGACCATGCTGAAAAATTCATGGGAGATGATCAGCCCCACCACGGTCATGGCCAGCCAGAAGGGGGTGTAGTAGCCGGCAAAGAGCAGGGCCAACCAGAGGGCCAGGGCAATGACACCGGTGATGATTCTGGTCCTCATACCTGTTCTCCGGTCTTGCCGAAACGGCGCTGCCGCTGTTGGTAATCAGCAAGGGCCTTTTTCAGGCTTTCTTTATTGAATTCGGGCCAGGGGGTGTCCGTGAAATAGATCTCGGCGTAGGAGGCCTGCCAGAGCAGGAAGTTGGAGAGGCGGGCCTCGCCGCCGGTGCGGATGAGCAGGTCCGGATCAGGAAGACCGTGGGTGTAGAGATGGCTGCTGACCAGCTCTTCGGTGATCTCCTTTTCCTGCAGGGCCCCGCTCTGTAACTTGCGGCCGATATCTTTTATGGCCTGGATCAGCTCGGTGCGGCCCCCGTAATTCAAGGCCAGATTGAGGATGAGCGCCTTGTTGTCCCTGGTGCGGGCAATGGTCTCGGTGAGAATGGCGTAGACATCAGGGGGCAGTTTGTGCAAATCGCCGATGGCCCGGAGCTGGATGTCGTTTTTGAGCATGGAGTCAAGCTCAGCCTTGAGATAATTCTTCAGCAGGGCCATGAGGCCGGAGACCTCATCCTGGGGCCGCTTCCAGTTTTCCGTGGAAAAGGCGTAGAGGGTGAGCACCGGAATGGCCATTTCCCGGGCCGCCTGCACGATCTCTTGAACCGCCCTCACCCCGGCCTTATGGCCCATAAGGCGGACCAGTCCCCGGGCCTGGGCCCAGCGGCCGTTGCCATCCATAATGATGGCGATATGTTTGGGGAGATTCTCAGGGGCCGGCTGCAAGGTGGGGTTAAACCTCCATGACCTCTTTTTCTTTTTCAACCAGGGTATCGTCGATCTGTTTGATGAAGCGGTCCGTTTCCTTCTGGGCCTCATCCTGGTATTTGAAAAGGTCGTCTTCGGAGATTTCCTTCTCCTTCTTCAGCTTCTTGAGATGGTCAATGGCGTCTCTGCGGCAGTTTCTGATATTGACCCGGAAATCTTCACAGGTCTTTTTCACCTGTTTGACCAGATCCTTGCGGCGCTCCTCGGTGAGCTGGGGCACGGAGATGCGGATGACCTTGCCGTCACTGGCCGGGGTCAGTCCCAGGTTTGATTTGAGGATCGCCTTTTCAACGGCCGGCAGGACCTGGGGGTCCCACGGCTGGATAACGATCATCCGGCTTTCCGGGATGGTGATGGTGGCAACCTGGTTCAAGGGCATCTGGGAACCGTAGGAATCCACCTTGACATTGTCAAAGAGAGAGAGTGAGGCCCGGCCTGTCCTGATTCTGGCCAGGTCAGTGCGAAAGGCCTCCATGCTTTTTGTCATCTTGTCGGTCATTTCTGCCAATATTTTTTCACTCATGCGTCTTCTCCGGTTATCAGGGTCCCCACGTTTTGGCCCAAGGCGGCCTTTTTGATGTTGCCGGGGATACCAAGGTCAAAAACTAATATTTTCTGGTTATTATCCATGGCCAGGGATATGGCGGCCGCATCCATTACCTGGAGGCGGCGGTGCAGGACATCGCTGAAGGTGAGCTGCTTGAATTTGACAGCATCACTATACTTGAGAGGATCCTTGTCGTAAACCCCATCAACACGGGTGGCCTTGCAGATCAGGTCGGCATTGATCTCCAGCCCCCGCAACACCCCGGCGGTATCTGTGGTGAAATAGGGATTGCCGGTGCCGGCTGCAAAGATAACCGCATTACCGCGCTGAAAATGATCCATGGCCAGCAGCCGGGAGTAAGGTTCACAGACGGTGGTCATGGGAATGGCGGAAAGCACGGCAGTGGCGACGCCGTGGTTGTCCAGGGCATCTTTGAGGGCCAAGGAGTTCATCACCGTGGCCAGCATGCCCATATTGTCGGCAGCGGCGCGGTCCATGCCGCCGGAGGCCCCGGATACACCGCGGAAAATATTGCCGGCGCCAATGACCATGCCCACCTGGACGCCGAGCCTGGTGATCTCTTTTATTTCCTGGGCCACATAGGTCAGGATCTTGGTGCTGATGCCATACTCTTCATCGCCCATCAGGGCCTCGCCGGAGAGTTTGAGCAGCACCCTTTTGAATTTTGCCTTGGCCATGGCCCACCTCCTGCAGTGAGAGCGGTTTGTCAGTGAAAATAGAGGCTAAAAATAGCACGACCAGGCTATCTTAGCATAAAAAAAGGGAGTAGACAGAGTCATTCCTCTGCATACTCCCTTGTCCCACCGGAAAAAAATTAAGCGCCTACGGCAAAACGGGCAAAACGCTTGATGGTGATATTCTCACCCATGGTGGCAACCAGCTGGCTGAGCATCTCCTGGATGGAGACATCCGGGTCTTTGACGAATTTCTGCTCAAGCAGGCAGACCTCGGCGAAGTATTTGTCCATCTTGCCGCTGACAATCTTCTCGGCAATATTGGCCGGCTTGCCGGAATCAAGGGCCTGCTGGATGTAAATGGCCTTTTCGCGCTCAAGGACATCAACCGGCACATCTTCACGGACCAGGCTGATGGGGTTGGCTGCCGCCACATGCATGGCGATGTCTTTGGCAAAAGTGATAAAGGCGTCGGTCTTGGCAACAAAATCGGTCTCGCAGCCCACCTCTACCATGGCGCCCAGTTTGCCGCCTGCATGGATATAGGTCTCAATGATCCCTTCGCTGGTGGCACGATCGGCACGTTTGGCAGCCACGGCCAGTCCTTTCTGGCGCAGAAAGTCGACGGCCTTGTTCATGTCGCCGTCATGTTCTGTAAGGGCCTTTTTGCAATCCATCATTCCGGCGTTGGTTTTGTCGCGGAGTTCCTTAACCATTTGACTTGTAATTTTCACAGCTTTCTATCCTATTCTGAGGCATCCTTTTGATGACAAAAGGGATGCGTTTTCGTCTTTAATATAAAAACGCCCGACTCAAGGTGCATAAAGAGTCGGGCGGCTTGGCAGGGGGAAGAGGCTTAGGCCTCAGCCTGGGGCGCCTCGCTCTGGGGCGTCTCCGTGTTGGCCGCTGCCATGGCAGCTCCCAGATCCTCGTTGGTCTCAACAATTTCACCACGGCGTGCCTTGCCGGCCAGAACTGCATCTGCCATCTTGCCGGTAATCAGTTTGATGCACTTGATGGCGTCGTCGTTGCCGGGAATGATATAATCAATGCCGTCCGGGTTACAGTTGGTGTCGGTGATGGCAACAATGGGGATCCCCAATTTGTTGGCTTCACTGACGGCAATGTCTTCCCGATGGGGGTCAATAATGAAAATGGCAGAAGGCAGGCCCTTCATTTCCTGGATACCGCCCAGGTTGCGCTGGAGCTTGATAAGGTCTTTTTTCATCATCAGTGCTTCTTTCTTCTTGTACTGATTGATGGTGCCGTCTTCTTGCATGGTCTGAATTTTTTTCATACGATCAACAGAGTGCTTGATGGTCTGAAAGTTGGTCAGCATGCCGCCGAGCCAGCGATGGTTGATGAAAAACATACCGCAACGGTTGGTCTCTTCCTTGATGGTTTCCTGGGCCTGGCGCTTGGTGCCCACGAACAGAATGGTGCCGCCATCAGCAACGGTGTTGGCGATGAAATCATAGGCCTTGTTGAAGAGGGGCAGGGTTTTGTCAAGGTTGATGACATAGATCTTATTGCGGGCTCCGAAAATATAAGGCTTCATCTTCGGGTTCCAGCGTCTGGTCTGATGGCCAAAATGCATGCCAGCGGCCAGCATTTCTTTCATTTTGATGTTACTCATGGGGATATCTCCAATTTTGGTTATTCATCCATCCCACTTGCCCAACCTGTTTGTATGAGAAGACAGGCACCAGAGGGTCTTTGCAGGGATGTGCGAGGTTGGCCGGTGCTTCACTCATGGCGCGACCTGGCGAAGCAGCATGCTTCGGCGGCAGGGCGTTGCCGGGAGGCTCCGACAGGAAAAACAAGATCTTTTACCACTCACCGGCCATAATTGCAAGGTGATTCACGGCAAATTATTATCCCTTCTACCCCCTCGTTGCGGCCGGGGCCGGGTGAGAGGGTAATTAATATTTGGTCAATTTGAGGATAAAGGCTTATAGGTTGAACAGGGTTATTTATGGGAGAGTTTTTTTGAGGGATGGCTACGGAATAAGGGGTCTTTTTTATGGTTGCAGATAAGGCGTTCATCCTCGCCCTGGTGGTTTTCGGGGGTATTTTTTGTCAATGGCTGGCCTGGCGGGTGAAGTTGCCGGCCATCCTCTTTCTGCTCTGCGGCGGCATTATTGCCGGGCCGTTGTTGGGCTGGCTTGATTCTGATGCCCTGTTCGGGGATCTGCTTTTTCCTTTTATTTCGCTGTCGGTGGCCCTCATCCTTTTTGAAGGCAGTCTGACCCTGAAGTTTGAAGAAATTGCCGGGCTGAGAAGGGTGATCCGCAACATGGTCTCCCTGGGCGCCCTTATTACCTGGCTGATTACCGCCACCACCACCCATTATGCCCTTGATTTTTCCTGGCAGCTCTCCTTTCTCTTTGGTGCCATTACCGTGGTCACCGGGCCCACAGTGATCGTGCCGCTGCTGCGGACGGTGAGGCCATGTGCGGCAGTGGCCAATATCCTGCGCTGGGAAGGAATCGTTATTGATCCCATCGGCGCCACCCTGGCTGTTTTGGTGTATGAATTCATTCTGCTGGCTCCCGGCGACAACGCCCTGGGCCATACTCTCCTTGCCTTTGCCAAGATAATCGCCATCGGTATGGTCCTGGGCTCGCTGGCCGCCTATCTTTATGCCACCCTGCTCCGTCTGCACTGGATACCGGAATTTCTGCACAATGTCAGCACCCTGGCCATTGTCATCATGGTCTTTGCCGTCTCCAACACCCTCTACCATGAATCAGGACTGCTGACCGTGACGGTGATGGGTATCTGGCTTGCCAACACCAGGGACCTGCCCATTGCTGAAATTGCCGATTTTAAAGAGAGCCTCAGCGTCCTGCTGATCTCGGTGCTCTTTATTGTCCTGGCGGCGCGGCTCGATTTTGAGATGTTTGTCCAGCTTGGCTGGCCGGCCCTCTTTGTTTTTCTGGCCATTCAGTTTCTGGCCCGGCCTCTCAGTGTTGTCATCTCGACCTCCGGGTCACAATTGAGCTGGCCGGAGCGCCATCTTCTGGCCTGGATCGCTCCCCGGGGTATCGTGGCAGCGGCCATCTCGGCGCTTTTTGCCATCGGCCTGGAGCGGGCCGGCTACGTGGAAGCGCCTCTTCTGGTGCCGCTCACCTTCATGGTGATTATCGGCACAGTGGGGCTGCAGAGCGCCACTGCCGGCTTTATTGCCCGGCGGCTCGGTGTGGCTGAACCTGAGCCCAAAGGTTTTCTTGTTGTCGGCGCCAATCTCGTGGCCCGCACCATTGGCCAGGCCCTGCAGCAGGAGGGGTTTCGGGTATTGCTGGTTGATACCAGTTGGGAGAAGATCCGCCTGGCCCGCATGGAGGGGCTGCCCACGTATTTTGGCCAGCCTGTTTCCGAACATGCCGGCCGCCATCTTGACCTGGTGGGTATCGGTCGGATGCTGGGTCTTTCGCCCCGGGGATCTTTGAACTCGCTGGCCTGTATGCATTACCGGATGGAACTTGGTTATAATATGGTATATGCCCTGCAGACCCAGAGGGAGAAGGGGATTGTCTCTGAGAAAAAGGCGGCCTCCAGTCGGAAATGGCCCACCCTCTTCGGGAAGGAGGTGAGTTTTTCCTCCCTGATGACGGCCCTGCACCAGGACTGGTCCATCCGCAGCACCACGTTGACCGAAGACTTCACCTTTGCGGATTATCTGCGCCTCAATCAAGGGCAGGTCATTCCCCTTTTTGCCCTGACCCCGAGCGGTTCCCTGGAGATCTTCACTGTGGAGAAGAAACCGGCTCCCCAGGCCAATTGGACGGTGCTGGGCCTGGTACAGCCGGAGAAAGAGGGTGCAGCGGCCCGGAAAAGATCACCCCGGCAGGACGGGTAGGCGCAGAGAGATATCTCTATCTGCTGGCCGCGCCCCGCGCCCAGGCTGTGATTGCCCTATCGTGAAAAGCCTTGACAGGCCGGGCTGCATTCTGCAGAATTGCCATTTTTTTCATAAATTACCGAAATAACCGAGGAAGATAAAGCTCATGTCCTTTTCTTTACCAGCCAGGCGGCCCAAAAAAATTCTGGTGCGTTCCACAAACTGGATCGGCGACGCCATTATGACCACGCCGGCGGTGCGCTCCATCAGGGAGAATTTTCCTGAGGCCCATATCACCATGCTGGCCTATCCCTGGGTGGCGGACGTTTTTCGGGCCAGCCCCCATGTGGATGAAATCATCATTTATGATGCCAAAGGGATCCACAAAGGGTTCAAGGGCCTGCTGCGCCTGGCCTCTGCCTTGAAGAACCAGAATTTTGACTGCGCCATCATCCTTCAAAATGCCTTTAAGGCGGCGTTTTTGGCCTGGCTCGCCCGCATTCCCATCCGCGCCGGCTACCGGCGGGACGGCAGGGCGCTTTTTCTCCGGCCCGGCATCAAGATCAGGCCGGAGGTACGGGGGGTGCATCAGGTCCATTATTACCAGTATCTCCTTGAGGCTCTGGGGCTCAGGTGCGGCCCAGATGAGCTGTTTTTAGCACATACCCCTGAAGATGCCCGCTGGGCCCGGGCCTTCAAGGAGAAGGTGGGCGGCAGGGCCCTGCTGGGGATCAATCCCGGCGCCGCCTTTGGGCCGGCCAAGTGCTGGCCTGCAGAACGATATGGTGAGCTCTGCGCCCGTCTCCATGAGGAGTTTGGCCTCCAGGCCGTGGTCTTTGGCACCAAGGCCGATGCCGCCACCATTGCCACCATTGTCGCTCATGGCCCCCACTTTATCACCGGCCTGGCCGGCAAGACCACCCTGGGTCAGGCCATGGCCTTGATTGGTCAGTGTGATGCTTTTGTCACCAATGATTCCGGCCTCATGCATGTGGGCGCCGCCGTCCAGATCCCTCTGGTGGCCATTTTTGGCTCCACCGATGATGTGGCCACCGGCCCCTATTCCCCCAAGGCGGTGGTGGTGAAAAAGAAACTGGAGTGTCAGCCCTGCCTGCAGAGGGAATGTCCAACCGATTTCCGCTGCATGATGCATATCGAGGTGGAGGATGTGGCCGCCCCCCTGCGGCAGATGCTGGCTGGGGAGTGAAAAAAAACCGGGATGTTTCCCTTCTTCTGAAAGGCTGAAGTCCATAGCCCAGCGGACTCCTTGAGGGGATTTGGTCCTGGACCGCGTCCGGCCGTCTCCCTGCCCCCCTCTGCCTTTCTCAGAATGGCGATCCAGGCTCTGCTCCTGCCCTGTTCAACCCCCATTATCATAGAAGCAGGTCTTGCCCTGGTAGTTGGTGAAGCAGAGTTGTCTGTCCAGGGAATTGATATAATTGGGAGTCAGGGGGATTTTACCCGCCCCGTGCGGCCCGTCCACGGCATAGGTGGGGACGGCCATGCCTGAGGTGTGGCCGATGAGCTGCCGCATGATGGCCTGCCCTGTTTCAATGGTGGTCCGGAAATGGTTGGTGCCGCGGGTCAGATCACCCTGGAAGAGATAGTAGGGCTTGACTCGGATGGTGAGGAGCTTGCTCATCAAGGTCGCCATGGTGCGGGCATCGTCGTTGACCCCTTTCAAAAGCACGGTCTGACAGCCCAGCGGAATGCCGGCATCGGCCAGGCGCGTGCAGGCCAGGGCCGCCTCCGGGGTGATCTCCCGGGCATGGTTGAAATGGGTATTGATATAGAGGGGATGGTATTTTTTTAAGATTCCACAGAGCCTGGTGGTCACCCGCATGGGCAGGGTGCAGGGCACCC
>JAVLBA010000056.1:0-15715 GCA_031581485.1 Desulfurivibrionaceae bacterium | reverse complement strand
GTATCGATATATGCGGCAACCGCCTCTAACACAACAATATTGTGCTTTTTAACGATGTCGATGACCTTGCACTCAATGTTGGCGAGGCACTCCTTGATCAAGGGCGGCCTGATGAGCTTAGCCGGCACCGGTGTGAGCTTGAACTTGGCAAACTTGTCTGTGTCTGCGCCTGAGCACGTCCCTATGCCAACCACCTTATCCAATAGGTCGACGGTGGGAATTGCAATGACGCACTCCCGATTCTTTCGCAACGCCGCGAAGGAGTGATTCCATTCACCCGTGGTGATAGCAAATACCGGAGTGAAATCCATCACCATGGTCCAGGAGATAGTCATGATGTTGCCTTTCTTCCCATCATGGGTTGTCACAAGGACCACAGGCCCTGACTCCATCAGGGTAAAAGCTTTGCTCAATTTCAACTGGTTCATGAGAGCATCTCCGATAGTCATGCCAAGCTTGCGCGCTATATGCTAAGGCGCCCAACGCCAATGTTCAGGGGCGCGCGTCAGTGCAGCTGGGGCCAATCTGGATGTCCATAAAATCATAAAAATCTGCCCTTAGTTCGAGAAACTTATAATCTTATGGGCGTCCCCTTCTTCCACATCCTACACCCCAAAAAGATATTTTCTATATATGACCGGGCTTGTCCAACAAACGGTTCAGATTGTGGTTCGCTCCGCTCTCACAATCTAACCTTATTCGTTGGGCCTCGCCCGCACAGCGGCTTCCCCCATGACCTCACGCAACTCCTCAACCGTGAAGGGTGGGTCACTGGAGTGAAGCATTGCGTGGCAGTTGGGGCAGACAGGTCGAAGGTCGTCAATTGGGTCGACCGTATGCTGGCCCGAACGCTTTGAAAGCGGCGTTACGTGGTGAACGTGAATGAACCCTTCACCGATAGGGCCATATACCCGTCGGAACTCGTGCTCACAAACAACACAAGCGCATCCATAGTGCGCGATACACTCTCGTCGGGCTTGCGGATCGCGCTCGCAGACGTTCACACGGACCGTCTTCGAGGCGCCCTCAAAGTATTCTCCGACCTCATCAGGGAAACCCAACTCCCCTCGCGTCCTAGCATGCGCTGTAGCGCTATCAACAGTCGAAAGCCGCCAATAGGTGCGGATCTTGGAAGAGGGCTCAACACCAACTTCAGCGCATAGAGCGAGATACTCGTCCTCGGCCGTAGCATCAGGACCGTGGCCAGCCCCCAGAACAGACGAAATGCGAGGCGTGGTTACGCTACCGCTCTTTCCATCAAAAGCTATGTGCTTCGTCATCGTGTTGCTTTTGTAGCCGATAAAGCGACTAGGCCCGAAGAGCAAACGCTCATTGACGACCATACAGCCGAATATCTTTCCAAGCCGAAGGCGCCCCGTGTAAAATGCTCGCTCATCAACATCTGAAGAGATGCGATACTTCTCGAACTCTAGTAGGTTCGCGGCAATCTCTTCTAAGGACTCAATAGTCTCCATCTTCCCCTCACACATCCCAATGTTCAAGCTCACTTGCGCCGCCACCCAAAGATGCCCGTCAGGCCGCAGCCGTTCACAGCGTCATTGAAACGTCTTGTTCGCTTTTCTTTTTATTTAAAATAGTTAGATGATGAATTTTGCTCCAAGCAGTGAACCTAACAGAATAAATGTCACTAGCCCCCCGAGACAGCCCGATTGATCGCGCTGGGGTTTTTCATTCTTCTCCTTTTGAGCCTTTGCAGTTGTTCTCCGGAGTTCCGGTGCCACCATACTCAACTATTGGTTTTTCGGTCCAAGCTTCTGCCTTCTGAGTACACGGGTTGTCCCCTGAAAACGAAGTTGGAACACGCTAACTCAACGTATTTACACCTGTTGTCTAGCATGGCCTTGGAGTTATGTCTACCTGACCTAGGGAAGTAGTACAAGGGGTTTATTCTGTTAAGATGGGTGGTTATTGCGGGAAAATGCCTATGCCTGGGGCGGGGGGAGAGAGGGGGGTGTGGCCCCCATGGCAGATGTGAGAGTTATGGTCAAATCTGGTTCGAATTCTGCCGGGCGCATCATGGTTATTTCAGGGAGTTGGATTTATTTCCAGTTCCCTTTTTTATGCCCCTATCCCGGCCCGGCTGTTGGGGATTGCCCCCTATGAATTTGATGGAGTAGCGGCCCGGACGGCCGATGAAGGGCAGGAGCAGCAGGCGGAAAAGGATCACCTCCTCCTTATTGCGGTATTGGGAGAGACCGATAACCATATCTCTGTGGCCGGCAACAGGCTGGCTGCGATAGGTGCCGCACAGCCGGTCCCACCAGGGGAAATTAAAGCCGAAATTACTGTTGGTTTCGCGGATCAGGACGGAGTGATGGACCCGGTGCATATCAGGGGTGACCACCAGCAGCCGCAGGAGACGATCCACGCTTGCCGGCAGACTGATATTGCCGTGGTTGAACATGGCCGTGCCGTTTAAGACGATCTCAAAGATCACCACGGCAAGGAGCGGCGGGCCAAGGGCGGCCACGGTTGCCATCTTGATGAGCATGGATATGATGATCTCGATGGGATGAAAGCGCAGGCCGGTGGTCACGTCAATATCAAGATCAGCATGATGTACCATATGCAAGCGCCAGAGGATGGGCAGGGTATGAAACATCACATGCTGCAGATAGACGACCAGATCAAGCACGAGAACGGCCAGCAGCACGCTGAACCAGTAGGGCAGGTCAACGAGACTGAACAGGCCCCAGCCGCTCTCCCGGGCTGCCGCCGCCACCCCCAAGGCCACCAGGGGAAAGAGGAACCGCACCACTAAAGAGCCCAGAAAGATAATGCCCAGGTTGTTGAACCAGCGCCCCGCCTTGGAGACGGTAAGCGCTCTTTTGGGGGCAACCAGCTCCCAGCCGGCAATCAGCACCAGAATGGCGACAAAGAAAAAAAGACGGAGCTGGGTGGGGGTGAGGGCGGTCACGGGCTTCTCCTTATCTGGGGGCTTAACGTCTCTACGGCTAAAAATCCCTATCTAAGATAAACCTTCCCGCCCCTGACGCCACGAAAAAAACAAAAAAATTTCCCTGTTCTTTGGTGGCGGCAAAGAGAGGGAGCATGGTCAAGGGTTGGCCCAGGCGCATAAAAAAAGGGAGGGCCTTTCCCGCTTTCCGGAAAGGCCCTCCCCCATACTCTTTGCTGCCACAGGAAGAAAGAGAAGGGGGCGGCAGCTCCCCATCTTTCTCCCTCTCTCTTGCCTTATTTCTTATTATCCTGATATTTCTCTGCTTTTTTCATCATCTCTTTACGGACATCGAGCATCTTCTGCTCCATGTCGGCGAGTTCGGAGAGAGTGGTTTTGGGGTTGCGCTTGGCCTCCATATACTCAAAACGGAGGGTATGCATTTTCTTGCGCATCTCTGTGGTGTCGTCCATGAACTTTTGCTGATTTTCAGCAGACATATTGGTCATCATGCCGCCGCCCTTCATCATCCCCTGGCCCATGCCCGGCTCCATCATATTCATGCATCCCTGGCGGCCTTGCATCATCATGCCCTTGCCGCCCATCATGCCCTTGCCGCCCATCATGCCCTGACCCTGCTGCATATTCTGGCCATTCGCCATATCCATATCCATGTTCATGTTACCTTGGGCCATGGCAATACCTGCTGTCATGCTGAGGGCGAGAACGGTTGTGAAGATTGTCTTTTTCATTGCAGTAACTCCTTGTAATTAGTTGTTTTTATAAACCATCCGCCGTTTCTTCAGCGGATGGCCGTTTCAGCCTGGCTGGTTAGCCGGGCTTTATGACGCGATCCCATCTCTCCATTATGCCCTGCAAAGGGCAAAGCGAGTCAAGGAAATTGATTCTCCCGTTTGCCAGGGCAAGAATAGTACCTGTTGCCCTGGCTGCCTTTTATTCCAGCTCCTCCTTGATGCGTTGGAACTCTTCTTCGCTGATCTCCCCCTTGGCATATCGCCTTTTCAGCAGTTCAAGGCTGGTGGGCGAAGAAGCCTTGGTGGAGCGGAAAAGAGCCTGCACGGCCTTCACCACCAGATAGATGATAAGCCCCCAGAAGAGCAGGGTAATAATCATCCCCAAGGGGCCGGAAAAAAAGGCCCCGGGTCCGCATAATAAATTATTGTAATGACCGGAAAAGTGCATCATGACTCAGCTACTCCTTTATACTCTTGTTTGGTTGTCTCTGTTTGTGTCCCGCAATCCGGGCAGTAATGCCAACTGCTCTCGACAATTCGCGAGCAGTTCGGGCAATGGCCCTTGAGGGTATTGCCACAATGGGGACAACGAAAATAGGCAGGCTCAAGGGAACCGCCACAGGCCGAACAGCTGCTCATGGTGCGCTGCGGCAGCATCGCCTTTCTCCTCAAGAGGATCAGCAGCCCGACTGCCAGAACCAGCAGGAGCCCCAGGGCCAGATAATCGGTTCCAGGCCATCCCCATGTGCAGCTCATCGGGCCCACCTTAAGAAGCAGCTTTGAACATGATGGCCTGATGGGTCACGGCGGGTGTCTCGCTCACCATATGGCCGCGTCCATGGCCCCCATAATAAGGGCCGCAACCACTCATAACCATGGTCAGGGCCAGGAGAAGAGCGACGAATAATAATGGTTTCATTTTTTACCTCCGGTTGTTGTTTCGAGCTTACCGGAGATAATGCAGAAGGCGTGCCAGCGGGCCGGAGGGCCAGATCTTTATTTTATAACTATTTGAGAATACGTAATTAAAAAAAGAAGTGGCAACAAAGGGCTTCAGGAGGGCGGGCCCTGACTGTCTCAAATTGAGACAGTGACCGGCAGAGAAGCAGAGGAGAGGTCTCTAGAAATGAGACATCTGGCCGGGGGATTTAGTCCAGGCCATATTCCTTGATCTTGTTGAGCAGGGTCTGGCGGGCGATCCCCAGCTCCCTGGCGGTCTGGGACTTATTGCCGTCCGTTGCCGCCAGGGTGGTGCGGATCATTTCCCGCTCCATATCCCGCAGGGTGAGGCCGCTACCGGTGGCCAGGGGGGTGGTGTCCATATCCTGGGCGCCCTGGGGCTGAAGAGGCGGGGGGAGTTCCCTCATTGTGATCTGCTCCCCCTGACAGAGGATGACGGCCCGCTCCATGCAGTTTTCCAACTCCCTGATATTGCCGGGCCATGGATGATGCATGAGGAGATTGAGGGCCTGGGGCTGGATGGTGCGGATATCCTTTTTGTTTTTCCGGGCATAGCGTTTGAGGAAAAAGCGGGCCAGATCAGGGATATCGCTGGCCCGCTCACGCAGGGGCGGCAGGATAACGGGCACCACACTGAGCCGGAAAAAGAGGTCCTGCCGGAACTCCCCCCGGGCCACCATGGCCTCCAGATCCTGATGGCTGGCCGCCACCAGACGGACATCCACCTTGATGGTCTTGCTGCCCCCCAGCCGCTCAATCTCGCCCTCCTGCAAAACCCGGAGGATCTTGGCCTGGGTGGGCAGGGTCATGTCCCCGATTTCATCCAGAAAGAGGGTGCCGCGATGGGCCTGTTCAAAGCGGCCCCGGCGCTGCGCAGTGGCACCGGTAAAGGCGCCCTTTTCATGGCCGAAGAGTTCGCTTTCCAGGAGATTTTCATGGAGGGCGGCGCAGTTGACCTTGATAAAGGGCCCCTCCCTTCTTGAGCTCTTCTCATGGAGGGCATTGGCGATCAGCTCCTTGCCGGTGCCCGACTCACCTCCGATAAGCACCGTGGCATCAGAAGGCGCCACCATACGCAAGGTGGCAAACATCTCCTGCATCACCTTGCTTGAGCCGATGATATTGGCAAAGGCAAAATTCTCCTGGAGCCTCTCCTTGAGATGGATATTTTCCTGCTCCAGTTTTTCCACATGCAGGGCCCGAGAAATGATCAGCTGCAGCTCATCCATGTCAATGGGCTTGCTGACATAGTCATAGGCCCCCCGTTTCATGGCCATTACCGCCGATTCCACTGAAGAAAAGGCGGTGATGACAATGACCGGCACCCGGATGGCGGCCTCCTGCAGGGCGGAGAGGGTGGCCAGCCCGTCCAGGCGCTGCATCTTCAGATCAAGGAGGATCAGGTCAACATCATGCTCCGCCAGGGCGGCCAGAACCTGATCACCATCTGCCACCTCCAGGATAGTGAAGGCTTCCCCGGCCAGATTGGCCTTGAGCATGGTGCGATGGGCCCGGTCATCATCGACCAGGAGGATGGTGGTGCGCTGTTGTGTCATTTACGGCCCCTTGGTCTCTCTGCCGGCAAGAGGATATCAATGCGGGTGCCCCTGGCCGGGGCGGATAGCACCTCAAAACGGCCCTGGTGCTGTTCGATGATCTGGTGGCTGACGGCCAGCCCCAGGCCGGTGCCGCTTTTTTTGGTGGTGAAAAAGGGATCAAACATCTTTTCCTGTTCCTCCTCGCTCATGCCCGTGCCGCTGTCCTGCACCCAGATCCGCACCCCGCCCTTTTCCCGGCAGGCGCCCAGCTCCACGACGCCCTCGGCCGGGGTGGCTGCCATGCTGTTTTTAAGCAGGTTGATGAGGACCTGGAGCAGCAGATCCGGGTCCGCCTGCAGAGTCGTCTTCTCGGCACATTCCAGATGCAGGGCCTGGCCTTGGGCGGCAAAATCGTGCTCCAAAAGATGGGCCGCCTTGGCCAGCAGAGCGCAGGGATCAATCTCCTGAAAATCGGGCTCCCTGGGCCGGGCAAATTGCAGGAGGGCGGAGATGATGTGGTTGAGTCGGTCCACCTCGCCTATCATCAATTCGGCATACTCCCTGCCGCTTTCATCCGTTCCATATTGCCCCTTGAAATAGTGGGCAAAACCGCGCAGGGTGCCCAGGGGATTTCTGATCTCATGGGCGATACCCGCCGCCATCTGCCCCAGGGCAGCCAGCCGGCGGGAACGCTCCACCTGCCTCTCCAGAGAACGTATCTCACTGATGTCACGCAGGATAAGAACCGTACCCATCTCCCTGCCCTCCTGGTCCTTGAGACGGGAGGCGCTCACCTTCACCGGTATCCGTTCACCATGCTCATGGAGACACTCCAGAGGGGCTTCCAGCAAAGGCGGGTCATGAGCCAGGAGATCGCTGGGCCAGTGGGGAAAGACCTCCTCAATCCTCTGGTGGGCCAGAGAGCTGAAGGATCTGCCGGCCAGCTCCGCCGCCTTGGCGTTCCAGGAGACGATGCGGCCCAGCCGGTCCAGGGTGATAAGACCGGCCGGCATGCTCTTGATGACGTTTTCGGTGTAGAGCTCCATATTGGCCAGGGTGGAACGGCTGACCCGGATCCCCTGGTAGAGAAAAAGAAAATAAAAGCCGGCGCTGCCCACCAGAAAGAGGATGGCGGCCATAATCCAGCCATGCCGCACCCCCTGATGGCGGACCTGATCAAACTCCGAGGTGCGCAGGCCGATAAAGATCACCTGCCGGCCTGCTTTTTCATCGGGAAAAATCTGCTGCGGGTCCCCGTTGTTGAGCCGCTGCCAGCGCTGACGCATCATGCCCCGGGGCCCGAAACCGGCCAGGGGTTGAAAGAGGCTGGCGATCTCAAAGACCTGGGCACCAGGGATCAGGGTGGTGAGCGGCCTTTCCCGGCCCAGAACCCGGCTGACCCCGGGACGGTCTTCGGCCGGGGGCCACTCTCCAGCCCCGGCCACCAGCGCACCCTTCTCGTCAACAATATGGATATAGGCCACGGCCTCTGTCTTGGTTGTTTCCTTGACCAGAGTGGCAAGGGGGTCCTCACCCTGCCTGTAATGCCGCATGGAGGTGCGGGCCCCGGCCTCAAAGCTGCGGATCAGGGTGAGCCCTTCATTGAGGAAGAACTTCTCCATCAGGGCCTGTTCCCGGCGAAAGCCGCTGGTGGTCATGGTGAGCACAAGAAGAGCCAGCAGGATACTTGCCACCACCAGGGAGAGGGCTATTGGGGAGATCTTAAATGGCTGTGCTGCCCTGGGTATCATCAAAGGGTATCCTGTTCCTGCCTGGCCTGGTGCTCAAGGGGGAAGGTGGTTTTTTTTAGGAAGCCGCCCCCCTCTGGTCTCAACAAGGAGGGGCTGGCCGTTTTTGTCTCCGTATCATAGCAGAATTGGGGCAAAAATAACAGATCCATGCAATGACAAAAAAGATCCCCTGCCGGTCTCAAAGCAAAGGATCGCCCTGGACCACGAACTGATGGGTATGGTGGAATTGCAGCGACTGTGCCACGCCCTCTTCTTTTGAGCAAATTCAATTCAACATCTTGATATTATAAAATATTTTCTGAAAAGATCCTCTTTTACTCCCCGGCCGTCCCCCCGGCTGCCCAAGAAAGAGACAGCTTGCTCAGCGTGCAGAGGACGAAAGCTGCCCAGGAATTAGACAGCCGCCGGGTCGGAACCTGAGACCGGCACCTCTGCGGCGCGGCGCCCCCCTTTCCCCAACAAGATCTTCATCTTGTTTTGGAGTTACAGCCCTTACATGCTACTATTGTTCTATAATCGGGGTTAGTCAGGGCCACAGACCCGGCCCTGGCCCGGGGACCTGACAGAGGAGCCCGGCCCCAAGCCAACATCCATCGCACCGGAGACCCGCAATGAAGAGATGCAGCTTAATTGATTTTATGGAAGAGATGCAGCCCTGGCTTGACAAGGACCATATCAGAAAGGCGCATCTGGATGAGCAGGGCCATTTTATTCTCCATTTTCAGGACGGCATGAAAAACGTCTATGAGATAGATGACTGCAACATCCAACAGGTTACCAAGATTCTTAAGGATCTTGCCGCCCGGGGTATTTCCACCACTGCCTGAACAAGAGCGCCCCTGTGGTGCTCACCTCAAAACAAGAGACCTCCAGGGCCGCCGGTGCCCTTGCCCCCCGGGCCGGGCCACCGAACTTTTTTTCGCAGCCTGCCAGACGCCAAGGGAGCAACCATGGAGCAGAAAGACCCTCAAAAGATCGCCATGACCGGCGCCACCGGCTTTGTCGGCACCCACCTCCGCGCCGCCCTGACCCAGGAGGGCTGGCAGGTGACCACCCTTGGCCGGGCTGATCTGGCCCTGAGGCCCGCCGATCTGGCGCAGAAGATGGCCGGTGCCGTTGCGGTAATCAATCTGGCCGGGGCACCGGTTCTGGCCCGCTGGTCCGAGGCCCACAAGGTGAGAATGCGCGAGAGCCGCATCAGCCTGACCCGGAACCTTGTAAATGCCATGGCCGAGATGGCCACCAGGCCTGAGGTCTTTATCTCCACCTCGGCCGTGGGCTATTACGCCTCCCATTGCGTGCACAGTGAGGAAAAAGGCCGCAAGGGCCAGGGCTTTCTCGCCGATCTGGCCGAGGATTGGGAACGGGAGGCCCTGCGGGCCGAGGAGCTGGGTATCCGCACCGTGATTTTCCGCTTTGCCGTTATCCTGGGCAGAAACGGCGGCGCCCTTCAGAAAATGGTGCTGCCCTTCAAGCTCGGCCTGGGCGGCGTCATCGGCACCGGTAAACAGGCCCTTTCCTGGGTCCATCTCACGGATCTGCTGCGGGGCCATTTGACCGCCCTGGAGTCCCCTTCCTTCAAGGGCATCTACAATATGACCGCCCCCAAGCCCACCACCAATTACCATTTCACCAAGACCCTGGGCAAGGTCCTCAACAGACCCACCATCCTGCCGGTTCCCACCTTCATGCTGAAAATGGTCTTTGGCGAGGGGGCCGCCATCCTGGTCGACGGTCAGGCGGCTGTGCCCAAGAGATTGCTGGAGAGCGGTTTCACCTTTGAATTCCCCGACCTGGAAGAGGCGCTGCGCGATTGCACGGCAACCAACCAGTGAAATCCAGGTCCGCGCCTTAGATCCGGGACCCTTCCTTCTGCTGATTTTTCTTGACCTGGGCCGGGACGAACTCCTCCGGCAGCCAGTCAAGATCCTTCTGCCGCAGAATTTCATAATAGGTGAAGATACGGCTGACATACTGCACCGCCTCTCTGCCCCGGGCATAGCCATATCTGCTCTTTTGATAATATTTCTTCTCCTGCAGCAGGGGTAGAACCTGCTGCAGCCCTGACCATGTCTCATCAGGAAGATCGAGCTGCCTGGCAATTTTCTGGGCCTCACGGACATGACCCAGGCCGATATTATAACTGGCCAGGGCAAATTTTGTCTGGTCCGGCTCGCTTATATGGGACCAGGCCTCCTGGAGTTTGCGCAGATATTTGACGCCGGCATAGACATTCTGGTCAGGATCCAGCCGGTTATCAACCCCCATGCGCCGGGCCGTATCCCGGGTAACCTGCATCAGCCCCCGCACCCCGGTAAAACTGAGGGCCAGGGGATCAAAATGGGATTCCTGGTAGACCACCGCCGTAATCAGACGCCAGTCAAAATCATGGGCCTCGGCCTCCCTTTTGATCAAGCCGGCATAGCGAGGCAAGCGGCTGCGCAGACGACGGTGAAAGATCTGCAGATCCACATAATCAAAGATGTGGTCGTCGTTATAATAGCGGCTGTAGATATTGTCATAGAGGCCGCTTTCCTTGGCCTGGTTGAGAAAATCATTGATTTTATTCCTGAAACGACCCTCTCCTTTCTTCACGGCCCAGCCCAGGGAATGCTGGGGACCCAGCTCAAGGGCCAGCTCTATATCAGGATGATAGAGCTGATTGAGGAGGGCGATGTTGGAGTCTGCCATGGTAATGGCTATCTCCCGGTTGGCAACCTGCCGGATCAGCTCTTCGGTGGAGACGTCCTTGTGGAGGATGATCTTGATCTCAATGGGGAGTTTTTTATTAAGATTCTCCAGAATTTTCTGGTAGGTGGTACCCTGACGGACATGGATCTCCCGGTTGTAGAGATCTGCCACCCTCTCTATGGCCGTCTCGCTCCGATGCACTATGATCTGGGGCTGCACCTCCATATAGGGCTGGGAAAAATCCACCGTGCGCCGTCGTTCCGGGGTGATGGAGAGTCCGGCCGCCGCCATGTCCACCTCGCCGGTGGCAAGGGCCCCCAGCAGGGATTCCCACTCCACCACCTTGACCACGAGCTTGACCCCCAGATAGTCGCTGAAGGCCTTGGCCAGATCATATTCGAAACCAGCCGGCCCGCCCTGATACTGATAATAGGAATTGGCATTATTGCGGGTGGCCACCACCAGCTCACCCTTCTTTTTGATCCGGGCCAGGGCGTCCGGAGACTCGCCGCAGCCGGGCAGTAAAAAAGCCAGCAAGAGCAGGGGGGCAAGGAGTTTTTGCGTCAGCCGGCCTGATGCGTATGGGGAAGCAATGCGCCAACAATCTTTCATGATGCTCTCCCTGATCTAAAGTGGCCGCCGCAGCCGGCAGCATCTTGTTCTGCCCCCATAAAAAATGGGCCTCTGCCGGCGCGAGAGATCGGGGATGGAAGATGAAAGCCCTTCCCCTTTTTTCTCCCCTGGCTATTTCTCGCCCTTTGCGTTATTTTTGGCTGTTGAACAATGCCTATCATCGCCAATTTATCCCAGAGGAAAGTGTTATGAGATTAGCCGCCCTTCTTTTTCTTCCCCTCCTTTTTGCGGCCGGCTGCACCCAGGAGACGCAAAACAAGTTCGGTCGCGCCGTCCAGAACTGGACCGGCACCGACGGGGTTCTTGAGGTCTATGGCGGCGACAAGGTGGTCAAACGCTTTTTACAGATCGACAAACTCTCCACTGCTGCCGCCACGGACGGCAAAGAAAGCCGCCCCTATCGCTTCGGCTACGGCATACTCGATGCCAACCTCAACGGGGTGGTGGATAAGGGCGAAAACAAGGTCTATTTTGAGTTCAGCGACTATGCAACCCCCTACATTTTTTTTGAGAATCCCCAGTAGGCAAGCCGCCTTGCCCCGCCCTTGTTGGGCAGAAGCCTTCCAGCCTCACCGGAAACAGAAAACCCGTCGCATCCCTTGCAGATTCTCCCCCCTATGCCGCTAGCCAGCAACAAAACATTGCCTCTGTGGCTGGTGCACAGCCTCATGCTCTGTACCGCCATGATCGTCTCCAGTTCCTTTACCGTGGGCGAGGCCATCACGCGCGCCCTGGATCCGGCCGTGCTCCTGTTGCTCCGCTATATAGTGGCCGTCTTCTGTCTCGCCCCCCTCATCCTGTGGCGCTACCGGCACTGCCTGCCATCCCTCAGGCAGCTGGCAGGATACAGCCTGGTGAGCGCCAGTACGGTGGGCTTTTTCTGGTGCATGTTTGAGGCCCTGCGCTACACCACGGCCATCAACACCAGTATCATCTTCACCCTGGTGCCGGGCATTTCCGGGATCTACAGCGCCCTGTTCCTGCACGAACGGCTGGGCCGCTTCCGGCAGCTGGCCCTCTTTTTCGGCATGGTGGGCGCCCTGTGGGTCATTTTCCGGGGCGACCCGGGGCGCCTGCTGGCCATGGACGTCAACCATGGCGATCTGCTCTTTCTGGCCGGCTGTTTTCTCATGGCCGCCTATACACCGCTGATAAAAACCTTTCACCGCCAGGAATCCATGGTGGTGATGACCTTCTGGGTCCTGGTCACCGGCCTGGGCTGGCTCCTGATCCTGGCCCTGCCCCGTCTGGCCGACGTGCAGTGGCAGGAGATCTCCACCACGGTGTGGAGCGGCATTATCTACCTGGCCATATTTTCAACCATCATCACCTTTTATCTCAGCCATATTGCCACCCTCCACCTGGGACCCACCCGGGTCATGGCCTACAGCTATTTTTATCCGGCCTTTGTCCTGCTGATCAACTGGTTCTTCGGCAAGGGGCTGCCGCCGTTGATCATCCTGCCCGGGGTCATAGTGGTTACCCTGGCCAGCCTTGTCCTCCAGCAGGTGGCCAAGGCCCCTGGCGGCCGGAACAACGCCTCTTAACGCCTCTTAATGAGACCAAAATTCCCTGTCAAAAGAGCGCCGGACATTGCCGCCGGTCAGGGTACTCTTTTTTCAGCTTGCCGCCACCTGTTGACAGATCTCAACAAATTTTTCAGGATCCAGACTGGCCGTGGCCACCATGAGGCCGGAGAGCCCGGGTATCTGCATGTAGTCCGCGGCATTTTCCCCATGGACCGCTCCGCCGTAGAGGATGGGACTGTCCGGGGCCAGGATGTGCAATTGGCTGATCGCCTCCTGGATCCTCTCAGGGGCAGGGGGCATGTCCAGGCCAATGGCCTCCACCGGTCCATAGCCCACCAGACACTGCTTCACCTCCTGGTCAGCAAGGGCGGCAAACTGGCTCCGCATATAGGGCTGATCCACGCAGATAATGGGCGTAATGCCCACGGCCAGGGCCTCATGGACCTTGTTGGCCACCTCCTGGTCTGTTTCCCGGAACCAGCGCCGCCGTTCGGAATGGCCCACCAGGCTATAGCCCACCAGATCCTGAATCATAGCCGCTGCCACGGCGCCGGTATAGGATCCCAGCGGAAAGGCGGAGATATCCTGGCTGGCCAGTTCCACGCCGCTTTTGGCCTCTGCAAGCATCTGCTGCAGGGGTACCAAAAAAGGGAAGGCCGGGGCCAGGATAACCTTGACCCCGGTCTGGGGCTTGTAGAGCTTGAGAAACCGGCTCAGCCACTGGCCGGCCTCGGCCGGGGTCTTGTGCGATTTCCAGTTCGCCACCACATATCTGCTCATATCTTTCTCCTTTTCAAAAAGGGTATTTTTAAGACAGCTCTCTCTTCTGGCCAGAGCCAGCAAGCGGCGCTGCGGTTCTTGCCTACTCCTCTTCCACCTGACACAGCATTTCATCAATAACCGCAAGTCCCCCCTGCCAGAAGGCGGGATCGCGCAGATCAATGGCAAAGGGCTTGAGCAGCTCGTAGGGCGACTGGCTCCCCCCCTGACTGAGGAGATCCATATATTTGGGGACAAAGGCCGCGCCCTCCTCCTGGTACCGCTTGTAGAGGGCCAGAACCAGCAGCTCGCCAAAGGCATAGGCATAGACATAGCCGGGGGTGCGCAGAAAATGGGGGATGTAGGACCACCAGGTGCCATACTCCGCACTCAGGGTGACGGAATCGCCGAACATGGCGCGCTGACTGGTGAGCCACAGCTCTGAGAGCTTGTCGCTGGAGAGCTCCCCCTCCTGGCGCCGGCTGTTGTGCATCATATCCTCAAAACGGTTCATGGAGATCTGCCTGAAGACGGTGGCAAAGATCGATTCCAGCTTCTGACAGATAAAGGCCCGGCGCTGGGCGGGATCGGTGAGGAGATCGAGTTGCTTGTGGAAGATGAGGAGTTCGGCAAACACCGAGGCGGTCTCGGCCAGAACCAGAGGGGTGTTACCGTTGAAATAGCCCTTGTCCCGGGCCAGATATTGATGGACGCCATGGCCAAGTTCATGGGCCACGGTGGAGACGTCGCGCAGGTTGCCGGTGTAATTGACCAGGACGTAGGGGTGGACATCGGGCACACAGGGATGGGCAAAGGCACCGCCCTGCTTGCCCTCCTGCACCGGGGCATGGATCCATTGCCGCTCAAAAAAGAGGCCGGCGATCTCCGCCATCTGAGGTGAAAAGTCGCTGAACCCGGCCAGCACCATCTCCTGACATTCCAGCCAGCTGAGCCGCTTGGCGGGCAGACCGGGCAGGGGGGCGTAGCGGTCGTAATCATGGAGCTCAGCCAGGCCAAGCAGCCTCTTTTTCAGGCCATAATAGCGCTGGACGATATCATACCGCCCTGTGGTGGCTGAGACCAGGGCAGCCACGGTCTCCTCGTCAAGCTCATTGGCGAGGTGGCGGGAGCTGGCCCAGGTGGCATAGCCGCGCAACCGGTCATCAATCATCTTATCGGCCAGCAGGGTATTGAAGATATGAGTGAAGATATGGAGCTGGCTCTTGAGTCCGGCGGTTAAGTCTTTTGCCGCTTGGATCCGCACCTGGCGGTCCGGGCTATGGAGATCGGCCAGCACCTCTTCCTGGCCCCTCTGGGTGTCGCCAAACTTGAGATTGCCCATCACCTTGGTGAAGAGGCTGGTCCAGCTTGAGCCCCCCACCGGGCTCAACTCAATAAGCAGGGTCTCCTCCACCTGGGAGAGGAGATGATCGGCGTAACGCCTGATGCTGGCCAGATAATGGTGATAGGGGAGGGTTTCTGCAGATTCCAGAAAAGGACGGGCCGCCTCCTCGTCCATCTTGGCCCACTCCAGATCAAAAAAGACGGTGTCGCGGCTGATGCGGCTGGCCGCCTCCTTTACCTCCTGCAAAAATGCGCCGGCCCTGGCGTCGGTGACCTGGGTGGCAAAATTGAGATAGGCATAGGTGGCCACCCGGCCCAGATTGGTGGCAATACGTTCCAGACGGCGTACCAGCCGGGCAAACTGGGCCGGCTCCAGCTGCGCCAAACCACCGGCGAATTCCTTGAGCAGGGCCGCCTCCTGCCGGCAGAGATCAATATCGTCTTTGATCAGCTCATCATCCGGCCCCTGGTAAAGATCCGTGAGATTCCAAAAGACATCACCGGTACCAAGCTCCCTGTTCACCTGCTCAGACATAAAAAATTCCCTGTTCATGATTCAAATCTGCAGCCGCGCTACCAGCCCTTTTTTATTCAGAATACCATTTCCGGCCAAGGGTCGAAAGAACTGAAAAATCTTTGACCATCAGCGTGGTTTAATTATATTTTATTCCTTGAATTTTACTACCTATCTGATATAAACAAATAGTAACTATTATCAATAATCCCTTGTCATACCTTATCCCCACCACACGGAGGAGCCATGCCATCAACTACCGATAATCTCAAAAATGCCTTTGCCGGCGAAAGCCAGGCCAACCAGAAATACCGGGCCTTTGCC
>JAVLBA010000055.1:0-16318 GCA_031581485.1 Desulfurivibrionaceae bacterium | reverse complement strand
ACTGGTAATCGCAGCCGTCAGGGTGGTTTTGCCATGGTCAACGTGACCGATGGTACCAATGTTCACATGCGGTTTGGTGCGTTCAAATTTCTCTCTAGCCATTGTTCTTCCTCGAATTTTAACAATGCCCTTTCCTATCTAATGAGGAGGGCTAAAAATCAAATTAATCCTTTAACTTTCTGAATGATCTTGTCACTCATCTTCTTTGGTACTTCTGCATAATTGGCAAACTTCATAGTGAAATTTGCCCGACCCTGGGTGGAGGATCGTAAATCAGTGGCATAACCAAACATCTGGGCCAGGGGAACATCTGCCTCAATCTGCTGAATGCCATTTTCCAGGGCCTGCATGCCGCTTATCTTGGCATGACGGGCATTGAGATCGGCAATCACATCTCCCATACTGGCCTCAGGAACCAGAATCTCCAGGGCCATCATCGGCTCAAGAAGCACCGGTTCCGCCTGCAGCATGGCCTCCCGAAGGGCCATGGCTGTGGCGACCCCGAAGGCCTGCTCGGTTGAATCTTCCTCATGAAAGGAACCGCCAACCAGGGTGACCTTAATATCCGTCACTGCAAAGCCAAGCAGGACACCGGAATCCAGACTTGAATAGACACTGCGCTCAATAGCGGCCACAAAGTTGGCCGGAATGGTCTCCGCACTGATCTGACTTTCAAACTGCCTCCCCTCTCCCTGTTTGAGAGGAGAAACCTCCAGACAGACATGGCCGTACTGATTCTGGCCGGTCTGCTGCACAAATTCATGTTCTGCCTTGCCCTGCCCGGTGATCGTCTCCTTATAGGCGACCTGGGGCTTACCGACATTGGCCCCGACCTTAAACTCACGCAGCAGCCGATGAACAATGATTTCCAGATGAAGTTCACCCATGCCGGAAATCAGGGTCTGGCCGGTGTCCGCATCCGTACTGACATGGAAGGAGGGATCTTCCAGGGCAATTTTGCCAAGGCTCTCAAAGAGCTTCTCTTCATCAGCCTTGGTCTTAGGTTCAATGGCAATACTGATGACCGGTTCCGGAAATACCATCTGATCCAGAACTATATAATCACCAGGTGCACAAAGGGTGTCGCCGGTGGTTGAAAACCGCAGACCGACCAAGGCAGCAATATCGCCGGGACCGATCTCTTTAACCTCTTCACGCTTATTGGCGTGCATCTTGAGGATCCGGCTGATCTTCTCCTGTTTCGACTTCAAAGGATTAAAGACCTTATCACCCACCCCGATCTTGCCCGTGTAAACACGAACAAAAGCCAGGGTACCCACAAAAGGGTCTGCCATCAATTTAAAGGCCAGACCGCAGAATTTTTCTGCTGCCCCTGTTTTCCTGGACACGGTTTCGCCCTGCGCATCAATCCCTTCAACAGGAGGGATATCACTGGGCGAAGGCAGATAGGAAATAACGGCATCCAACAAAGGCTGCACACCCTTGTTCTTAAATGCACTTCCACACAAAACCGGCACAAGATCCAAATTTATCGTCGCTGCCCTGATTGCCCGGATGATTTCATCCTCAGCAATGGGCTGCTCTTCGAGATATTTTTCCATGACACCCTCATCGAAATCGGCCAGTTTCTCGAGGAGTGCCATATGTGCAGCCGTGAATTCTTCTAAGAATTCCTCAGGGATTGCCTGGGTAGATACCTCTGACCCCTGAGTTTCTTCATCAAAGACCAACATTTTTCCAGAAATGAGGTCTATTACGCCGCGGAAACTATCTTCGCTGCCAACCGGAAGCTGAACAGGAAGAGGATTGGTACCCAAACGATCTTCCATCATGGAAAGACAACGCTTGAAGTCTGCGCCAACGCGGTCCATCTTGTTGACAAATGCCAAACGGGGAATACCATACTTTTCTGCTTGGCGCCATACTGTTTCTGACTGCGGCTCAACACCGCCAACAGCACAGAAAACAGCCACTACACCATCAAGTACCCGCAAACATCTTTCAACTTCCAGGGTGAAATCAACATGCCCTGGTGTATCAATTATATTGATACGATAATCTTTCCACTCACAGGTGGTGGCGGCAGAGGTGATGGTAATTCCCCTCTCCTGCTCCTCCTCCATCCAGTCCATGATGGCAGTGCCGTCATGGACCTCGCCCAGCCGGTGGGAGCGCCCCGTGTAGTAGAGTATCCTTTCCGTTGTTGTTGTCTTGCCCGCATCAATATGGGCCATAATGCCGATATTCCGCAAGCGAGCAAGAGAGATGTTCTTTGCCATGATTTCTACCTTGGCCAAACATCTCGGCTTTCAACGAGTAAAGCCTGACCTTTAAAACTGGGCCATTAAAAAGAATGAGTTTATAACGGTTAACCCTTCTTTTGTCAACGGATGTTATTAAAAAACATTCTCTTCCTGAGAAAAGCAGAAAGAGAATGGATAGTTCTCAGCAAGAGATTACCAACGATAATGAGCAAAGGCCTTATTGGCATCTGCCATACGATGGGTATCCTCACGTTTCTTAACAGCTGAGCCGCGGGAGGCATAGGCATCGGCAAACTCGGCAGCCAGTTTCTCAGCCATGCTGCGACCATTACGCTTTCCGGCAAAGGTGACAAGCCAGCGCATGGCCAGGGCATTACGCCGCTCAGGACGAACCTCTTGAGGCACCTGATAGGTGGCACCACCAACCCGGCGGGACTTGACCTCCAGCCGAGGGCGGACATTCTCCATGGCCTTCTCAAAGACGGCAAAGGGCTCGTCTTCAGAGATTCTGCCTTCCAGAACATCCATGGCACCATAAAAAATCTGCTGGGCCACGGACTTCTTACCGTCACTCATCAGGGTATTGATAAATTTAGAAACCAGCACAGAATTATAGCGCTGATCACCTGGAATCTGTCTTTTGGCAACTAATCTACGTCTTGGCATTATAAAATCCTTTTACTTAGGCCTTTTTGCACCATATTTAGAGCGACCCTGACGACGATCAGAAACTCCCAGGGTATCAAGGGTTCCCCTGATAACATGATAACGGACACCGGGTAAATCCTTCACCCTGCCGCCACGAATCAGCACCACAGAATGCTCTTGAAGATTATGTCCAATACCCGGAATATAGGAAGTAACCTCAATTCCGTTGGTCAGCCGTATCCTGGCCACTTTACGCAGCGCTGAGTTTGGTTTCTTGGGAGTAGTGGTGTAAACGCGTGTACAGACACCACGCCTCTGAGGACATGCCTGAAGAGCCGGCGTAGTAGTACGCTTCACAGATTTCTTCCGACCCTGCCTGACCAGTTGGTTTATGGTTGGCATTGAACAAACTCCTTATATTAATGATAATAAAAACTAAATTTAGGTACGGCCTTTGTACTTGTTGATTTATCAGGCCGTCACATGAATCCCACTCACCAGGGGGTATCCCTCAGCAAGAGAAACGACATAGATACACGAAGGTCATTTTATTGTCAAGAGGTATGCAATGACAATAAATGAAAAAGTCCATTGTGCGTCCCTGCCTGCCTACTGCCCCCCTCCTTATTTAACCCTGTAGGCGCTCAGACCGGTACCGGCAGGAACAAGCCGGCCCATAATAACATTCTCCTTGAGGCCGCTCAGGTCATCAATGCGGCCGGCCATGGCGGCATTGGTCAGCACCTTGGTGGTTTCCTGGAAGGAGGCGGCTGAGATAAAGCTGTCCGTACTCAAGGAGGCCTTGGTAACGCCAAGCAGAAGCGGCTCGGCCTGGGCGGGCCGGTTTCCTTCTTTCAGGAGCTGCTCATTCTCTTCATTAAACTTCCACCACTCAACCTGCTCGCCCTGCATAAAGGTGGAATCGCCCACACCGGTAATCTGAACCCGGCGCAGCATCTGGCGGACGATGACCTCAATATGCTTGTCATTGATCTTTACACCCTGGAGGCGATAGACCTCCTGGATCTCATTTACCATGAACCTGGCAAGCTCCTTGACCCCCAGAACGCGCAGAATATCATTGGGATCAGGGGAACCATCCATCAGACGCTCACCTGATTTGACATAGTCACCCTCATGAACGGCAATGTGCTTGCCCTTGGGGATAAGGTATTCACGTGGTTCACCAAGTACAGGGGTCACCACGACGCGGCGCTTGCCCTTGAGTTCCTTGCCAAAGGTGACCCGGCCATCGATCTCGGAAATAACAGCGTGCTGCTTGGGCTTGCGGACCTCAAAGAGCTCGGCAACGCGGGGCAGACCACCGGTAATATCCTTGGTCTTGGTGGTTTCACGGGGAATCTTGCCAAGAACGGTACCCGGTTCAATAACAACGCCATCTTCCACGGTAATAATGGTGCCCACCGGTAAGGAGTAGCGGGCCGGTATCCCTGTTTTGTCGAGCTTCAGCGGTTTGCCCTTATCCGAACGCAGAGAGATGAGCGGATTAAGGGCGGAGTTCTTGGAAGGAATAATAACGGAACTGGACTTGCCCGTGATCTGATCCTTTTTCTCCTGCATGGAGATACCTTCAACGATATCCTCATGCTTAACCACACCACCAATCTCCGTCACAATGGGAATGGTGTAGGGATCCCAGTCCGCAATGAGGCTGTTGGGCTCCATCTCCCCGCCATCAGCAACATGGAGAACAGCACCGTAGGGCACGGGATAACGCTCACGCTCACGGCCCTTGGGACCGAGAACAGAGACATCGCCATTACGGTTCATAACAACCAGCTCGCCATCCTGATTGGCAACACAATAGAGATCATTATACTTCAGGAAACCAGCATGCTGATTACGTACCTCAGCCGTTTCCACCGCCCGGCTGGCCGTACCACCGATATGGAAGGTCCGCATGGTAAGCTGGGTTCCGGGCTCACCAATGGACTGGGCCGCGATAATACCCACTGCCTCGCCATTGTTAACCATGTGGCCCCGGCCAAGATCACGGCCATAGCAGAGAACGCAGACCCCCCGCTTAGCGCGACAGGTGAGCACAGAGCGCATGAGGACCCGGTCAATACCGGCATCCTCAATGGCCCTGACCTTCTCTTCCGTAAACTGTTCATTGGCCTCCACAAGCACCTCTCCGGAGAAGGCATCCACCACATCCTCAAGGGCCACCCGGCCCAAGATGCGTTCACCCACTCTCTGGATAATCTGACCGCCCTCAACCAGGGACTCGGCGATAATGCCGTCCAGGGTGCCGCAATCCTTCTCGATAATGGTGGAATCCTGAGCAACATCAACAAGCCGGCGGGTCAGATAGCCGGAGTTGGCCGTCTTCAGGGCCGTATCAGCAAGACCCTTACGGGCACCATGGGTGGAGATGAAATATTCAAGAACAGTGAGGCCTTCCCGGAAGTTGGCCTTAATAGGGGTCTCGATAATGGCGCCGGAGGGCTTGGCCATCAGACCACGCATACCGGCCAGCTGCCGGATCTGATCCTTGGAGCCACGGGCCCCGGAGTCGGCCATCATATAGATGGGGTTGAAGCTCGGGGTTTCCTCCATCTTCTTGCTCTCTGGATTCTGGATATAATCGACGGAAAGTTCGTCCATCATGTCCTGGGCCACGTTATCCGTGGTCTTGGACCAGATATCCACCACCTTGTTGTATTTCTCACCAGAGGTGATCAGACCGTCGGCGTACTGCTTCTCCACGTCCAGTACCGCCTGCTCCGATTTGGCCAGGGTCTCTTCCTTGGAAAGGGGAATGAGCATGTCGTTGATGGAAATGGAGACCGCCGCCCGGGTGGCAAACTCGTAGCCCAGATCCTTCAAGCGATCCGCCAGGATAACCGTATCCTTGGCCCCGGAAAGACGATAGGTATAATCAATGAGCTGAGCCAGGGCCTTCTTGGTCATGTTCATGTTTACCTGGGCAAAGTCCACGGACTTAGGCAGCAGCCGGCCCACCAGGACACGTCCCATGGTGGTCTCAACGATCTTGCCGTCAATCCTGACCTTGATCATGGCCTGCAGATGCACCTGGCCATGATCATAGGCGATACACGCCTCCTCGGCAGAGGAGAAGATCTTATTATGCCCCTGGGCATAGAGACGCGATCTGGTCATATAATAGAGACCCAGAACAATATCCTGGCTGGGGATAATAACCGGCTCGCCGTTGGCCGGCGAAAGGATATTGTTGGTGGACATCATCAACACCCTGGCCTCCATCTGGGCCTCAACAGTGAGAGGCAGATGGGCAGCCATCTGGTCACCATCAAAATCCGCGTTAAAGGCAGCGCAGACCAAGGGGTGCAGCTGGATGGCCTTGCCCTCGATGAGCACGGGCTCAAAGGCCTGCATGCCGAGGCGATGCAGGGTTGGCGCCCGATTCAGGATAATGGGGTATTCACGAACCACGTCCTCGAGGACATCCCACACCTCCTTGGTGCCCTTCTCCACCATCTTGCGGGCGCTCTTAATGGTCGTGACATAGCCCAGGGACTCAAGCTTGTTATAGATAAAGGGCTTGAAAAGCTCCAAGGCCATCTTCTTGGGCAGACCGCACTGATGAAGGCGAAGATAGGGACCCACGACAATGACGCTTCGTCCTGAATAATCAACACGTTTTCCCAGCAGGTTCTGTCGGAAACGGCCCTGCTTCCCTTTCAGCATATCAGAGAGGGATTTAAGGGGCCGCTTATTGGGCCCGGTAATGGTCTTGCCGCGCCGGCCGTTATCAAAAAGGACATCCACGGCCTCCTGGAGCATCCTTTTTTCATTACGGATAATGATTTCAGGGGCATCCAGATCCAGCAGACGCTTGAGACGGTTATTACGGTTGATCACCCGCCGATAGAGATCATTGAGATCAGAGGTGGCAAAACGACCGCCTTCCAGAGGCACCAGGGGCCGCAGATCCGGGGGCAGGACCGGGATGGTCTCCAGTATCATCCATTCCGGCTTATTCCCGGAATCCTTGAAGGCCTCCACCACATTAAGGCGCTTGGCGTATTTTTTACGCTTGGCCTCGGAGCCGGTAGTGCGCATCTCCTCACGCAACATGACAGAGAGGGACTCGAGGTCCAGGGAACTCAAGATATCCTTGATGGCCGAAGCGCCGATTCCCACAGTGAATTTACCAGGGAACTCTTCCCGGGTCTGGCGGAACTGCTCCTCGTTCATCAAGGTACCCATAACAATGGTGGGTTCCGATGAAGAGACAACCACATAGGAGTCAAAATAGAGGACTTTCTCCAGTTCCTTCAAGGTCATATCGCAGAGATTGCCTATCTTGGAGGGCAGACTCTTCAAGAACCAGATATGAGCCACAGGCGCAGCCAAGGTGATATGGCCAAGACGTTCGCGCCGCACCTTGGACTGGATAACCTCAACCCCGCACTTCTCGCAGACCACACCGCGATGCTTCATGCGCTTATACTTGCCGCAATTACATTCATAATCCTTTACCGGACCAAAAATCTTGGCGCAGAAAAGGCCATCACGTTCCGGCTTAAAGGTCCGGTAGTTGATGGTCTCAGGCTTTTTCACCTCGCCGTAGGACCACTCGTTGATCTTGTCGGGAGAGGCAAGGGAGATACGTACCTTGTCAAAAGCTATTGTCTTTTTTGCCTTGGTAAAAAAGGTGAAAAGTTCGTCCACAGATGCACCTCAAGTTATTGAGAATGAAAAGAAGCGGTAGAATAAAGAAGTTAGAGAAGGTAAAGGAGTTAAAAAAGCAGGGAAGAACAGCAATGCTCCTCCCTCTTCTTTATTTCTTTATTTCTCTAACTTCTTTATTCCCATCACCTTCTTTATTTCTTTAACTTCACTTATTCTTAAACTTCGCAAGCAAACTGTGAAAAAAACAGCCTGCAAATTGTGATCAGATGCTAGTCAATCAATTCCATGTCCAGGCACAACCCTTGCAGCTCCTTGACCAGAACATGGAAGGATTCCGGCAGGCCTGCTTCCAGGAAATTATTGCCCTTGACAATCTTCTCATACATCTTGGTACGGCCAGACACATCATCTGACTTGACGGTGAGACATTCCTGCAGGGTATAGGCGGCGCCGTAGGCCTCCATGGCCCAGACCTCCATCTCACCCAGACGCTGACCGCCAAACTGGGCCTTGCCGCCAAGAGGCTGCTGGGTAACCAGGGAGTAGGGACCAGTGGAACGGGCATGGATCTTGTCATCAACAAGGTGGTGGAGTTTCAGAAAGTACATGGTTCCCACCGTAACCTGGTTGGTAAAGGCATCGCCGCTGAGGCCGTCATAGAGGGTGGTCTGACCGACCTCCTCCACACCCGCCTCCACCAGCATGGCCCGAATCTCACTCTCCTGGGCACCATCAAAGACAGGGGTTCCCATATGGACACCCGCTCCCATATTGCTGGCATAATCAAGGAGTTGATCATCGCTGAACCCCTCGACAATCTGGTCATATTCAGCCTTGCTGTAAACCGCCTTCAACTTCGCCTTGACCTTATCCAGATCCCGCTTTTCAGCAAGGGCCTGGATCTGCTCGCCAAGGACCTTGGCAGCCCGGCCAAGATGCACCTCGAGAATCTGGCCGACATTCATACGGGAAGGGACGCCCAGAGGGTTGAGGACAATATCGACAGTGGAGCCGTCAGCAAAGAAGGGCATATCCTCCTCAGGAAGAATCCGGGAAACAATACCCTTATTCCCATGACGGCCCGCCATCTTATCCCCCACGGAGAGCTTACGCTTCACCGCCACATAAACCTTGACCATCTTGATAACGCCGGGAGGCAGATCATCGCCCTTTTTCAGACGGTTGATCCGATCCTCATAGCGCTTATTGACTTCCTTGGCCTGCTTGTCAAAACGCTGAAAGATGAGTTCCACCTCTCCCTCAAAACGGTCGCGATGGGTATAATCAATACGCTTCACAGCAGAAAGGGACATCTTCTCAAGGACCTCGGCAGTAATCCTGCCACCCTCTTCAATAAGGACCTCCCCGTTCTGGGAGATAACCGCGGAGGCGGCCTTCTCTTTGGAAAGCAGTTCAGCAAGCGAGTTGCGCACCGCATTCTTCAGACTGTGGACCTCATCCTCCATGTCGCGATGGAGACGGCTGATCTCAAAATCCTCAATGGCCAGGGAGCGTTCATCCTTTTCAACGCCCTTGCGGGAGAAGACCTTGGCATCAATCACCACCCCCTCAACACCAGGAGGTACCCGCAGGGAGCTGTCCTTGACATCACCGGCCTTCTCGCCAAAGATGGCACGCAGCAGCTTCTCCTCCGGAGAGAGCTGAGTTTCGCCCTTGGGCGTTACCTTGCCCACCATGGTATCACCAGGGTTGATCTCAGCGCCGATACGGACAACACCCGACTCATCAAGATTGGCCAGGGCCTCTTCGCTGACATTGGGAATATCCCGGGTTATCTCTTCTTTACCAAGCTTGGTATCGCGGGACACGGTTTCAAAAACCTCAATATGGATCGAGGTATAGGTGTCCTGCTTAAGCAGCTTTTCATTGATGAGAATGGAGTCCTCAAAGTTGAAACCACGCCAGGGCATGAAGGCGATGGTGACATTCTTACCAAGGGCAAGTTCACCGCACTCGGTGCCCGGGCCGTCGGCCAGCAGCTGCCCCTCCACAACCTTTTCGCCGGGGAGCACCACAGGGGCCTGGGTAAAACAGGTGGACTGATTAGACTTTTTATACTTGTCCAGGCGATAGATGCCGATACCGGTACCAAAACCACCCGTACCGGGTTTGTCATAACGGACCACAACCCGGTTGGCATCCACCTCTTCAATCACCCCCGATCCTTCTGCCAGCAGGCAGACGCCGGAATCGCGGGCCACGGTTTTTTCCATCCCCGTACCCACCAGAGGTGAAGCCGTACGGAGCAGGGGCACTCCCTGACGCTGCATGTTAGATCCCATGAGGGCCCGGTTCGCATCATCATTCTCCAGGAAAGGGATCAGGGAGGCTGCCACCGATACCAGCTGGTTCGGGGAAACATCCATATGGGTGATCATCTCCTTACTGGCCAGGATAACCTCACCGTCCTGACGGGCGATAATATTCTCCTCAGCAATGACACCCTTGGTATCCTGCTTGACCTGAGCCGGGATAACCACCTTGCCCTTCTCCTTGAGAGCGGACATGTAGCCCACCTGATCCGTCACCAGACCCTTTTGCACCTCACGGTACGGCGTTTCAATAAAGCCATACTCGTTGACCTTGGCATAGGAGGCCAGGGAGACGATGAGACCAATATTGGGGCCCTCTGGTGTCTCAATGGGACAGATACGGCCATAATGGGTGGGATGCACATCGCGCACCTCAAAGCCGGCCCGTTCCCGAGATAAACCACCCGGTCCCAGAGCAGAAAGCCTTCTCTTGTGGGTTACCTCGGAGAGGGGGTTGGTCTGGTCCATGAACTGGGAGAGCTGGCTGGTGCCGAAAAACTCCTTGATGGAGGCGGTAATCGGCTTAGGATTGATGAGGTCATGGGGCATGAGGGTCTCAATTTCCTGCAGACTCATGCGCTCGCGAATGGCGCGTTCCATGCGGACCAGGCCCATCCGATACTGATTTTCAACAAGCTCACCAACCGTGCGCACCCGGCGGTTGCCCAGATGATCGATATCGTCAATGGCGCCCTGAGACTCTTTAAGGTTCACCAGATAACGCACCGCTTCCATGATATCTTCGGGAGTAAGGGTACGGGTCTCCACCGGCGTATCAAGGCCCAGCTTGGCATTGATCTTAAAACGGCCCACCACGGAGAGATCATAGCTGTCGGTGTTGAAAAAGAGATTGGCAAAGAAATTGGTGGCAACCTCAATGGTGGGGGGGCTGCTGGGCCGCAGGCGCCGGTAAATCTCCACCAGGGCCTCTTCCGTGGAGGAAGTCTTATCCAGAAAAAGGGTCTTTCTGAAGGCATCAGTGGCGGTTACACCATCGATATGGAGGGTCTCAATCTTCCTGATGCCTGCTTCGGCAATGATCTCTAAAACTGCCTCCGTCAACTCGCCATTACAGGGCAGGATAATCTCACCGGTGGCAGGATCAACAATATCATCAGCAACAAAGCGACCGATAACGGATTCAGGATCTATCTCGATATACTCGATACCCGCCTTGGCAATGCGGCTAGCCAGGGTCTTGCCGATCTTGCGTCCTGCCTTGGCAAGGATCTCGCCGCTGGCGGGATCGACAATATCCTTCTTGGCCCGGGTACCGGTGAAGGTGGCCGGTGCAAAAGAACAATAGACCTTATGCCCTTCAAACTTGATGGTCTCGGTATTGTAAAAATATTTAAGAAGGGTGGCCGAATCATGGCCCAGGGCCCTTAACAGGGTCGTGACATGAAATTTGCGCCGCCGGTCAATACGGACAAAAAGGACATCTTTGGCATCAAACTCAAAATCGACCCAGGAACCACGCACCGGGATGATCCGGGCGGAGTAGAGGAGCTTGCCGCCGGAATGGGTTTTACCATTATCATGGGCATAGAAAAGACCGGGAGAACGCTGGAGCTGAGAGACAATGACCCGTTCCGTACCGTTAACCACAAAAACGCCGCTCTTGGTCATCAGGGGCAGAGCACCGAGATAAACGGCCTGTTCCTTGATGTCGCGGATTGATCTTGCATCCGTCTCCGGATCAACATCAAAGGTGATCAGACGTACCGTTATCTTGAGAGGGACATCATGAGTCATCCCCCGCTCACCACACTCTTCAACGGTGTACTTGGGCTCGCCAAAGGTATAGTTGACAAATTCAAGGGTACAATTACCATTGAAATCATCAATGGGAAATACGGACTTGAATACTCCCTGGAGACCGGTATCCTCACGCTCATCGGGTGCAACAGCCATTTGCAAAAAATCATCATAGGATTTTTTTTGCATATCGATAAGATGGGGCTTCTGGATTAAATCACCAATCTTAGCGAAGCTTTTTCTAACGCGTCTCATGCTTTTCATCAAAAAAATGTCCTCGTCTAAATCAAGCTCAAAGAAAAACGTCTTTTATACGCCACCACACACAGGTTGGAGATTCAGGCGTGATCTAATGTACTTTTTTTAAGTATCTAGGCTTTGTTAGCCCTGCTCTATCTCGGGGCCTGAGCTGCCCGGCCAAAGATGCCCCATGGTTTTATGGGAACAGGGACTAAAAAAGTAAAGTTGGGGAGAGCCTGCCAGCCGGCAAGAACAGCAGCCCTTTTACTGTTTGAGGCCAAACTATCCCCCGGTAAAGGGTTCAAGGGTTGGCTGGGGAAACATCATGAGCCGTACTCAACAAGAAAAACATTCCGACACATGGGGCCTGCGCTTATCAGGGAAGCATAAACGCATGTAACGCTGCAGGCATTTTGCGCCTGACAGCGTTACATAAAGTGCAGAAAAATCTTCCGCACAAAATCGCTATGCCGCCAATAACAGTGGCAGCATCATAGCTATGCCGAAACTATTTAACTTCCACACCGGCACCAGCTGCTTCGAGTTTGGTCTTGATATCAGCAGCCTCTTCCTTGGTTACGCCTTCCTTAACAGGAGCAGGGGCAGCCTCAACAAGAGCCTTGGCCTCTTTGAGACCGAGGGAAGTGATGGCGCGAACCTCTTTAATAACGCCGATCTTCTTGTCGCCGGCCGAGGTAAGGATGACGTCAAACTCGGTCTGCTCTTCTGCAGGGGCAGCAGCTTCACCACCACCAGCGCCGGGAGCAGCAACAGCAACAGGAGCAGCAGCGGTGACGCCAAATTTTTCTTCAATAGCACTTACGAGCTCGGACAGCTCAAGTACGGTCATTCCGGCAATTGCCTCTAAGATTTCATCAGTTGAAAGAGCCATTATATATTCCTCTTATTTAAGTTATTGTTCTTTTTGATCTTTGACTGCCTGCAGCGCGTAAACGAGCTTGGAGGGCAGCGCATTAAGCACCCTGACAAAGTTGGTGGGTACGCCATTCATTGCAGAGAGCAGTTGACTAAGCAGGACTTCCTTACTTGGCAACTTGGAGAGCACCTCTAAATCGGAGACAGTGAGACTCTTTCCGGCCAGACAACCCATTCTGATGACAAGCTCAGGATGAACCTTTGCAAATTTAGTCAGAATTTTGGCTGGAGCCACCGGGTCCTCATAGGAGACGGTGACAGCAGTGGTTCCGGTCAGGGAGTCATGCATCGATTCAAAGGAGGTCCCCTCTATTGCTCTGCGCATGAGAGTGTTTTTTGCGACCTGTATTTCCGCATTTGATTTCTTCAACTCACGACGAAGCTCTTCAAATGAGGATACGGTCATCCCGCGATAGTCGGCAACAATAGCGACCTTAGCTTTTTCAAGCTTGCCGCTCAATTCCTCGACTATGGAGACTTTTCCTTGACGGTTCAATGTCAAATCCTCCTTAAAATAAAACGAGTTGAAGCAGTTGGGTCGATGAAAGGAGATAAGAACGATAACTATGAAACCTAATGGTTAATCACATCATCATCTCTGGTCTCGGCGGGCATCATTGAGACAATCTCTGATTTTAAACGCCTGGGCGCACCAGCTGTCTTCGACTATGCAACTACTTGCATGATGATGGAAGCAGGCCGCAGCCTACTTCCCTAATGTCCGCAACTCAACAGGGTCAAGCTTGTAGCCGGGACCCATTGTTGTTGAGATTGAGGCTCCTTTCAGGTAAATCCCTTTTGCCGAAGAGGGTTTTACCTGAAAAATCTTGCTGATAAAGGCAATGATATTCTCTTTGAGATTCTCCTTGTCAAAGGAGGATTTACCCAGCATGGCGTGCACGATACCGGCCTTGTCAACCCGGAAATCGATCTTACCCGACTTAATCTCACCGACAACGCGACCGACATCAAAGGTCACGGTTCCCAGTTTGGCGTTGGGCATGAGACTGCGGGGGCCGAGAATACGGCCGATCTTACCAACCACACCCATCATATCAGGGGTAGCCACACATTTTTCGAAATCGAGCCAACCAGCCTGGATCTTCTCCACATACTCATCGCCACCAGCATAGTCTGCACCGGCATCAAGGGCTTCCTGCACCTTATCACCCTTGGCAAAAACAAGTACACGCTCCGTCTTGCCGGTACCATTGGGCAGCACCAAGGTGGAGCGTACCATCTGATCGGCATGACGGGGATCAACACCTAATTTCACAGCGATATCCACAGACTCATCAAACTTTGCATACCTTTGCTGCAAGGCCTGGTCTAAGGCCTCATCCAGGTTGTAGAGATTGAGCCGGTCTCTGCCTTCACTGCTTTTAATATAATTTTTTCCACGAGCCATTGTATCACTCCAGATCAATCAATCACTGTAATGCCAGCACTTCTGGCCGAGCCTTCAATGATCTTCATTGCCGCCTCAATATTATAGGCATTGAGGTCAGGCATTTTAATTTCTGCAATCTCTCTAATATGATCACGCGTTACCTTGGCCACACGCTCCTTTTTAGGATTAGCGGAACCCTTATTCAGCTCCAGCCTCTTAAAAAGCAGGGTTGTCGCTGGTGGGGTCTTGGTAATAAAAGAGAAAGATTTATCTTTGTAGACGGTAATGACAACAGGAATAACCAGGTCACCCTTATCCTGCGTCTGGGCATTATACGCCTTACAAAACTCCATGATATTCAGGCCATGCTGACCAAGGGCAGGGCCAATGGGTGGAGAGGGATTAGCCTTCCCCGCCTTAATTTGTAATTTTATATAACCAGTAATTTGCTTAGCCATACTTGATCTCCTGATCAAAAATGTCTTTTAGTTCACCCCGGCCGACAAGGTGTCAGCAGAAGAATGATTGAAGGAGCAGTTCCACATCAGAACCAAAAGACCTATCCCCCTTTGAGTGGGGCTTAAAGGGATTAATAAATGGAAGATAAGATCCATTTAATATGCGTGAAGCAGCATTCTTTTATATGCACCACCTAATGATGGCGACACGGCTCAAAGCCGATAATTTCTAACCCTTGGCAATCTGAATGAATTCCAATTCCACCGGAGTTTCACGGCCGAAAATGGAAACAGTCACCTTCACCCGACCCTTATCCGGATGAACCTCTTCAACAATGCCCTGGAAATTGGCAAAGGGACCATCGATAACCCGGACAGAGTCCCCTTCCTCATACATGACTTTGGGTTTCGGCTTGAGAGCACCATCCTTAATCCTGCTGATAATCTTCATGGCCTCTTCATCAGAGACCGGCTCAGGATGAAGATCATTGCCGACAAAACCGGTGACCTTGGGTGTGCCGCGGACGGTATGCCAGGTTTCGTCATTCAGATCGACGTTGAGAAGAATGTAGCCGGGGAAAAACTTTCTTGTGGAGGTCTTTTTAGCCCCCTGAATCATCTCGACGACCTGTTCCGTGGGCACCAGAATTTCACCGAACATTTCCTCCTGACCGGCTATTCTGATCCGTTCGAGCATATTTGCTTTTACCTTTTCTTCAAAGCCAGAATAGGTATGAAGGATATACCAAGCACGTGCCATTATGTGATCCTTTTTTTGCGCCCAGACAGTGCCAGGGCCGCTTGAGGTCTACCTCTGTTCAAAAACAAAGATCTATTTGAGGATAAAATTAATCAATTTACCCAACACCAGATCCACCGTCCCCAGATAAAAAGCCATCAAAAAGACAAGAACGATAACCACGCCCGTGGTGCGGATGGTGGTGTTCTTAGGTGGCCAGGTTATTTTCCCAAACTCCTTCTTTACGTCAGCGGCAAAATCACTGATCTTGGCGAAAGAGAATTTCTTCTCGGCATGAGCAGAAACGGCTGAGAGTGCCTTTGGATTTTTTCCCATTTTCTTTTTGTTTTTAGCTGAAGCCATGAATTCTCACAATGTAACATGCAAAAAACGGCATGTTCATCCCAACAAATTGTCTTTTCTACCCGGAGGGGCAGCAGTCACTATAACCAGAAAGAGACCACCGCACCAAAAAAGAGAACTTCGCCCCTGCCAGGAGGGGGAAGTTCATAAAATATATGGCAGGCCAGGAGGGACTCGAACCCCCAGCCCTCGGATTTGGAGTCCGATGCTCTACCATTAGAGCTACTGGCCTGTATTTTATTTTGTCTCTTTATGAACAGTATGGGACTTACAGAAACGACAATATTTCTTGAATTCCAACTTGTTAGGTGTGGATCTTTTGTTTTTTGTCGTGCTGTAATTGCGGCGTTTGCAATCAATACAGCCCAAATGAATAATCTCTCTCATATCTATAAACCTTATTTGAGAAGTGCTGAACTAAGAATTTACAAAACAAGAAGAAGATCCGTTTTCTCCGCCCAGAGAACCAGACCTTCTTCCCGACTTCTTATTTCTTTTTTCTCAACGTATTATTACTCGATAATCTTATGAACAACGCCGGCACCTACTGTACGGCCGCCTTCACGGATGGCAAAGCGCAGACCCTC
>JAVLBA010000054.1:0-16502 GCA_031581485.1 Desulfurivibrionaceae bacterium | reverse complement strand
TGTCAACCGTAACCTGGCACGTTAACAAAGCCCTTCGACAAGCTCAGGGCACGGAGTTTGACTTGCTCGTTCCCTGAGCTTGTCGAAGGGTATTACCAACATTTTACGGGTGACAAGACACTAGTGCCGCCGGTCCGCCACATAAAAGGCCCCTGTATCATCACAATACAGGGGCCTTTTATCTTTAGCGAATGCTTGTGTGCCGCCCAGGGGCGGCACAGCTTGACAGGAAGGCCTATTCTTCGCCACCTTCCTCCATCTCATCCTCTTCACTGGCAGTCTCAGGCGGGACCTTATCCATGGCCACCACCTTCTCCTGATCACCCAGCTTAATCATGCGCACCCCTTTGGTGTTACGGCCAATGACCCGCATATTATCCATACTCATACGGATAATCTTGCCGCCATTGGTGATGAGCATGATCTCCTCCTCATCGGTGATCTGACAGGCATTAACCACCCGGCCGTTGCGGACACTGGGTTTGATGGCCCGGACCCCTTTACCACCGCGTTTAGTGATGCGGTATTCGTCAACGGGGCTCCGTTTGCCATAGCCTTTTTCCGTGACCACCAGGATGGAGGCCTCCCTGTTGAGGACCTCGGCCGCCACCACCTCGTCTTCCTCAGCCAGACGGATGCCGCGCACGCCGCTGGCCGTCCGACCCATGGCCCGGACATCATTCTCGTTAAAGCGCACAGACATGCCGTTTCTGGTGAGCAGGAAGACCTCACTCTCGCCGTTGGTGAGGGCGGCAGTGATAATCTCGTCATCCTCGCGGATCTTCAGGGCGATCTTGCCTTTGCGCATGGGCCGGGCAAACTCGGAGAGGATGGTCTTTTTCACCACGCCCTTCTTGGTCACCATGAGGACATACTCTTCACCCTCTTCCATGGCAAAGGACTTGATGGGCAGGATGGCGGCCAGTTTCTCTTTTTCCGCCAACTCAAGGAAATTGACAATGGCCTTGCCGCGGGCAATGCGGCTGGCCTGGGGAATCTCATAGACCTTGCGCCAGAACACCTTGCCGTGATTGGTGAAAAAGAGGAAGGCATCATGGGTGGAGGCCAGGTAGAGATTGCTGACAAAGTCATCCTCCACCGCGTTGATCCCCTTGACCCCCCGGCCGCCCCGACGCTGGGAGCGGTAGAGATCAATGGGATTACGTTTGATATAACCGGCATGGGTAACCGTGACCACCATGTCCTGCTGCTGGATAAGGTCTTCCGGCAGGATCTCATCAGGGGCATCGATGATCTCGGTGCGGCGATCGTCACCATACTGTTCGAGGATCTCCACAAACTCCTGGCGGATGATATCCATGACCAGCCCCTCATCGGAAAGCACCTTCTTGTACCAGGCAATCTTCTCCAGGAGGTCGGCCAGTTCACTGAGGATCTTCTCCCGCTCCAGACCGGTGAGTTTCTGCAGCCGCATATCAAGAATGGACTGGGCCTGAATCTCCGAAAGGGCAAAGCGGTCGATCAGTCCCAGCCGGGCCTCGGTGGGGTTGGCGGAATTCTTGATCAGGCTGACCACCTCGTCAAGATTATCCAGGGCTATCTTCTGGCCATTGAGAAGATGGGCCCGGGCCTCGGCCTTTTTGAGCTCAAAGGCGGTGCGTCGATAGATGATGGTCTTGCGGTGGAGCAGGAAATGTTCAAGAATCTGTTTGAGGTTGAGAATCTCCGGCTTCTGGTTGACAATGGAGAGCAGGATGATACCGAAGCTGCGCTGCAGAGGCGTCATCTTGTAGAGCTGATTAATGACCACCTCGGCAATCTCATCCTTCTTGAGCTCAAGGACGATCCGCATGCCATGCCGGTCAGACTCGTCCCGAAAGGCGGAAATGGACTCAATACGTTTGTCCCTGATGAGCTCGGCGATCTTCTCACACAGTTTGGCCTTGTTCTGCATGTAGGGAATCTCGGTGATGATGATCGATTCCCTGTTGGCCTTCTTGCTCTTTTCGATATGGGTCCTGGCCCGCATAACCACGGAACCACGCCCTGTCTCATAGGCCTCCCGAATACCGGCCCGCCCGCAGATATAGCCGCCGGTGGGGAAATCCGGGCCGGTTACATGCTCCATGAGCTGGTTGACCGTAATATTCGGGTTTTCCGTCATGGCGATGAGGGCGTTGACCACCTCTGTGATATTATGGGGCGGTATATTGGTGGCCATGCCCACGGCGATGCCGGAGGAGCCGTTAATCAAGAGATTGGGAACCTTGCTGGGCATCACCGACGGTTCCACCATGGAGTTATCGTAGGTGGGGATAAAATCAACGGTATCCTTGTCCAGGTCGGCAATAATCTCCTGATCAAGCTTGGTCATCCTGGCCTCGGTATAACGCATGGCAGCCGCGGAATCGCCGTCCACGGAACCAAAGTTACCCTGGCCGTCCACCAGCTGGTACCGCATGGAAAAATCCTGGGCCATACGGACAATGGTGTCATAGGCGGCCGTATCACCATGGGGATGATACTTACCGATGATATCACCGACAATACGGGCTGATTTCAAATAGGGGCGGTTATGGTAGTTATTGAGCTCCCGCATGGCAAAGAGGGCCCGGCGATGTACCGGTTTGAGACCGTCCCTGACATCGGGTAAGGCCCGGCCGATAATGACGCTCATGGCATAATCAAGATAGGATTTTTTGAGTTCCTGCTCGATGCTGATCGTGGGCTGGGATGTGTGCTCTTCAGTTGTCATATTTTTCTTCTTTAGAATTTACGTGGCGTAAAGAATCAAAGGCTCTTCTTTACTTTTTTATATATCTATTTCGGTTACTTCAAGGGCGTGATTATAAATGAAATCACGCCGGGGCTCCACCTTGTCACCCATCAGGGTGGTGAAGATATCGTCGGCTGCCACGGCATCCTTGATATTGACCTGGAGCAGAATGCGATTTTCAGGATCCATGGTGGTGTCCCACAGCTGGCTGGGATTCATCTCACCAAGACCTTTGTAGCGCTGGAGATGTGCACCGCGGAAACCCTCGGCCTTGATGGCGGTGAGCAGTTCATTCCAGTCAGGAACCTGGATCTCCCGCTCATTGACCTTGAGGACAAAGGATTCCTTGAGGTATTTCTTGATATTTTGATAGATTTTCATCGCCGTTCTATACTCATTGATCAAGGGGATCTGCGGACCCACCGTGAAAAAGATATGGGCCTTGTCCTTTACGGCGGCATCAAATTCATAACAGCTGGGTTTCCAGCGGCAGGGTCTCATCGGGCCCACGGAGATATTCATATCCTTCATCTGGGTGCGCATTTCCGCCACAAATTCCTCATTATCGAACTGGTCGGCACTGTTGATATCCTTTTCCAGGAAAAAGGCGACAATATCCTCCCAGACATTGAGGCGCTGCAGGTAATCAAGGAGTTTACGGTAAAGGGAGAGATTCTTGAGCATGGCCACCAGGTCTTCACGGCTCACCACCTGCTTCTGGGTCTGCATCTCCACGCTGAAATTAGCACTGGCCTGCTGGAAAAGGTATTCGTTCAACTCCGGCTCATCGGCAAAATATTTTTCCTTCTTACCGCGACCCAGACGGAACAGAGGGGGCTGGGCTATATACACAAAGCCCTGTTCCACCAGAAGGGGCATCTGGCGATAGAAAAAGGTGAGGAGCAGGGTGCGGATATGGGCGCCGTCAACATCGGCATCGGTCATGATGATGATTTTGTGGTAGCGCAGTTTTTCCACTTCAAATTCATCCTTGCCGATACCGGTGCCCAGGGCGGAGATCATCTGCTTGATTTCTTCCGAGGAAAGGATCTTGTCAAAACGGGCCTTTTCGACATTCAGGATCTTGCCGCGCAGAGGCAGAATGGCCTGATTGGAGCGGTCCCTGCCCTGCTTGGCAGAACCGCCGGCTGAATCACCCTCCACCAGGAATATCTCCCGCTCGGCCGGATTTTTTGACTGGCACTCGGCAAGTTTACCGGCCATGAGCAGATCAATACTGGAGCCCTTCTTGCGGGTTAGATCACGGGCCTTGCGGGCAGCATCCCTGGCCCGCATGGCGTCCACGGTCTTGGAGAGAATCTTTCTGGCCTCCTGGGGATTCTGCTCCAGATAGATGGCCAGTTTTTCGTTACAGATGGATTCAACAATGTATTTCACTTCACCATTGCCGAGTTTGGTCTTGGTCTGGCCTTCAAACTGCGGATTGGGCACCCGCACGGAAACAACACAGGTGATACCCTCCCGCACGTCATCCCCGCTCATCTTGGCCTGCAGATTCTTGGGAACCACATCATCACTGGCATAGCGGTTGATACACTTGGTCAGGGCGCCCCGAAAGCCGGCCACATGGGTTCCACCTTCCCTGGTATTGATATTGTTGACAAAAGAAAAGAGCCTTTCCGAATAGCCGTCAAAATATTGAAAGGCTATCTCCACCTCGACATTGTCTTTTTCGCCCTTGATATAGATGGGATTTTGGTTGAGAACAGTGCGGTTTCTGTTGAGATAATCAACAAAGGAGACCAGACCGCCGGCAAAATGAAATTCATCCTCCGCGCCGGTGCGCTCATCTTTCATTTTTATTTTTACTTCTTTATTAAGAAAGGCGAGTTCGCGTAAACGGGTCTGGATGATCTCATATTTGAAAACAGTGGTTTCAGTGAAGATACCCGGATCAGGCATAAAGGTGATGGTGGTACCGGTCTTGGTGGTGGTGCCTGTTTCTTTTACTTCACTTTCCTTGATGCCGTGTTTATAGGTCTGCTCGAAAATCTTCCCCTTCCGGTGCACGGTGGCCTTGGTCCACTGGGAAAGGGCATTGACCACGGAAACACCTACGCCGTGCAGACCGCCGGAAACCTTATAGGATGAGTGATCAAATTTACCGCCGGCATGCAGAGTACACATGACCAGTTCCAGGGCAGAGACGCCTTCCTCGTGCATATCCGTGGGAATGCCACGGCCGTTATCCTCCACGGACACAGATTCATCCTTGTGAAAAATAACCTTTATCTGCGTGCAATGTCCGGCCAGGGCCTCGTCTATGGAGTTATCCACTACCTCATAGATGAGATGGTGGAGTCCTTCTTCATGGGTATTGCCGATATACATGGACGGGCGCATCCGCACGCCTTCAAGGCCGGAAAGAACCTGTATCTGTCCGGCATCATAATCATTTTTTGTTTCTTCTGACAAAATATGTTCCTCTTTTTTAAAAAGTTACAGGATGTAACGGCAAGAGAGATAAGGGGGTATTTTCTTCTCTCTTATAAATGCTTGGGCACTCTTTTCAGTACCCCCTTGAGGGGCATAAGTTTCGTTTGCACCCTAAAGGGCATAAAAGTAGGCAAGCTACTCAACTCAGCTTTATAAATGCATGGGCATAATAATGGAGATGAACTCAGGGTCATTTTCAGAAAGAATCATACAGGGGCTTTCGTTGGAAGATATATAGATCCTCACTGTATCACTCTTCATGACAGACAGGGTTTCAATGAAATATTTGCCATTGAACCCCAGGGTCAATTCATCGCCGCTGTATTTCACATCTATCTCTTCCCGGGCATTACCTATGTCCATGGACTGGGAAGAGAGAATTAATTTATCGGGCTCCAGGGAAAACTGGACAATATTGAATTTGTCTTCGGTGAAAAGGTTCATGCGCCGAAAGGCATGGATAAGAGGTCCTTTGGCTATTTCTATATATTTTTCCCTATTAATTATATCTATCAGGGGCTTATAATCAGGAAAATCGCCATTTATCAGGCGGATAATTAAAATATCCCTCTCTGTTTTTAAAACAGCCTGTTTTTCTTCGATGGCAAAGGATACCTCAGCAACACCTTCACAAAATTTGCGCATCTCCTGGATGCCTTTTTTGGGAATGAGGGTGGTTTTGGTGAGATTAAGGGTGTCTATATCCGCAGCCATGGGGACCTGCATCAAGGATAATCGGTGGCCGTCTGAAGAGACAAACCTGAGAAATTTCTGATTATCTCTCTCCTTGCTTTCCACCAGAACACTGGTCAGGGTAAACTGGCTTTCCCCTTCGTTTGCCATGGAAAAGATAGTTTTTTCAATAAGTTCCTGAAGTTTTCCTGCTTCCATCTGAATAAGATTCTGAGGATCATATTCCGGGAAATGAGGGAATTCATCACTCTCCATACCCGCTATATTATAATCCCCTGTTTCCACAGAGACCTTTACCCAGCTCTTCTCCTTTTCCTCCAGATGAATATGGTCACTGCTGGCCTCTCTTACTATTTCAAAAAGCTTCTTACAGGGAAGGGTAACACTGCCCGGAGACATGATTTCGGCCGGCAGTCGGCAGCGGAGCCCTATTTCAAGATCAGTACACGTAAGTTCAACAATATCATCACCGGTGCTGATAAGGACGTTGCCAAGAATAGCGATGGTCCCTTTCTTGGCTGTAATATTCTGCAGCGCTGCAAGGCCGTTTAACAAATCATCTCTGGCAATATTGACAACGATACCCATGTATTATTTCCTCATAAAAAAGTGCGTTTTTTGGCAACCCCCCAAAAAGGCAGGGAAGCGACTTACCAAGAACTGTTAATTAATAAATTTGTTTTAATTAAAATATTATTATTATTAAGGCTGTTTATATGTTGATATGCGAGTTAACAAATTGAAATTATTAAAAAACTTATAAGAAAACCATTTTTTGTATAATGGGGAGAAAGAGGGGTAAAAAACTTATCAACATTTTATAAAGAGGTTTTAAACAGGGTAAAAACAACCCAAAAAGTTTTTTTTAAAATTTTCTTAAAAATAAACATAAAATCAATTACTTATGTCAATTTTATCTGGCTCATCCGGAATCCATCAAGATGGCAGAAACAATAGCCTGAAATGAATTTTTTTTCAACATCTTATAAGTGAAAAAATCCTTAAAAGTAGGCGATTATTTATGTTTCCGGAGCTGCTCAAAAACCCCTTTTCCGGCAAAGCGTTACGCGCTCCGGAACAGCCCGGGAAAAGAAGATGAAAATAAAGGCACGATCCCCCCGCCTGAAGCTCTTTTTAGAGAAAAGAGAGAGCCTGAAAAAGGGGCGGGCAGAGTTTGAGAGGAGATCTGCCGCCAATACCACGGTGAATAAGAAAAAATATTGTGTGCTGTCGGGGAGATGGTATTATCCCCTATCTTTTTTCAGGAAAAGAGAGGTGTTAAAAAGAGCGTCGCTTCCGCAGAGCAGCAAAAGCAGAACATTGAGATTTTTATACATATTTTGAAGACCTATTTATTCTTAGAAAAATGAAAAAAATGGCAAAGGGCGAGGCGTATAGAAATGGCTTTTTTTAGAAAAAAATTGGCCATTGATCTTGGTTCAGCCAATACCCTTTTTTATCTTAAAGGCAAGGGTGTCATCCTTGCTGAACCCGCTGTAGTGGCCATTAACTACTGGGAGAAAAAGGCCGTGGCTGTGGGGCACAAGGCCAAAGGGTTCATGGGGAGAACCCCGCAGCATATAAAGGCCTTTCGGCCCTTAAAAGATGGTTTCATGGCGGACCTGACCTCCACCATGGTCATGCTTGCCCAGTTCTATGAGAAGATTTTCAACCACAAAAAAAGAAAGTCAAAATGGGTTCTTATCGTTCCCACTGCCATTACGGCAGAGACAAAAAAAGAGATACGAGAAAGCGCCAGGGGTGTCGGCTGTTCAAAGATATCTTTCCTTTCAGAATCCATGGCTGCGGCCCTGGGAGCAGGGTTTGATGTTAAAGCAAACAGAGGAAGGATAATCATCAATATTGGCGGCGCGATCTGTGAGATTGCCGTTATCATCAACGGCACCGTTACCTTCAGCAGGGTAACCAGTTTTGCCGGAGATGCCCTGGATGATGCTGTTATCAAACATCTGAAAGAGAAATATGGAGTCCATATTTCTGAAAATATGGCGGAAAAATGCAAGCACGCCATAGGCTCCGCCCTGCCCCAAATAAGAGATGTTTTCCCTTTGATAGGCAAGGATATGAAAACAAATGTGCCGCGGGCCCTTGAGGTGAAGGCCCTTGAGTTGCAGCAGGCCATCAGAGAACCCTTGGATGTTCTAAAAAATTTTCTAAAGGAATGTCTTGCCGCCATAAGTGCGGCACACATCAAAGATGCCCGAGAGGACGGGATCTTGCTGGTGGGAGGGGGCACCCTTCTCCCCGGCCTGGACACCTTTCTCACGGCTGAACTGGGCTTTGCAATGGTCAGAGATAAGGAGCCTCTTCTTACCGTGATCAAAGGGGGCGGTATTGCCCTGGAGAGGCCGCTGAAATACAGAAAGATTTTTATGAAATAATGGGGAAGGCAGTAGAGAGAGAGGGGCCATCAGCGAGCTGTAACTATCCGGATTTGTTATGAATAGATTTGCCACTGTGGAAGAGGATATAGCGGTTCTCATGGAGAGGGCCAGGCAAGAGCGGGTATTTTCCGGCTGCTCCCTGGCCATAGCGCAGGGCCCCGGGGAACTTGTTAGAAATTTCGGAACCCGGCGCTGGGACCAGAAGCAATTGGTGGGCGAGAACACCCTTTTTGACCTGGCGTCCCTCACCAAACCCCTGGCCACCTCCCTGGCCATTTTTGCCCTGCTGGGTCAGGGGAAAATAGAGCTCAACACGACGCTTGCCCCTCTGCTGCGCCAGGAGGTTCCCGAAGACAAAAGGACGATCACCCTTTTTCAGCTCCTCAATCACTGTTCCGGCCTGGCCGGCCATCGCCCCTTTTATAAAAAGCTGGAGACCATGGCCCCGGGCCTGAGAAAAGAAGAAATTCTCCGTTTCATCCTTTCCGAACCCCTGGCCTGTGAGCCGGGGAGCCGGGATATCTACAGTGATCTCGGCTTTATTCTCCTGGGCCTGATTGTGGAAAGACAGAGCGGTATGGCCCTTGATGCTGCGGTGGCCCATTATATCTATGAGCCCCTGCAGATGGCTGATTGCCTTGTTTTTAATCCCCGGGCCAGGGGCCTTACGGATTTTGCCGCCACCCAGCACTGCCCGTGGCGGGGAAGGCTTCTGCAGGGCGAGGTGGATGATCAAAACACCTGGGTCATAGGTGGAGTAAGCGGACAGGCCGGACTTTTCGGCAGGGGGGGAGATGTCCTGGCAATGGTCAGAAAACTCGTGGAAATAGCCTCTGGTGCGAAAAAACATCCTTACCTGGGCCAGGACCTTTTAAAGCACGCCATGAGCCGTCAGCCCCAAATTAAGGGGAGCAGCTGGGGTCTTGGTTTTGATACGCCGGCAGAGGTCAATTCTTCGGCAGGACGTTTTATTTCCCGGAGGAGCTGCGGCCATCTGGGCTTTACCGGCACCTCATTCTGGCACGATTTTGACAGGGACATCACCGTGGTGCTGCTGACCAACCGTGTCCATCCCAGCGTGGACAATGCCAAGATAAAGGCCTTTCGACCCCGTTTTCACGACCTGATTTTTCAGAGCCTGGCCTAGACAAAGAAAGAATATCAATAGAGGCACAGAGAAAGGAAAATTCTGTCTCTTTTGTGTTGAAAAAAGAGGCTCAGCTCTTCTCAGGATAGAGGGCCAGAATGCTCTCCTTGTCCGCCTTGGTGATGCCCCGTTCCGTGATCAGGCCGGTGACCAGGCGGGCCGGGGTGACATCAAAACTGTAGTTGGCCGCCCGGGTCTGGCTGGGGCTTATGGTGACGGTGGTAAGGCCTGCGGCGCTCAAACCGGTAACCTGGTTCACCTCGTTGCCGGATCGCTCCTCAATGGGGATATCCTTCACCCCGTCACAGAGTTGCCAGTCAAAGGTGGATGAGGGCAGGGCCACGTAAAAGGGCACCTTGTTATCAAAGGCGGCCAGGGCCTTCAAGTAGGTGCCGATCTTGTTGGCCACATCGCCGCAGGAGGTGGTCCGGTCCGTGCCCACCAGAACCAGGTCCACCAGGCCGTGCTGCATGAGATGGCCGCCGGTGTTGTCGGCAATCAGGGTGTGGGGTACCCCCTGTTCCTTCAGTTCCCAGGTGGTGAGGCGGGCCCCCTGCAGCCAGGGCCTGGTTTCGTCCACCCAGACATGGATATCAATACCCTGGGCCTGGGCCTCGTAGATGGGGGCCGTGGCGGAACCATAGTCGACAAAGGCCAGCCAGCCGGCATTGCAGTGGGTGAGGATATTGACCGGAGCGCCGCCTTTGCGTCTGCTTATCTCCCGGATGATCTCCACACCGTGTCGGCCGATCTCTTTACAAAAAGCGGCATCTTCATCAGCGATCTCGCAGGCCACTGCAAAGCTCCTGGTTCTCTTGGCCGCCGGGGAGGAAAGATCTTTGAGGGCGGCAAGCTGGCGCTCCACGGCCCAGGCCAGGTTCCGGGCCGTGGGACGGGTGGCCACCAGGGTGGCGGCAAAATCCCGCATATCCTGGTCAAAATGGTCATCCCGGCTGTGCAGCGCGGCCGCGTACATGCCAAAGCCGGCCGTAGCGCCGATCAGGCCGGCGCCGCGGACATACATCTCTTTGATGGCCCGGGCAAAATCCTCCACCGTCCGCAGGTCAACAATGACGAATTCATGGGGCAGGAGGCGCTGGTCAATGATCTGCACCACCTCCCGCAGTTCAGGGTGGGGCCAGATGGTTCTGTACGGTTTTGATTGGACGAGCATGGCGGGGGTTGCTGAGGGTTAAAAGATCAGATTAAGCAGATAATAGGTGAGCGCTCCCGCACCGAGGGAGCCGTAAATGAGCAGTCAGGGTATGCAGCCATCCTCGCTTTTTTTCTGGATGATCACAAAGGCGGCAATGGCTGTTAAAATTGATATAAAAAGAAAAAGCATTGTTTTCATGTCGCACCGCCTTGAAAAGAGGGGAAAAGAGTGCTCCTTTTTTAGCCGAAATGGTGGTAGCAGATACGTTGTTAAGATACCGTTCTTGATTGAGGTTGGCAATAAAGGTTATGGCTGTGAAAAAATGGCTCCGCGCCCTGGGCGATCTCTGTTTTCCACCTCGCTGTCTGTGCTGCGCTACCTCCCTGGCCTGGGACGGCGACCTGGAGCTCTGCCCCGGCTGTGCGGAAAAATTACGGTTCATCACGCCCCCGTTATGTCCCCTTTGCGGGGCGATGTATGTCAACAGCGGCGGCGGCTCCCATCTCTGCAGCCTGTGTAGCCGGCAAAAATACGCCTTTGACCGGGCCCGCTCCATCTGCCGCTATAATCCTGAGGTGGGCAAAATAATCCACGCCCTCAAATTTGGCGGTCTGAAAACGGGGCTGCGCACCATGGCCGCCCTGGCCGAAAACTCCCTGATCCATGATCTGAGCACCCCCGATATTATCGTGCCCGTGCCCCTGCACCCCAGAAAGCTGCGCAGCCGCGGCTTCAACCAGTCGCTGCTCCTGGCGCAGCTCTTTTTTCCGGACCAGAAAGATAAAATAGCCCACGCCCTTGTCCGCAGTCGTCATACTCTGGCTCAGACCGGCCTCACCGGCGCTGAGCGGCGGAAAAATGTGGTGGGTGCTTTTGCACTACGGCAGCCTCAGGAGGTGCAGGACAAGAAAATCTGCCTGGTGGATGATGTTTTCACCACCGGCACCACCGTGCATGAATGCGCCAGGACCTTGAAAAAGGCCGGGGCAGCCTCGGTGGAAGTTGCCACCCTGGCCATGGTGGATATCTGGTAGCGGTTTGGGGGCCGCTGGTCACCCCAGGCCCCTTCCCAGGATTTTCGTCTCCTTTTTTGGCGGAAAAAGGCTGGAATAAGCGGGGTTGCAGCCCGTGCCGCCGCTATATTTTTCTTGACTGGACCGGCAGGGGATGATACATGACTTCTTTCCCATAAAAGTCGGGGCGTAGCGCAGCCTGGTTAGCGCGCCTGCCTTGGGAGCAGGAGGTCGGAGGTTCGAATCCTCTCGCCCCGACCAGTTAGGCATATTCAAGCGGCTTAGAAGAAATTCTAAGCCGCTTTTTTTTTGTGCGGCAGCTGCACCTTTTACCGGCAACTTCTTAAGCCCGTCAAACAGGCCCTTTTCCGGGCCTTCCCTGATAGCCTCTTTTTTAAGCTACCGCCGCAGCAACTATTCCTGCACAGGCCACGATTTGGTAGACATTCAGTCCAATGTTTTTTAGGGTAAGAGGTGGTTTTTCAGGTGGCATCTCTTCTGCTTAACACAACCTTTATCGGAGATATATATGGCCGGCCCGCGTAGCCTCGTCTTGGAAATTAATAAACTGACCGAACATCTTAACCGCGTCCTGCAGGAGCAGGTGGGAGCCCCGCTCACCGAGCTGGTGGAGCATGTGTTTGATCTGGCCAAGGCGCGGCGGGCCGGGGATATGAAAGCGTCCCGCGAGCTGGAAAAGCTGGTGGCGGATCTGGACCATCGCCAAGCCGAGGTGGTGCTGTCGGCCGCCAGTCTGCGGTTTGATCTGATCAATATGGCGGAGGATCGCCACCGCATCCGGATGCTGCGCGACCGGGAGCGGCGCAGCGGTGACCGGTCCCGGCCCGACTCCATCGGGGCGGCCCTGGCGTATCTGGGTGAAGAGGGCTATAGCGCCGAGCAGATTCAGGGTTTTCTGGACAAACTCAGTATCGAGCCGGTCTTTACCGCCCATCCCACCGAGGCCAAGCGGCGCACGGTGCGCGCCAAGCTTAAACGCATCCAGCAATGTCTGGCCGACCTGGACCATCTCGATCTCCTGCCCCGTGAGGAACGGCGTCTGGAGGAGATTATCCACAGCGAAATGGTGGCTCTCTGGCAGACCGAACCGCACCGTCCCGAGCGGCCCACGGTGATCGATGAGGTGGAAAGGGCCCTCTTCTTCATGCATACCCTGTGGGATGTGATACCCCGCCTCTACAGGGATCTGGAAGAAGGATTGAATCGCTATTATTACGGCAAAAATTTTTACCGCACCAGGTTCCTGCATTTCGGCTCCTGGATCGGCGGTGATCGTGACGGCAATCCCTTTGTCACCAGTGAGGTTACCGCCCAGAGCCTTATTATTTTACGGCAGGCCGCCCTGGACGCCCATGGTGTGGAGTGTCGGCGCATGTATCAGAAGCTGAGCATGTCGGAGCGCATGGTGGGGGTGAATACGCAGCTGGAAACACGATTGGCCGAAATGCTGGAGCTGTGGCCTTCCTTGAAGGAGCGGGTGCAAGGCGTGCCGGAACAGGAGATCTATCGGCGCTGGATGCGGGCGGTGGAGTGGCGCCTGCAACAGAGCAGGGTTTCCACTGCCTTCTGCGAAGCCCTGCCCGGGGCCTATGAGCGGGCCGCTGAATTGCTGGCTGATGTGGAACTGGTACGGGAAAGTCTCCGGGAGCATGGTGCCCGGGAGGTGGCGGAGACAACGGTGGAAAACTGGCTCTGTCGTATCCGGGTCTTTGGGTTTCAGATGGCCTGTCTCGATGTCCGCCAGGAGTCGAGCTATTATGAGCAGGTGGTGGCCGAGTTGCTGGCCGGTCAGAACATATGCGACGACTACAGCGCCCTGACCGAAAGGCAGCGCCTGGATATCCTGGGCCGGACCATGGGCGTGGTCAAGCCCCTTGATGAGACGGCCCTCTCCGCCGAGAGCCGGGAGACCCTGGCCCTGTTCCGTTTACTCACCCGCACGGTGCAGCTTTACGGGCCCGAGGTGTTGGGCGGTCACGTCATCAGTATGACCCACCAGCCGAGCCATGTCCTGCTGGTCCTCTGGCTTCTGCGGCGGGCCGCTGCCGAGGCCGGCCGGCCGGAGCTGCTCGGCGTGGGGCCAGCCGGTATTGTGCCCCTTTTTGAAACCATTGACGATCTCAAGCGCTCGGCCGTGGTTATGGAAGAGCTCCTGGCCAACCAGGTCTATGCGGAGCACCTGGCCGCCTGGGGAAAGATGCAAACCATCATGGTGGGGTATTCCGACAGCACCAAGGATGGCGGTTATCTCACCGCCTCCTGGTATCTCTATCAATGCCAGTCGGAGCTCCATGAGGTGTGCGGCCGTCATGGTGTGCAGCCGGTATTCTTTCACGGCCGGGGCGGCTCCCTGGGCCGGGGCGGGGGTCCGGCGGCCCGCAGCATCATGTCGCTGCCGCCGCAAACCGTGGCCGGTGCCATTCGCATGACCGAACAGGGTGAGGTGCTGGCGGCCCGCTATGATGACCCGGAAATAGCCTTCCGTCACCTGGAACAGATCACGGCGGCCACCATTCTGGTGGAGGCCGAAAGTGGGGAAGCGCCCCGCCCCGAGTGGCTGCTCTGGATGGATTCTTTGGCCACCCGGGCCTATGAGGTGTATCGAGACCTGGTGGAGCAACCCGGTTTTGTTGATTATTTTCGGCAAACCACCCCCATCGAAGAGATCGAGGCCCTGCCCATCGGTTCCCGGCCCTCCCGGCGCCAGCAAAATGTCCATACCCTGGAAACCCTGCGGGCCATCCCCTGGGTCTTCGCCTGGACCCAGAGCAGGGTTATTATTCCGGGCTGGTACGGCCTGGGCACGGCCATGGTGGAGTTTGCCGCGGCCGATGAAGAGGGCTGGCAGAAGTTATGCCTGATGTATGAGCAGTGGGCCTTTTTCAAGGGCACGGTGGATAATGCCGAGCAGGCCCTCTCCAAGGCCTCCCCCAATATCGCCTACATCTATTCTCAGTTGATGGAAAACAAGGAACAGCGGCACGTTATCTGGAACCGGCTGGTGGACGAGTATGACAATTCCTGCCAGGCGGTGTTGCAGGTCAACCGCCGTAATGATCTGCTCGATGTCACCCCCTGGCTGGCCCGCTCCATTGAGGAACGGGATCCCTATGTGGATCCGCTCAATATGATCCAGGTGGAACTGATGAAAAGGGCCCGTCACTACGCAGATGAGGACAAGGACGTGCCTGACCATATCCGCGCCCTTCTCCGCCAGAGCATCCAGGGGGTGTCGGCCGGGATGCGGACCACCGGCTAGCAGCCCGACCTCTGCATGGCCGGCCTCTGTTGATAAAAAAAGGGCCCTTCCTGCTGCTCAGATCTGGCTGAAAGCCACAGGCAAGATTCTAGCCAACAGCTTTCTGCAGATCTTCCAGGGGGATCCTGGACATCAGGCGGGCGGTTCTTTCCATTTTTTTGGCATGCTCGGCATAGAAGGTGAGGCATTTACCGGCCAGGGCAATCACCTCATCATCGTTCAGACCCTCTCCCATCACATCGCCGATTCTCGGCACCCCGCCGCCGTTACCGCCAAAGATCAGGGTCCAGCCCTTTTTCTTGCCGAAGATTCCTATGTCACGGACATAGCCTTCGCAACAGTTCATGGGGCAGCCGGAGATACCCACCTTGACCTTGGCCGGCAGGGGCATGCTGCCCAGGGCCTCTGTCATTTTTTCACCTAAGGCCAGGGAGTCCTGGCGACCAAGTTTACACCACTGAACTCCGGGACAGGCCTGGATGTAATGGATGCCCACCGGCTTTGTGGGGCCCGACTGCTGGCCCAGGTCACGCCAGATGGCCTCCACATCGGCCGCATCATGGCCGGCAATGGCCAGGCGCTGGGCAGTGGTGATCTTCAGAAAGGGCAGGTCATATTTTCTCACCACCGCCGCCAGCTGTTCAAGGTAGTCGGCGCTGAGTACGCCCATCTTGGGGCTGGGCAGGGCATTATATGTTTTTGGTGTGTCCATGGTTTTGTATCCTCCGTAAGAAATGTTGACAGGAAAGGGTTGTTGACCCGAACTCTATCACAGGAAATCCCTCCCTGCCTTGACCTATGTCAAGAAAGGCGTGTCACCTTGCCGGGTCGGCAAGGGGTGGTCTTGGGCTCTGGGGCCCACTGCCCGCGCCAAAGGCCTGTTTGCCGGGCTCATTCGGCACCTTCCGGCAGGGTCAGCACATAGTCGCGGATCTCGTCGCGCACCCGGCGGTAGTGGCTCAGGGCTTCTTCCTCATTGGCGGCGCTGGCGGCCAGGGCGGGCGGGTCGTCAAAGCCGTGGTGGATGACCCGGGCCCGGCCGGGGAAAAGGGGGCAGTTGGCATCGGCATGGCTGCACACCGTGATCACCAGGTCGAAATCCTGTTCCGGAAGCTGGGAGAGGAGGCGGGAGCGCTGGCCGGTGATATCCACCCCTGCCTCGGCCATGACCTGGACGGCCAGGGGGTTGAGGCCGTGGCTCTCGATGCCGGCGGAAAAGGGTTCAAGCTGGTCGCCTTTTAAGTGTCTGGTCCAGCCCTCGGCCATCTGGCTGCGGCAGGAGTTTCCGGTGCAGAGAAAGAGGATCTTGGTTTTCGGCATGGCAGACGGTTCCTTTCTTTATCTCAATTTTCTGAGTCTATTACTCTGTTTAAAGTGCACATACGCAATGACGACAAAGGCGTGGCGCCGACCTTGTTTCGTCCCTTGGTTCGTGGGCCTTGAACCTTGTCCCTTGCCCCTTGAACCTTAAACCTTTTATCAATCAGTTGACTTGGTCCGCCCCCAAACTTGTATTTTTTAATACTTCTCAATAAAGCATTGTTCCGCTTCAACAGTGCCGATCAGCACCAGCTCACTATTTTTATGCAACAGGGTGTTGGGTTTGGGACTGAT
>JAVLBA010000053.1:0-16862 GCA_031581485.1 Desulfurivibrionaceae bacterium | reverse complement strand
GGTCCATGCCGCCGTATCCTCACTGTCGGAATGGAAACGATAGGTTGTAATGTCACATACCGAAAGACCGGGGCTTTTTATCTGGATCGAATCCCCGCCTGTAGGTACGCAACTGACCAGAGCAATGGGGATGGTCTGTTCTTCAAAAGTACTCACCGCGATGGCATCGGCGCTCACGGTGCTGTTCTCGGTCAGAAAGAAGAAGATATTGTCCACCCTCTTGGTGGCGGTTACCTTGATCGCGTTGCCCGTATCTGCCGCAACTCCGCTGTCGAACCGCTCGACTGGAGAGGCCCCGGTAATCTCAGTATCCCAGCGGCCCATAACAGAGCTGAATACTACATCATCGGGGTTGTCCACCCATCCCGATTCGCTGTCGATCCTGTTGGCATCTGCCGTGGCCCTGGCCACGGCTTCGGCCCTGTTATCCTGGCCGTCGCTGCCGTCAAGCTGCTGGGCTCCGGCCAGGGCCGCCGCATCGACGGCCCTCTGCAGTTGCACCTTGACGTTGTGGAGATGACCCAGATCGACAACCAGGGCGATGCACAAGATAAAAACCCCCATCAGGATTGCCACCAAGGGGACAACCGCTCCTCGTTCACTGCCGCTGGTTATCGTCTTCATCCGATGTCGCCTCTGTATCTGTTGCGGCTTCCGGCTCCCGGTCAACCGGGTACATATTTCCGGATTGCTTCGCCGCGCTCGCAATATCTTGATTTTTTTGTGCGCATCAAGGTGCCCGGTTAAATTAACTCCGAACAGGTCTTTTCCTCTTACTGCTCAATTCCCAGCTGGAAGATTTCCACTTCCTCTGGCGCCTTGCCGAAATCATCCGTATAAACTTCCATGATTTCCTCGGCCACCAGGCCGGTCATGCCTTCGGGGATCTTGACGGCATAACGATAGTCCTTGTGGGCGATCTGCGTTTCAAAGGCCTGGCGGCTGGCCATGCCGAATTCATCATCCACATGGGGCGCGCCGCTGCAACCGGCCAACATCAGGAGTGCCACCGGAATTATATACCTTTTTATCATGATCATTCTCCCTTCGTAGAGTCGGCCTTTACAGGCTGATAACCGAATTTTCCTTCCATGCCGCCTGTTTCGCCTGACTCGGCCGGCATTTCGGAAAATTTATGAGATTTGATGTTGGGCTCATCGTCATCCGACCGCCGGCCTTCAAGCCTGCCCTCCAGATAAAATTCATAGCGATTGGGGATCTGGATATTTTCACCTGGGAAAGTGATCGACCCTTCCGGACCCGGCTTGACCAGATGGGGGGTGACGGCGATCAGCAGGTCCGTTTTATCCTGGATATAACTGGTGCTGCGAAACAGGGCCCCCAGGATGGGGATGTCGCCGAGAAGAGGCACCTTGCGAACCACATCCCGCATGTTGTCCTGGAGGAGGCCGGCCAGGGCCAGGGTCTGGCCATCCTGAAGCTGGACATTGGTATTTAATTTACGAGTGGTCAGGATAGGCACGGTTCCTCCGGATGTGGATGCCGTGTCGGTAATGGTGCTGACCGACGGACTGACCTGCAGGCTGATTTTGCCATTACTCATAACTACCGGCGTAAAGGCGAGCCCTACGCCGAATTCCTTGAATTCGATGGTGACCACGTTATTGTTGTCGACCCCTCCCGATTGTACTACGGGGATAGGATATTCACCGCCGGCCAGAAAGCTGGCCTCCTGACCGGACTGGGTGACCAGCCGGGGTTCGGCCAGGGTGCGGGCCAGACCCTCCGACTCCAGGAATTGCAGAGCTGCGGTGAAACGGTCGATCTCGACAAAAATGTTAGCGGCATTGCCGGCAAAATTAAAGAGCAGCGACTGGGCGGCCTGGGCGGCCAGATTGCCGAAGTTGTCGACGCCCAGGTTGCCGATTCCGGCCGACCCTTTGGTGAAATCGCTGCCCAGGTCGCCGTTCATGTTGTTGAGGCCCATGCCGACCTGGAGATCGCGGCCCGAATCACGGGAAACCTCGGCGAAGGTCACTTCCAGCATGACCTGCTGCAGATTGCCGACATTCAGGAGGTTGGTAATCCCCGCTCCGGACCGGCCGCTGCCGCCGGTATCGCCCTGACCCTTGGCCTCCACCGGCAGGAAAGTCCTGGTCAGCCGCAAGACCTGTTCAACCACTTCCGGCCCCGACACCGTGCCGCTCAGAACCACCCCCGTTTCAGAGGCATAGACCTGGACGTCTTCGTTCGGGTAGAGTTCATAGAGCTGCTCCTTGAGGGCGGTGATGTCCAGGGCGATGACCACATCCAGCACGGTTTTCTCCTTACCCTCCTCCCAGAGGATCATGCTGGTAAAACCGACTTTCTTGCCGTAGACGTACATTTCACTGGGCGACAGGACGACCACGTCGGCAATGCCGGGATTGGCGATGGTGACCCGCTTAAACGGGGCAATGGTCTTTATGATGTCCGAACCGCCCAGCTTAAGCTGAAGGGTCTGCCGATCCACCTCCGCGGCCGCCGCCCCGACGCTGAAGAGCAGGCCGGAGACGACCAGCAGCATCAGCATTTTGCAAAACAGTGTCGCGCGCTGATTTTTCATGATGCACTCCTCTTGTTATTGGATGATTTTCTCTGACTCGATATTCTCGAACTTGACATCCTCCCGGTCCGATCCCCTGATGATCTCAACCGTATGAGGAGTGGGGCGAGGAGAAGTGACCCGTGATTTCAGAACGGGAATCGGTTTGGGTCTGGGTTTTGGTTGCACTTTTACTTCCGTTTTTTCGGGTTCCGGTTCCGGTTCGGCTTCGGCTGTTACCGTTTTATCTTCAAGAGGATTGCGTAGAAGGAGATGGATGCTGCCCCGGCGGGTCTTCAGGGCCAGAGTGGTTGCTTCCTCGGGGGTAAGCTGGAGGGTGACGGTGCGGACGACCTTGGCCTTGCCCCCTTTTTCATCGGTGTAGGTTTCCTGGGCAATGGCCAGGACTTTGACTTTTTCAAGAATGATCGAAGATTGATCCTTGGACTCGTTCGAATCGACGTGGACCACGTCCACGAAGGTGTTGGGCAGGATGAAGCCCGCCACCCCGATAACTTCGTCGACCCGGATCGACATGGCCCTGCTTCCCTTTGGAATCAAGGCGACCAGACCGGCCCCGGAACCGGACTCCGCCAGTTCGGCTTTCCGCAGCGGGGTGCCGGCGCTCAGTTTGGTGACCGCCACCCTGCCTTCCAGATTTTCGATTTCAGAAAAGGCGCCCTGGGGAACATTGGCTTTCGGCCATTGGGCCAGGGCCAGCACCTGTTTGTTCAGCATGGTGCCGACGGGGATATCCTGGGCGGCGATAACGATTTTGGTCGTCGGCAGTTGTTCCCTGACCATCTTCGTGACTTCAGGCTGTTGGCTTGTCATCCACTTGTTAGCCAAGTATACGGCCAACACCCCGAAGATGATGGCGACGCCGAGTGCAATGAGAGCGCCATATTTTTTCATACCAGTTCTCCTTTTTGGGGCTTACGGTTTATGTTGGCTGGCCGGGTCCGCAACTCTGGTTTGCGGGGTGTGGACAACGAACCGAGCCATTGGTATTATCAAGATCGCTGCCGCCCTGTATCCGCTCCGTTCTCGAACGCTCACGGATTAATAAAATTACTCTTCATTTTCATATTCATCCGGGTCTTCATACTCGCCGGTGATGCTGTAAGAAATGGTGTCCTGATTCGCAAAGCCGGGAATCAGTCCCGACAGCAGCTGCGGGAAGAAATTCTCAACTTCCACCTTCACCTCGAGGGAGTTTTCGGGTACCCGATTAACATAGATATCGCTATCATCGTAAAGTACGGAAAGGTACTCCTCGACCCGGTCCTCAACCACAGTTTTACGCTCCGGATCCGGGGCGCAGCCGGTAAAACAGCTGAAGTTATTGGCCAGGATCCCGACCCGCATCCCTTCCCGGGCGGCATTTTCGACAAAGTGCCGCTGATAGAAGATGAAGGCAAATTCGAGAATGCCAAAGACGATCACGAGCAGGAGGGCAACGATCACGGCGAACTCCACAACCGTGGCGCCCTTCTCGTTACCGCATCGTCTTGTTATGCCGATTCCCGATCCTGTGATTTTCATCTGGCTGCTTTTATCCGGTTTAAAGTTTACGGTTCGACGGCAAAAACGGCGAATTCGGTAATTTCAGAGAGATTGCCGCTGACCGATGAGCCGGGAAGCAGCCTGAGCAAATCCCACAGAATTGGGTCCCATACCTGCGCCGTCTGGACGGTTACCGTTACCCTTACCGCGGCGGGATCCTCGTCTAATCCCGCGGAAATTACCAGATCACTATTGTCTTCGTTTTTGTCGGTAATCACCACTTCGATAAAGTCGCCGGTTTCGCAGCAACCACCGCTGGGGGGAGAAAAACCTCCCGTGCCATCGACCCTGTCCTCGCTGTACAATCCTTTCAGGTAATCCTTGACGGCGTCTTTAACCTGACCATCCCGGTCCGCCGGGTTATCGTAATTGCCCTTTGCCGCCACCCTGGCGCCCTCTCTCGCCGCATTGGCGATATAGTGGGACTGCATCCAGATGAAACCGAACTCGATGATACCGAAAAGGATGATCATCAGCAGCAGGAAGAGGACCGCGAATTCGACTGCAGCGGCGCCTCTGTTCCCGAGAATCCCTTTCAAAGCAGACCTCCCCAGTTGACAAAGGTGAAAAAGCCAAAGGCAATGGCCGACCCGTAGGGGTATTTAATCCTGCTCTCTGCTGCCCCCGCCTCCCGCCTGGGCAGGCCCAGGCCGCGGATGACCTGGCTGGCCGCGGCCAGCCAGGAGCGCAGGCGGCTCTTGAGGTGGGGACTCACGGCCAGATGCACCAGGGCCATGGCCCCGCCGATCAGGCCGGTGAAGAGAAAGACCTGAACAATATCCACAGGGCCAAGCAGGCAGCCGAGGGCCGCCAGGGCCTTGACATCGCCGGCCCCCATGCCCCCCAGCAGATAGGGGAGAAGGAGCAGGGCTAGACCCGTCAGCATGCCGGCCAGGGCGGTTGCCCCGCCCGGCAGGCCGCCGGACAGCAGGTGGTAGCCGAAACCGACCAGCACCAGAACAAGGGTGGCCAAGTTGGGAATCTTGGAGAGGATGGTGTCTGTGGTGCAGATGACCAGAAAAAAGAGGCTGGCAAAGAAAATGACCGGCTCGCGGGGATGAGCCAGCAGAAAATAGAGGGCCAGGCCCACGGCACTGAGACCAAAAAGATAGTGCGGCACCTGCTGCCAATGGCCCCCCTGTTTCCTCATTACCCTGTTCCCTCCCGTTATTTGCCGATCAGATATTGGAGTCACCCCGTGCGGTTACCTAAACTCCTTATCATGTATAATCACTCATCATCATATTCACTTAGTTCGCTATTCACTTGTATCAATCATAATCACTTAGCTCGCTATTTACCTGTTCGAAAGCATTCTCGATCCGCTCCCCAAGCACAGCGATAACAGCAACAACGGCCGCGATAATCAGGGCGACTAAGACCCCGTACTCCACCGCGGTTGCCCCCTCTTCCTCCTTCATGAAATTTCTGACTGCCTTGCAGAGCTGATGCATGATGTATCTCCTGTTTTATGGTGATGGGCTCATGGGCCCGATGGCAGGGCATCCTTGGATGCCCCCTGTTCAACATGATCGGACTGTTATATGTTTTTGGTCAAGGACTATCTCCGCCCCCTCCTTATTAATTTTCAACTTTCTGCCATTCCGTTAACACACTATCGAAACAAGTTTGAATCTGTCCCCCAAAGGTGGCGATAATTGCGATACAGCCGGTGATAATCAGGGCGATCAAGACCGCGTACTCCACCACGGTTGCCCCCTTCTCCTCCTTCACGAACTTTCTGACTACCTGGCAGAGCTGAGACATGAGGAACCTCCTGTTTGATGGTGACGGGGCTCATGGGCAGGGCATCCTTGGCTACCTCATATTCAACATGATCGGACTGTTATATCTTTTTGGTCAAGGACTATTTTCGTCCCTTCCCTCTTATTTTTTATCTCCCTGCCATAAGGACGTTTTCCATGTCACAAGGGGCGTATTCCGACATTTTTTTATTTTGCCAATAAATCCCAGGGGGTTAACAGGGAGTCGCAATCTTCTGACTCTTTTGATCTCCGCCGGTCCCCTGGCCGGCAGGGAGGCGTCTCTGTCGTTGAATATTATTTTTTGTTTTGCTAGGCTGATCACAACTGTCCTGCTTTTTTTGATTTTTCATAGCCCTTATTGCCCCGCAGCCATTGGCCCCCGAGTGGAGGATGCATCCCTGCACCCATCAGGCCGGCCCGAGTCCGGGGGTCCGGCCAGGGAGAGCTGCGGCAAAATAGGGCCGGGAGACAGCGGAGAGGCCTGCCGCCGCTGCGGCGGCGGCCTCCCTGGCCAGAAGGAGCAGCGTGATGACCCATCCCTCCATCCTCAAGCCGGGCGATACCTGCTGGCGCCGCGAAGAGGCCGAGCGCCTCACCTTTCTGGTGGACGGCGCTGACTATTTCCAGGCGGTGCGGGAGACCCTGAAAGAGGCCCGCCATTCGGTATGGATCATCGGCTGGGATATTGACAGCCGCTTTGAGCTTATCCGTGAACCCTCTGCCGACGGGCTGCCTGTCCGCTTTGGCGATTTCCTGCGCCGTCTGGTCAGGGAGAAGCCGCAGCTGCATATCCATGTCCTGAACTGGGAATATTCCATCATCTACGCCCCGGAACGGGAATGGCTGCCCATCTACAAGATGGAATGGACATCCCCCAGGCGTCTCCATTTTCACATGGACAGCCACCACCCCGTGGGAGCTTCCCATCATCAGAAGATTGTGGTGGTGGATGACCAAGTGGCCTTTGTGGGCGGCCTCGATTTCGCCTTGGGGCGCTGGGACACCCCTGAGCATGATGCCCATGACCCCCGCCGCCGTGATCTCAATGATACCATCCCTCAACCCTACCATGACGTACAGGTGGCGGTAAGCGGCGACATTGCCCGGGCCCTGGGCGACCTGGCGCGCAGGCGCTGGCACCAGGCCACCGGCCAGCAGATCAGTGCCACAGGGCCACTTTCCGGCTCCGAGCCCTGGCCACCCGGCCTGGCGGTGGATATCGAGGAGGTGATGGTGGGGATTGCCCGGACCTACCCGGCCTACAAGGATCAGGAGGAGGTGCGGGAGATAGAGCGGCTGCTGCTTGCCGCCATTGGTGCGGCCCGGAAGATGATTTTTCTGGAGAACCAATATTTCACCGCCCTGAAGATAGGTAAGGCCTTGGCCCGGCGGCTGGAGGAAGATGATGGCCCGGAGATTGTCCTCATCCTGCCGGAGGAGACCACGGGCTGGCTCTCCCACTACACCATGGACGTCCTGCGGGAGCGCCTGCTCAAGCAACTGGTGGCGGCGGATCATCACGGCCGTCTGCGCCTCTATTACCCCTTGCTGCCCGATCTGGGCCGGCAATGCCTTAATGTGCATTCCAAGGTCCTGATCATCGATAATGAGCTGATCCGCATAGGTTCGGCCAACTACAACAATCGTTCCATGGGCCTTGACACGGAATGCGATCTGGCCCTGGAGGCCGGAGGGCAAGAGCACCTGAGGGCGGCCATCGCCGCTTTCCGCAACCGCCTGCTGGCAGAACACCTTGATGTTTCCCCCTCCACGGTTGCTGAGGCCATGACCCAGGAGCAATCTCTTATCCGGGCCATTGAATCCCTGCGCAGCCCGGGCAGGACACTGACTCCCCTGCCCTTTCGCATCTCACAGGAAGTGGATGACCTGGTGCCCGACTTCCAGCTTGCCGATCCCGAGCAGCCCATTGATCCGGATCAACTTGCCCAGGAGTTTATCGATGACCAGGACAAGAGAGCGGCCAGAGGCAGACTCATCATCATGGTGGCCATTCTGGGAGTGGCCCTTCTGCTGGCAGCGGCCTGGCGCTGGACGCCGCTTCAAGAATGGCTGGACATCAACGAGATGCTCAACAACCTCGCCACACTGCGCGGCAGTTGGCAAGCGCCGCTTATTGTGGCCGCTCTGTACATTATCGGCGGCCTCCTGGTCTTCCCGGTCACCTTGATGATCATTGCCACAGGTGTAGCCTTTGGCGCCTTGTACGGTTTTGCCTACGCCTTGCTGGGTGCTGTACTCAGCGCCCTGGTCACCTATGGACTTGGCCGCCATCTGGGCCAGGAGATGATCCGCAACCTGTCACAGCGCTGGGTCAGCCGGCTCAGCCGTCGCCTGGGACGGCGGGGAGTGCTCTCCATCATCACCCTGCGGGTGGTGCCGGTGGCCCCCTTCACGGTGATCAATCTCATGGCCGGGGCCTCCCATATCAGCCTGCGGGACTTCATGGTGGGCACCCTGGCGGGCATGGCCCCGGGCATTCTTGCCCTTACCTTTTTTTCTGATCAGGTGGTCAGCGCCATCCAGGCCCCCGAGGCCTCCGCCATCGCCACCCTGCTGGCCCTGGCCGTGGCCATTGGCCTGACCAGCTGGGCCGTAAGCCGCTGGTTGCTGAAACGACAAAAGAGAACGTCCAAAAAACAATCCAGCCGGGAAGCGGGAGAGTGATGCAGCCAGAAACAGACCAAAAGACCCATGTAGAATTATATCCCCTGCTCAGCGCCATTACCGCCGCCACTGACCTGATCAGCCGGATACTGGTTGGCCATCACCAGAAGGTCGCATTTGCGGCCGCCACCATCGGCAAGGCCCTGGGCCTGGAGGAGCACCCTCTGAGCCGGCTTATCCTGGCCGCTGCCGTGCATGACATCGGCGGGCTCTCCATCAGGACCCGGCTGGAATCATTCGATTTTGAAGTGATCAATCCGGATCGTCATACCCGGCCGGGATATTTCCTGCTGGCGGGATTTGCGCCCTTTGCCGATCTGGCCCGCATCATCCGCTTCCACCACACATACTGGCGAAACGGCCAGGGCATGGTGGCCGGGGGCGAGGAGGTGCCTCTGCTCAGTCATATCATCCACCTGGCCGACCGCATTGCCGTGCGGGTCGATCCCCAGAGGGAGATCCTGAGCCAGAAGGCGGATATTATCCAGCATATCAAAGCAGGATCAGGGGATATGTTTGTGCCCCGGCAGGTGGAGGCCTTCCTGCAGGTGGCGGAGAAGGAGGCCTTCTGGCTTGATCTGACCTCCCCGACTCTCAGCACTCTTCTCCAGCACCGTTTTCCCTTGGGAGCAATGGCGTTAGAGCGCAGCGAAATGCTGGAGCTGGCGGAAATGTTCCGGCGGGTCATCGATTTCAGGAGTCGGTTCACTGCCACCCATTCCAGCGGGGTGGCGGCGGTTACCGTTGCCATTGCCACTCTCAGCGGTTTTCAGAAAGAAGACCCAGACCGGCTGCGGATGGCCGGCCTGCTGCATGATATCGGCAAACTGGTGGTGCCCACGGAACTCCTGGAGAAGCACCAGAGGCTGACCCGCGATGATTTTGCCATTATCTACAAACATCCCTATTTTTCCGCGGAAATATTGCGTAACATCAAAGGCTTCGCTGACATCTGCCAATGGGCGGCCGCGCACCACGAACGGCTGGACGGCTCCGGATATCCGTACCGGCTGAGGGGCGCCGAAATACCAGAAGGGGCCCGCATCCTGGCCGTTGCCGACACCTTTACCGCCCTGATGGAGGACCGCCCCTATCGTTGCGGGCTCAGCGTGACCGACACCAATAAAATCATGAAGGATATGGCCGCCCATCATAAGCTTGATCAGGATTTTGTCGCCCTGATCCATGACAATATCCACGAGATTAATGACCGGCGCTACAAGGCCCAAGTCGGCGCCGACCAAACCCACCGCCGTTTTCTGGCGGAATGCGGTCTGCTCGACACCCTCAATGAAACGGATGACCGCTGCCCCCGCCCCAGGTAAAAAACCGAAGGGAAGAGCGCATCCAGGAGAGAAGGCGGCAATGATCGCATGCAGATAACAATCGCCACCTATAACATCCATGCCGCCATCGGCATGGATGGCCGTTTCGATCCAGACCGGATCATCGGCGTGCTGCGGGAACTCAATGCCGATATCGTGGCGCTGCAGGAAGTGGAACACCATAGAATCGGGGCGTATGATCTGCTCGAGTATCTGGCCGTAAAAACCGGCTACAGCGCCCTTGCCGGCCCCACCCTGCTCAGAGACAGCCGCCATTACGGCAATGCCCTCTTGACCCGGCTTCCCGTCCTCACCGTGAACCGGATTGACCTGAGCCGGACAGGACGGGAACCACGGGGAGCCCTTGATGTCACCCTTGACTGGCAAGGAAAATGCCTGCAGGTGGTGGCAACGCATCTGGGGCTGAAGCCGTGGGAGCGCCGCCAACAGGTGCGCCAGCTGCTACCGCTCTTTGCGTCACAGCCCGCCGATATCTCCGTGCTGCTGGGGGACCTCAATGAGTGGTTCCTGTGGGGGCGCATCCTGCGCTGGCTGCATGCCCATTTCCAGCCCACCCCCCACTGCGCCACCTTTCCGGGGCAGTGGCCCCTGATCGCCCTGGACCGCCTCTGGGTGGAGCCGCGTTCTGCCCTGACCACCATGGCAGCCCACTCCAGCCCGCTGGCCCGGCTGGCCTCCGACCACCTGCCTCTGAAAGCGACACTGACCATGGAGGGCTGAAAATATGCCTTTTATCTTTTTGCTCCGCGCCCTATCCTGCTCTCCTTTTTTTTCACGCAGACATTGTTGAAGTCATCAAATTCTTCACAGATAATGCGCACAAAGGCCTTCTGGTCCGGATAGAAGATACATTTTGTCTGGTAATTGCAGGTCTTGCTGAATTCATCCCAGTGCTGGCATTCTTCAACGCATTCAAGTTTTTTATACATATAGATCGTTTTTTCAAACAGACATTTTTTATGAAAATCGTCCCAATACTGGCATTCCTTGAGGACCAGCGGGGCATCTGTTGCCGTTTCCCCGCAGGTAACGGTGAGGCCTCCCTGCCGGTATATTTCTCCCGGGGCGAGGTTAATCTCTTTGGCGCCGGCATTCCCTGCCAGCAAGAGCAGCCCGGTCATGATCAATCCCACCCATAGATGTCTGTTCATAAGAGTATTCCTTGTAATGTTGATTAAGCCTGCCATGGCAGACCCGGATAAGGGGCTGCCCTCTACACCACCTGCTCTGTCACTCTTTTTCCAGCCTAGCAATAAATGGAAATATATCAAAAGGGATATGTGCGCACGAGCTGCAAAAAAATCTGGAAAAGAGAGGGGGAAACCCTTAGTATTTATTACATATATCCCTCTATGGGGTATGTCCCCACCACACAGCCCCTGGAGTGAAGATGGAAAGATACATTCCCTGGTCCTGCCTGGCCGCTAGTAGTCTGCTCTGTATGCTGATGACGCTCACCGGCTGTTCTCTGCAGAAGACCTACCGATATGAAGAGATCAAGGCCTCTCATGCCGTGCCGGTGGGCATGAGGCCCTGGCAGGAGGCAGAGGTGCCCGGCCCAGGGAGAGCGGTCCACGGCAGCCTTTCCTGTGCCCAGGCCATCGCCATCGCCCTCCAGAAAAATCCGGGGAATCAGATGGCCCTGGCCCGCATCAGGCAGACAGAAGCCGGCCTGATGCAGGCCAATGCCGCCTTCTACCCGACCCTGGGCTTTTATACAGAATACACCCATGCGGATGCCCCCTCCGTCTATCTTTTTAAAAAAATCGACCAGCGGCAGCTGCCGCCTGCTGCTGATTTCAATAATCCCGGCCGGCTGGATAATTTTGAGAGCGGCGTCAGGGGCCGGCTCAATCTCGCTAACGGCGGCCGGGATTATCTCAACCGGCGGATGGCCCAGACCGGCCTTACCATCTCCCAGCTGGATCAGGAAAGCGTGGAAAACGGCTTGATCGCCTCGGTGATCAGCGCCTACCATGAGGCCTTGGCCACCCGGGAGTTCATCGGCATCGCCCGGGACTCCGTGGCCACTGTCCGCAAGGAGCTGGAATTAATGCGGGTGCGTCTGCGAGGCGGCTCTGCCCTGAAAGCGGATCTCTTGTCCCTGGAGGCGCGGCTGGCCCACTCCCAGGAGGAGCTGGTTCAAAGCCGCAACCATCATCAAACCGCCCTGACCGCACTGGCCACCCTGCTGGGAATGGATCAGGATGCCGAAGTGGTGCTGGCGGAGCCGGACGATGTAGACGCCGCAGCCCTTCCCCCTACCTACCGACAGGGACTTGCGTATGCCCTGGCGCAACGGCCGGATTTAAAAAAGATGCAGGCCCAAGTCCAAAAAACCGCCATGGCCGTGGACGCGGCCCACAGCACCTATCTTCCCAGGCTGGATGTGCAGGGCAAATACTATCTTGATGACGAGGAATTGGCCTATGACAGCCGCCGGGAAAACTGGATGGTGGCGGTGATCCTCAACTGGGACATCTTCACCGGCTTCAGCAGCCAGGCTGCCGTGGATAAGGCCTCCGCCCAATTGGCGGAAACCCTGGCTGCAGACAGGCAGTCCCGATTGGCTGTCAAAAGGGATGTCAAAATAGCCTACCAGAACCTGGAAGCAGCCGGGGCCCGGCTGGAGGCGGCCCGGCGGAGCGCGGCAGCCGCCGAAGAATCCCTGGCCCTGGTCTTGACCCAGTTCCAGGGGGGATCCGCCACCATCACCCGCTATCTGCAGGCAGAGCTGGCCTGGAATCGCGCCCGCATACGCGCCACTGCCGCCCATTATGACCGGCAGCAGGCCTTGGCCCAAATCGGCCGGTCCATCGGCTACTGGGCCAAGATCAAGGAGGCCCGGTGAAACCGCCCAAAAGGAACCTCTTATGAAATCAATTCTCGCTCTTATGGTTGCCGGCCTCATGGTGGGCCTGGCCTGTGGCCGGCTTGCCGTGGCCGCTTCCCCTGACCTGAAAACAGCGGTGGCGGAAGCCCGCAACATCACCGAATATTACCAGGCCGTGGGCACGGTGCAGCCCCGGCTGCAATCCCATATCGCGGCCCGGATGACGGCACAGGTACGAGAGGTGAAAGTCAGGCCGGGGGACAAAATAGAAAAAGGGCAGCTCCTGATCATCCTGGACAGCCGCCAGAATGTTTCCAGGCTGGAACAGGCCCGGCAGGGACTCAAGGGCGCCGAAGCGTCCAAAAAACAGGCCCGCCAGGCCATAGCGGCTGCTGCCGCCCTCTTTCAGCAGGCGGAAGCCGATTTTCAGCGGATCACCTCTTATTATCAGAGCCAGGCCGCCACCGAGCAGGATCTGGAACAGGCCCGAGCCGCCTTCCTGCAGGCCCAAGCCCATCTGCAGCAGGCTAAAGATTCCCTGGCCGGCGCCGAGGCGGCAATCAAACAGGCCAGGGAGGTGGTTCTGCAGGCGGAAATCGCCCTCACCGATACCCTGTTAGTGGCCCAGGAGGCCGGCCATGTGCTCCAGCGCCTGGTGGATCCCGGTGACATGGCCATGCCCGGCAGACCCCTGATCACCCTACAGACCGCCGGCGGCCTGCAACTGGAGGCCTCGGTGCGGGAGGGATTGTCCCGCCAGATCGGCCTGGGAGAAGAGCTGCAGGTAGAGATCACGGCGCTTTCGGAAACAGTGGCGGCAAAGGTGAAGGAGATCGTCCCCTATGCGGATCCTCAGAGCCGCACCTTTCTGGTTAAGGCCTCCCTGCCGGAGATGGCCGGGCTCTATCCGGGCATGTTCGGCAAACTCCTGATCCCGGTGCGGGAGCTTGAGGTGGTGCTGATCCCCCAGGAAGCGGTGCGGCGGGTGGGACAGCTGGAACTGGTCGAGGTCCGGGAGGAAGATATCTGGAAGCGCCGGTTCATCCAGACCGGCAGGAGGAGCAACGGCCGGGTGGAGGTGCTGTCGGGACTCAGCGGCGGAGAAACCGTCTCCCTGGGAGCGGCTGAAGCAGGAGCAGCGCCATGACCGAAAAGCGCTCCTCGCCCCGCGGTCTCATCCCCGCCATTGTGCGGTTATTTCTCAACTCGCACCTCTCCATTCTGCTGATCATCGCCTCCCTCTGCCTGGGGGTGGTGGCGGTGATCAACACCGCCAAGGAGGAGGAACCGCAGATCGTGGTGCCCCTGGCCGATATCTTTATCCAGGCCCCCGGCGCCTCCCCGGAAGAGATCGAGAAGCTGGTGGCTACTCCCCTGGAGCGGCTCCTGTGGCAGATTGACGGGGTGGAATATGTCTATTCCATCTCCAGACGGGACATGGCCGTGGTCACTGTCCGCTTTTATGTGGGAGAGGACCGGGAACGCTCCCTGGTCAAGCTCCACAACAAGATCCGCATGCACATCGATCAGGTGCCGCCCATTGTGAAGGGCTGGATCATCAAGCCCCTGGAGATCGATGACGTGCCCATCGTCAATCTGACCTTATACTCCGAAAAATATCATGACCCTCAACTCCGCCGGATCGGCGAAGAGGTACTGGCCCGGCTGGCTGAGATCGAAGACATCTCCAGGACCTCCATAGTGGGCGGCCGCCAACGGGAAATAAGGGTGGAACCCTCCCTGCCGCGACTGACCGGTCTGGGGGTGTCGCTCATGGAGGTACAAAAAGCGCTGCAAGGCGCGGATGCGGCGGTGACAGCGGGTGATTTCTCCCGTTTCAACCAAAATTTCACGGTCACCAGCAGCTCCTTTCTCACCTCCGCCCAGGAGGTGTCTGCTCTCATGGTGGGGGTCCACCAGGGCCGGCCTGTCTATCTGCGGGATGTGGCCCGGGTTATTGACGGACCCGAGGAGGTGGAAAGCTACACCCGTATCGGTTTTTCCGACGCCTACCAGAAGGCCCATGGTCCGGAACAGGCCCCGGCCAGCGCCCCTTCGGTGACCCTGGCCCTGGCCAAAAAGAAGGGCACCAATGCCGTGGACGTGGCCCGCTCCGTTATTGAGGGCATGGAGGAACTGCAGGAAACGCTCCTGCCGGCGGATGTCCATTACGAGGTGACCCGCAATTACGGGAAAACCGCTGATGCAAAGGTGCGGAATCTGCTGCGTTCTCTGACCTTTGCCGTCATCACGGTCATTATACTTCTGGCCTTCACCCTCGGCTGGCGGGAGGCCCTGGTGGTGGCCCTGGCAGTACCCATAAGTTTTTCCCTGGCCCTCTTTGCCAACTTCCTGCTGGGCTACACCATCAACCGGGTCACCCTCTTCGCCCTCATCCTTTCCCTGGGTCTGGTGGTGGATGACCCCATCACCAATGTCGACAACATGCAGCGCCATATTCTGCAGGGCAAGCGCAATTCCGAGGATGCCACCCTGATCGCGGTGAACGAGGTCCTGCCCCCGGTGATGATGTCCACCCTGGCCATTATCGTCAGCTTCACTCCCCTTTTCTTCATCACCGGCATGATGGGGCCCTATATGGCGCCCATGGCCGCCAATGTGCCCATCACGGTGATCTTTTCCACCCTGTGCGCCCTCAGCATCGTGCCCTGGTTCACCCATCTGCTGCTCAAAAAAAGCGGGGTGGCCAAAAATCAAGAGAGCGCAGAGAGCGACTTAAGGAGAGCCCCCCAGGGCTGGATCCGGAAGAGCTATCGCACCATGGTCACACCCTTTCTTTCTTCCAGAATTGCTCGCTGGCTGCTTCTGGTGATGGTGGTGCTCCTTTTCGCCTTTGCCGTTGCCCTGGTTTTCTGGCGCCAGGTTCCCCTCAAGATGCTGCCCTTTGACAATAAAAACGAATTCCAGATCGTCCTGGATCTGCCGGAGGGAACCACCCTGGAAGAAACGGACCGGGCGGTTCAGGCCTATGAGGCGCATCTGCGAGAAGTGCCCGAGGTCACCAGTATCGTCTCCTATGTCGGTCTCTCCTCCCCCATGGATTTTAACGGCATGGTTCGCCATTACTACCTGCGCCAGGGAGGGCATGTGGCGGATATCCAGGTGAACCTGCTGCCCAAAGAGGAACGGGAGATGCAGAGCCACGCCATCGTGCTTCGGCTGCGCCAGGAGCTGACGGCCATCGGCGAAAAATACGGGGTCAATGCCAAACTGGTGGAGGTGCCGCCCGGTCCGCCGGTCATGGCCACCATTGTTGTGGAGATGTATGGAGATGCGGATATCGCCTATGAGGAGCTGATCCACGGCGGCCGTCATATCCAGAAGATCATGGCGGAGGAACCCTTTGTGGTGGATATCGACGACAGGGCCGAGGCACAGCGGCCGCGCATCGACTTTGTGGTGGACAAGGAAAAGGCCGCCCTGCACGGGGTGAGCACCGCAGCCATCATTGAAAGCCTGCGCACCGCCTTAAGCGGCGCTACGCCGGCCACGGTGCACGTTGCCGATGAACGCCAGCCCCTGCTGGTCAAGACCCGGCTCTCCAGAGAAAAGAGGTCAAGCACCACCTCTTTGTCCCAGATTCCCATGAAGAGCGCCACCGGCCATATGGTCCCCCTGGCAGAAATGGTGGATATTGTGCACGTTCCCATTGACCAGCCCATCTATCATAAAAACCTGAAGCGGGTGGCCTTCGTGCTGGCGGAAATGGCCGGCCGGGCCCCGGGGGAGGCGATTCTCGACATGCAGAAGCGGCTGGCCACAGAGCCCCTGCCCGAGGGGATGGCGGCGGTCTGGACCGGGGAAGGCGAGTGGGAGATCACCCTGCGGGTGTTCCGGGACATGGGCATCGCCTTTGCCGCGGCCCTGCTGGGGATCTATATCCTGCTGACCCTGCAGACCAGCTCCTTTTTCATGCCGCTGCTCATCATGATGGCCATCCCCCTCACCCTGATCGGCGCCATGCCCGGTTTCTGGCTCCTCAACCTCTTTGCCGCGGATCCGGTGGGCGGTTTTGAAAATCCCATCTTTTTCACCGCCACCGGCATGATCGGTATCATTGTGCTGGGGGGCATTGTCATCCGCAACTCGTTGGTGCTGAT
>JAVLBA010000052.1:0-17211 GCA_031581485.1 Desulfurivibrionaceae bacterium | reverse complement strand
GTGGTGGCCGCGAACTCCGGGTGGTCAACCTCCTCTGCCTCTCCATTGTCACCGGCGCCTAAGACGCCGAAGGTGAGGGTGGAGAGAAGGCCTCCATTGGCAGCGGGTGCTGCGGCAGCTGTTTCCTGGGTCGCTGTTTGGCGGGGCAACCGCCGGTCCTGGCTGGGTGGTTGGGCCAGAACGCCGGCATTCAAATCCGCCAGGGTGTATTCCACCTCATATTCAGGCACAAAGGTATGGGCCAGGGTGCCGTCATTGTTAAAGAGAAGATAATGCTCTTCGTCCTTAAATACCCGGAAGCAATTGGTGGCGCCGTCACCCCAGAATTTAAACTTCAGGCAGAGGGTATTTTGGTCCCGGTCCGTGGTCCAGCGGCCATGGGTTTTTTCCCCCAGGGAATTGATGGCGTTGAGGGTCCCTTTTTCTGAAAAATCAATATCCGCTTCATCGGCCTTGCTCCAGGAGACCATGTGGAGGGAATTGCCGGCAACCAGGGTGTTGATATTATCGGCACTGAGCTGACGGGCCCCGGCCTGGCGGGCCTGATCAAGATTGATGCGGCCGGCACAGCCGGCAAGGCTGAAAAGAAGAAGCAGGGCAAAAAGCAAAGGAATTTTTTTCATGATGGCGGGGGGGGTGAGTTTTTTAAAAAAAAAGAAGATCTTCTATATAAACAAAGCCGGCGGGGAACGCAAAAGAAAAGGGCCGGTCTGCCAAGATCAGGGCATCCGGCTTTTGCCCCCTTTGGGACCTTACGCCCCTGACCAGGGGGCAGAAGCGGGCAGGAGGGCGGCCAGCTCTGCCACCGACTGCACCGGCTTTTTACAGCTGAAATCCTGGCAGAGATAGGCGGTGGCCCGGTTGTCCAGGGCGGTCATCTCCTTCATAAAGGGCAGCTGCTGTTCCAGAAGGCGTTGGCCCGGCCCGTTATCAGCCAGGAGGAGCAGGGTGGTGGGCAGATAGAGGCTGTTGATCAGGGCCAGCATCTCCTTGGTGTCCGCGGCCTCCGGGTTGCCGGCCAGGATGATCTGGGACGGGTTTTGACTGTAGAGGTCATAGGCCGCGGCCAGGGCGGGCCGGCCAAAGGGCTGCTCCATGAGGCCGGGGGCAAAGAAGGAGAGGATGGCCGCTGCCTCCTGCTGCTGCTCCCGGTTGGCGGTGATCCGGGTCAGACGGAGCAGGTTCATGGCTGCCACGGCATTGCCGGACGGTTCGGCGCCGTCATACTCGTTTCTCATCCTCACCAGGATATTTTCGGCATCAAGGGGGCTGTCAAAAAAGACGCCCTCCTTCTCATCAAAGAAGAGCTCTTTTTGCCGGCGGCTGATGGCCAGGGCCAGCTCCAGCCAGTGCCCGTTAAAGTCGGCGCCGTAGAGATCGAGCAGCCCCTGGACAAAAAAGGCGTAATCATCAAGCTGGCCCTGAAAATGGGCCTCTCCCTCCCGGTAGCGCCGGAACAGGCTGTGGTCATCTCCGGCCAAAAGATTTTTTTCCAGAAAGGTGGCTGAGGCCCTGGCCCCCTGCAGATAGCGCTTCTGGCCGGTGACCTTGAAGCCCTTGGCCATGGCCGAGATCATCAGGCCGTTCCAGGCGGTGATGATCTTGTCGTCAAGATGGGGCCGCGGCCTTTGCTGGCGGGCCCTAAAAAGGCGCGCTTTGGCGCGGTCCAGGATCTTCTCCACCTCCTCCTCTGTCTTGCCGAAGGTGCGGGCGGTGGCGGCCAGATCCCTTTTGACAGCAAGGATGTTTTGACCGCTGAACTCGCCTAAGGGGTCCGCCTCCACATTGCCCTGCTGCTGGACGCCGAAGAAGAAGTTGCAGATTGCCGCGGACGTCTCCCCCAGGAGATCTATGATTTCAGCCTCGCTCCACAGGTAAAAAAGGCCCTCCCCGTGGCGGCTGCTCTCCTGGGCGCTGGCGCTGTCAGCGTCTTCTGCCGAGTAGAAGCCCCCCTGGGGATCGGTCATGTCGCGCAGCACATAGTCGAGAATCTCGCTGCCGATTGCACGGAAAAAGGGGTGATGGCTCACCTGAAAGGCCTCAAAATAGAGGCTGGCCAGCTGCCCCTGATCAGAGAGCATTTTTTCAAAATGGGGTACCTGCCATTGCCGGTCAACACTGTAGCGGTGAAAGCCGCCTCCCAGCTGATCGTAGATGCCGCCCTCCGCCATTTTTTTGAGGCTGAAGAGCACCATTTCCCTGGCCTGCTCATTTTTATGGCGGGCCTGATACCGGAGGAGGAAGTCAAAGAGGGCGGGCCGCGGAAACTTGGGGGCGTTGCCAAAGCCGCCGAATTCGCTGTCAAAGCTCTGGGCGGCCTGCTGCAAGCAGCGATGCAGGAGCTCCTCGGAGAGAGGTTCTGTCTGGGCCGGGGCCGCTGCTGTGGAGCGCAGGGTGGCGGTGATCTCCTCGGCGTGGCCGGTGACTCTGGAGCGCTCCTTCTGCCAGAGAAGATGGATCTGCCTGAGCAGGTCGAGGAAGCCGGGCCGGCCATGGGCCGATCGGGGCGGGAAATAGGTGCCGGCATAAAAGGGACGGCGATCCGGCAGTAGAAAAACAGACAGGGGCCAGCCGCCGCCGCCTGTTATGGCCTGGGTGGCCGTCATATAGAGCTGGTCAATATCGGGCCGTTCCTCCCGGTCCACCTTGATGGCGATATAATGGGCGTTTAAAAAGGCGGCCACCTCCTCGTCTTCAAAGGATTCGTGGGCCATGACATGGCACCAGTGACAGGTGGAGTAGCCGATGGAGAGAAAGATCGGTTTGTCTTGCTGCCGGGCCCGCTGGAAGGCCTCATCGCCCCAGGGCAGCCACTGCACGGGATTGAAGGCATGCTGCAGGAGATAGGGGCTTTTTTCGTCAATAAGGGGATTGGCCTCTTTGCCGGCGGCCAGCTGCTCTTTCACAAAGGCGGTTGTGGTGGAGGTATGTCCGGTTGCACTCATGGGGATACCCGGGCTGAGGATAATGAGGCGCCCCGGGCTGGAAAAGGCCTGCCCGGGTTCAGGAAGGGGTGTCAGTTAAGACAATGGTAATGATTCCTTTGTTGTCAATGTTGAATTGATAGACGTAGGAACCGGCCTGATGGGCCGGGGTCTCGGCACAGAGGCGCGGAATGGAGAGCTGAAACTGCTGGTTCGGCATGATGGTACTGAGCAGGCTGCCGGTTATGGTATTGAGCAGCTCTTTCATCATGTCACCCACCGCCTCCATGGTCATTTCCTCCAGGCCGTAAAAGTTTTCCGCAATGTTCCAACCCAGCTGCTGGGGGGCGGAGAAAAAGATCCGGGCCGGGCTGGGGGCGAGGATATCGATCACCGCGGTAATGGCGTGGCCCTGGGTGGCCTCCCCGGCAGTGGTCCTGGCCTCCATGAAGCCCATTTTCTCAAAGGTGGAATTCACCGCCTGGGCCAGGGCCTTCTCCCGGGGCCGTTTTTCTCCCGGCTCTTTGCAAAAGATATCAATCTCCCCAGCCATCTTCATCCTCCTCCTCATTTAAAAAGCCCTTTAATAGCTCATATATTTCCGTGGTGGAAAAAGGTTTGGGCAGGACATCCAGGGCACCCATGGCCAACAGGGTCTCCCGGTGGGCGGGATTGCCGGCACTGGAGATAATCAGGACGGGGATATCCTGCAGGTCTGGTTCCGCCTTCAGGATCTTGAGAAACGTTTCGCCATCCATCTCCGGCATCATCAGATCGCTGAGGATGAGATCGGGCGGGCAGGCCCTTATTTTGGAAAGGGCCTCGATACCATGCCCGGCCTGCATAAAATCGGCATCGTGGAAGCCGATATTTGCCAGGCATTTTTGGGCAAATAGGCGGGCGGTGGTGGTGTCGTCGACAATAAGAATACGCATTATATACCCGGTTGCTCTTCCATGGATTCTTTAAGGGTGCAGAAGTCGCTGTCTGTGTCCAGGATGATCTGGGCCAGGTCATTCTCCGTGATTTTGATAAAATCGATGTAGTTGTCATCAAGCTGGTAACGCATGGCATCGGCGCCGGTATCCCGGCCGGTCATCATGGCCACCATATCGCCCAGGTGCACGGCGTAGACCAGGGAGCGGTATTCCTTTGGCGCCTTGGCGGGCTCATGGTGGTAACGCATGGCAGAGGCCAGGGGCTCCGGCAGGTTCCAGTGGCAGGCCAGGGCATAACCGGCCTGGGTGTGGTCAATGCCCAGGATCTTTTCTTCAGCACCGGCATAATCCGGCATTTCACCCTTTTCCAGAGAGGCAAGGAGCTGGGTCAGGGAGCCTTTGAGAAAATCGGAAATAATGGCCTTGCCCAGGTCGTGGAGAAGGCCGCCGGTATAGGCGATATTGGTATTGACCGGCTCTTTGCTTAATGCCGCAATCCGCTTGGCGGCAAGGGCGGTGAGCAGGTTGTGGTCCCATAAGCCGCCTTTGTGGCCGTCGTAGCCGGCCAGGTCACAGTCGTAAATCATATCAGCGGCCTCGGTCATGACCAGAGAGATCAGAAAATTTTCACCGCTGTAGGTGATGGCCCTTTCCAGGTCACTGATCTTGCTCTGCAGAGAGAAGGCCGCCGAGTTGACGAGCTGCAGGGTTTTGGCGGTGAGGGCGGCATCATGTTTAATAACCCTGACAATATCTTTAAGGTCATGATCTTCTCTGCTGGCCACTGCCAGAAGGCGGACCGCGCTGGGGGAGAGAAGCTTTACCTCCTCAATAACCTTGAGTATGTTGTTTCTGGTTGAGGCCATCTTATAATCTCCACTCTTCTTTGCCGGGAGAAGAGAGGATAACCCTGCCGTTGCGGGCACTGACGGTGACGGTTCGGCTCATGGTTCCTCCTATATCCTCAGTACGGGGGCTGACCCCGTATTTCCAAAGAATTTTTTTTATGGCCAGGACATTCCTGGTGCCGATATTAAAGATGTTGTTGGGGTCCATGATCTTGGCGCCGCCGGCAATTTTGGCAACCATCTGTTTGGGACCGCCGCTACAGCCCAGGGCCATCATCTCTCTGATTAAGGCGGGAATGCCGGTGTCGGCAAAATAGCCCGGTTTATCCTGGGCCTTGGCTGGATTGAGGGTGGATTCGGGCAGGGCAATATGGACCATGCCCACCACCCGCGTCTTGGGATGGATGAGGATAACGGCCACACAGGAACCCAGGGCATAGGTCTTGATAAGCTCCGGGGGATTTTTTGAGGCCCCCAGGTCGCCGATGCCAAGAACTAAAATAATGAACCCCCGAAAAAAGCAGAAGAGAGATGGTCTCTTATCGACCAGGGCAAAGAGCGGGTCAGGTGCATATTGGGAAAGATAGCATAAATAATTTGAGAGTGCAGGGATTTAATCTGTCGGCGGGATATGGACAATGAGTAAGGGTTTCTGGCAGTTCTGACTCACCGCATCGGCCAGGGAGCCGAAGATCAGGCGCTGAAACGAACTGCGGCGGGGCGCGCCCATGACCAGCAGATCGTGGGACTCCGCCTCCTGGCAGATGGTCTCCAGGCGTGATTCGGTATTGACCACCTTGCAGTGGAAGCCGTGCCTGTTCTTGAACTGGTGCATGGCGATCCAGGAGGCCAGTTCTTTTTCTTTTTTCTCTCTCTGCCGGCAGGGCTGGTCATAGGGCAGGAGATAGAGCAGGGTGATGGCGTGCTCTCCCACCCGGGAGAGGGCCTTGACCACGGAACTCACCTCGTCGAGTTGGTCCAGGGAGACCAGGGGCACCAGGATCCTCTCGGTATGCAGGGCACCGTGGAAGCGCACCACAATAACCGGACAGACGGCGATCTCCGCCACCTGTTCCACCACCTTTTGAAAGCCCTGGATGGTGCCTTCAATGGGGTAGCCGATGATCAGGCCTTTGGTGGGATTCTGGACCACGGCCAGAGAGAGGGCCTGGGCCACATCATCACTGCGCACCACTTTTTTGAGGAGGCTATAGCCCATGGAGCGCACTTCCGCCTCTTCCCTGGCAAAGAGGGTATGCTCATTCTTGAGGGGCATGTCCGGGGGGATGACCCGCACGGCCATGGGATCCGCTCCAGTATGGTGGGCAAAGATGGTGGCCAGGCGGGCCAGACCGGTGACGGTGGCGTGGTGAGCAGCGCCGAACAGCACCACCCCCTCTTTGTTGACAGGGGGCACCAGTTTCTGCCAGGTCCAGGGCATAATGGTGATGCCGGCAGTGGAGCGCAGCCTATCTGTGCAGGCCTGCGCCGAAAGATCCGCGTAGCCTGGCAGGGGATTGGGGGTGAGCTCCCTGCTGCCCGCCTCCCCCGCCTTGACCAAGGCAAATCGGGCCAGGAGGGGGCCGATGAGCTCGGAGAGTACCACGCCGGTGAGCACCACAGGGGTGATGACCGCGGCCAGTTCGGTCAGGCCGGGGGTGGCGGAGATCAGAAAAATAAGGCCGATGGCCACCCCGGCTTGGGGAGCCAGGGCATAGCCCAGATATCTGCGGACAGCAGGGGGCGAGTTGGCTGCCCTGGCCCCCAAGCGGGCGCCCACAATTTTGCCGGCCAGACGGCTAAGGAAATAGCAGATGCCGATGAGGCCTGAGGCGCCCAGGGCGGAGATATGGAGCTGGGAACCGGCCAGGGCGAAGAAGAGGAGGTAGATGGGCGGCTCAAAATCATGGAGGGCGCGGAAGAGGCGGACATCCCTTTTGTCGCGGTTGATCAGGGTGGCGCCGGCGGCCATGCCGGCCAGCAGCGGTGAGAGGTCCAGGAGGCGGGCGGATTCGCCGCAGAGCAGAAGCAGGGCCAGACCCGCGGAAAGCATCTCGCCCCGCTGGCTGAGTCTGTGGAGGACAAAGTCAATAACCAGGCCGGTGACCATGCCGAGCAGCAGGGCCAGGAGAATCTCCTGAGCGCTGATCAGGGCCGTGGCGATAAAGGAGGCGTCGCTGCTGGCCAGCAGGTTGCCGGCCATGGCCATGGCCATGCCAAAGGCCATGATGGCCAGGCTGTTGTTGATGGCCACCACGGCCAGCAGGCTGGAGGTAAGGGGGCCGCTGGCCTCCAGCTCGCGCACCACATGCAGGGTGCTGGCCGGGGCGGTGGCCATGGCCACCGCCGCCAGGAGAGTGGCCAGAGAGAGAAGCTGGGGTAACTGCCAAAACGGGTCGCCGGCCATGGTGAAGCGGGTGACCAAAAAAGAGACGAGGCCCACCAGGATAAAGGTGAAAACGGTCTCGGCCAGGGCGATAGAGCCCACGGTGCGGGCCACCTTTTTGAGTTCTTTGAACTCAATATGTTCGCCGATGCCAAAGGCGATGAGCATCAGGGCAATTTGGGTAAAATGGCTGAGCTGGCGGCTGGCCAGATCTTCGGAAATAAGAGCGAAACCAGAAGGGCCCAGGAGGAGTCCGGCCAGAATGTAACAGGTAACGGCGGGAAGTTTCAGCTTCTTTCCCAGGTAGGAGATGGTAAGGCCCACGGTGAGCAGGACGGCCAGGGCCAAGGTGGTATGTTCCATGGCAGCTATAATATCACCCCCGCGATCCCTTGTCGAAACCTGTTCGTCCTTCTGGCCGGTTCATGGCGCTGCACCCCTCGCTGCTGCTTTTTTGGATGGTGGTGAAAAGAGAGAGGTTATCTGCAGAAATTGATTTGAGAGAAGGACCCGGGGTGTTGTGATCCATGCAAAATTCTCTCTAAAAAGGTATATTAGCAGTTTGGCCTGTTAAGAAGAAAAGGAAGTGTCCCTCTGTGAATCTCCCCTCCCTGCCCATTAATGAGGTGCTTGCCGATCTGCGCGCCGCCCTGGCCGCCCGGCCGGCCGCAGTCCTGGCCGCGCCGCCTGGCTCCGGCAAGACCACCCTGGTGCCCCTGGCCCTGCTCTCTGAAGCATGGCTGCAGGGTAAGCGGATCATCATCCTGGAGCCCCGGCGCCTGGCGGCCCGGGCCGCGGCCCGCCGCATGAGTCAGCTCTTGGGACAGGAAGTGGGGGAGACGGTGGGCTATCGGATCCGTTTTGAGCGGCGGATATCGGCCGCCACCTGTATTGAGGTGCTCACTGAGGGCATTCTCAGCCGCATGCTCCAGCATGACCCGGAGCTGAGTGATGTCGGTCTGGTTATTTTCGATGAGTTCCATGAGCGCAGCCTCCACGCCGATCTGGCCCTGGCCCTCTGTCTCGATGCCCGGGCCCTGCGCCCGGATCTGCGCATCCTGGTGATGTCCGCCACCATCGACAGCACGGCCATTGCCGGGCTGCTGGGCAACGCCCCCGTCATTACCAGCCAGGGCCGTTGTTTTCCGGTGGCCGTCACCTATCTCGGCACCCCGGGGCCGCAGCAGGTGGTGGCGGCCATGGCGGCGGCGATTCGTCGCGTCCTTGGGCAGCAGGAGGGGGATATCCTCGCCTTTCTGCCGGGCAGCGGCGAGATCCGCCGTCTGGCCCGGGCCCTGGCTGATCTGCCGGATCTGGATATCCTGCCCCTCTACGGTGATCTGCCCCAGCAGGCCCAGGAGAGGATCTTTGCGCCGGCCCGTCGCCGCCGTCTCATTCTTGCCACTCCCATCGCTGAAACCAGTCTCACCGTGGAGGGCATCACTCTGGTGGTGGACAGCGGTCTGATGAAAAGACCCCGCTTTGATCCGGCCTGCGGCCTCACCCGGCTGGAGACGGTGGCCATCTCCAAGGCCTCGGCCGAACAGCGGGCCGGTCGGGCCGGCCGCCTGGCCCCTGGCCATGCCTATCGTCTCTGGAGCCGGGAGGCCCACCACGGCCTGGCTGATTTCCAGCTGCCGGAGATCGTCGGTGCTGACCTGGCCCCCCTGCTCCTGGATCTGGGGCTGTGGGGGGTCACGGATCCGGGCCGGCTCGCCTGGCTCGATCCGCCCCGCCCCGGCCAGGTGGAGACGGCTCGCGCCCTGCTGGTCAGCCTGGGGGCCATGGACCAGCAGGGCCTGCTCACGGCTCTCGGCAAAAGGCTGGCCCGCCTCCCCCTCCATCCCCGTCTCGGTCTGCTGCTGATCAGAGGCCAGGAAAAGGGCCAGGGGGCGCTGGCCTGCGATCTGGCCGCCCTGTTGGCCAACCGCGATCTGCTGCGGGGTGAGGCCCAGAAGGAGAGCGCCGACCTGGAGCTGCGTCTGCAGCTCCTTGAGCTCTGGCGTTGCCAGGGGGCGGGCCTGGCCCGGAGCAGGGGCGCTGATCCGGCCGCCTGTCGCCGGGTGGATCAGGAGGCCAGGATCTACCGGGCCCAGCTGACCGGTGACAGCGGCCCGGCCGATTTCGGGGAGGTGGGCACCCTCCTGGCCCATGCCTATCCGGACCGCATCGCCGGTCAGGTGGCACCGGGCGCCCCCCATTATCTGCTGGCCTCGGGTCGTAGGGTGTGCCTGGCTGGCCATGATCCCCTGCTCAACCGCCCCCTGCTGGTTGTCCCCCATCTTGATGCCGGGGCCCGCGAAGGCCGCATCTTTCTGGCCGCGGCCCTCACGGTGGAGGAGATCAGGGCGGACCATGCCCAGCTGGTGGAGCAGCGCCGGCAGGTGGCCTGGAACCTCGAAAACAGGCGGGTGGAGGCCTGGCAGACCTCGGCCGTCGGCAGCATTGTTCTGGACCGCCGGCGCTGGCAGGAGCCCCCCGCTGACCAGGTGGCCGCCTCTTTTTTAGAGGGGGTGGCGCGGCTGGGCGTCGGTATCCTGCCCTGGACCCAGCAAAGCCGCGCCTTCCAGGCCAGGGTGAACTTCCTCCATGAGTGGCTGCCCCAGGAGTGGCCCAGCCTGGCCGACGAGGAGCTGGCAGCGGATCTGGCCTGGCTCGCCCCCTTTGTAACGGGGATGACCCGGGCCGCTGAACTCAAGCGGCTTGATTTGCTGGCCATTTTATCGTCACGCTTCAGCTGGCAGCAGCTCCAGGATCTGGAGCGCCTGGCCCCCAGCCATCTGGAGGTGGCCAGCGGCTCCCGCCTCAAACTGCGCTATGTGCCGGATGGGCCTCCTGTGCTGGCCGTGCGGATCCAGGAGATGTTCGGCAGCCAGGAGACCCCCACCATCTGCCGGGGCCGGGTGCCGGTGGTTCTCCATCTCCTCTCCCCGGCCCAGCGCCCCATTCAGGTGACCCAGGACCTCAAGGGCTTCTGGCGCTCCACCTATGGGGAGGTGAAAAAGGAACTGCGGGGTCGCTATCCCAAGCATTTTTGGCCGGATGACCCCCTTGTTGCCCAGGCCCGGCGCGGAGTCAGGCCCCGGCAGCAGGGCTGAGAGGCAAAGAGCAGGTTGAGCCCGGCGGCGAGTTTCCTGACGTGGGGCCAGGTTACTCCTTCTCCAGGTCCGGGTAATATTTTTTCAGGCACTTTTCGCAGATACCGTGGCTGAACTCCACACCCGCATGGTCATAGAGGTATTTTTCCAGCTTGTTCCAGTAGCCCTTGTCGTCACGAATCCCCTTGCAGTGCATACAGATGGGGATAATGCCCTGCAGGGTTTTTATTTCAGTCAGGGCCTTTTGCAGTTCATCGTTGGTGGCCTGCAGCTCCGAGGTGCGTTCTCGCACCTTTTCCTCCAGAGTATCCATGTGGTGCGAGAGTTTCAGGGACATGGTGTTGAAGGTGGTGGTCAGCTCCCTGAGCTCACGGGTGAGCGGTAAGGCTATTTCCCTGCCCAGGAGCTCCTCATTTTCGCTGATCCGGCTGGCCTTCTCCTTCAGTCTGGTTATGGGCCTGATCACCAGAAAGCGATGGATAAGGTACTGGATGGCAAAGATGATCAACAGGCTGATGATAAAGATTTTTGAGAGATGGCGGGAAAAGATGGCGGCCCGTTCATAGGCGGCGGAGAGCGGCACCCGGATTGAGATGGCCGAGATAACTTCGTTTTCATGGCGCTGAAAACTGCGCTCCGAGCCATAGGTGTCAACCAGGCCCTGCGGCGCCTTGTCCGGAGTGGAGTGGCAGCGCAGGCACGTCTTTTCCATAACCTCGCCGCGCCGCAGGGTCACATAATAATGGTGGCCGTTGATGTTGCGGATCAGGGAACGATAGTCAAGCTCCGGCGTGCTGTTTAACTCCTTGATAAACGCCCGTTCAAAGGCATCCGCCTCATTGGCCGGATTGCGGGCGTTAATGGCGCATTCCTTATAGTAATAATCTTCATTGGTTAACGATTTGAAGTGGTTGTCTATTTCACGAACGGCAAAGGTGGAAGACATCCAGGCCGGCTCAAAATAGCTGCTCGGCTGCTCGCTGCTGCGCAGGAGTTCAAAGACCTTGGGTTTCAGGGTGTGGGAGAAATAGGTGTGGGTTGCCAGGTTATGGTCCAGGATCAGTTCCGCTTTTTTTTCCGCCTCCAGAAGGGCCTGGTGCCGTTCCTCCTGCTGGACGGCATGGATCAGGTATATGCCCATAATCACCAGGACAAGGGCCAGGCCGAAATTGAGGTAGAGGCCGAGGCCGGGCCGAAAAGATTTTTTTTGCGTAGCCATTGCTGGTCCCGTGGTGATTGGTTCATTTCGTCTCTTTCCTCGAAAAAAGACCATACAGGGCAGTGAAAAGCAAGGGTGAATGGATGGCCCGACCATTGCCATTGGCGCAGGGGCAGGGTAGGGTATCTCTACCCTGGCAGCGACAACGGTTTGCCGGCGCGCCTGCCGGAATTTTGTTGCATTGCCCCCCTCTTTGACCATGGTCCGCTACTCGTCCATGCCCTATCTCTCTGAAAATAAAGACGGCGATGTTGTTCTCAGCCTCTATATCCGACCCAAGGCCTCGCAGAACAGGTTCTGCGGTCTGCACGGAGAAGAGCTGAAGCTGGCCATCACGGCTCCGCCGGTGGATGGCCAGGCCAATAAAGCGGTGCAGGCCTTTGTGGCCAGGTTCTTCAAGGTTCCCAAGGCAGCGGTGATTCTGGCCAGCGGTCAGCAGAGCCGGCATAAGCGTCTGATCATCAAAGGAATTGCCGGTGCAGAGGCGCGCCGCAAGATAGAGGGCTGAAAAGGTATCTCCCCCCCCTTTATTTTCTGTTACCGGCCTTGAGATTTCAGCCCGTTTCGTTTATCTTTTCCCCCACCATCATGATCCTCTTCGACTCCTTCTCTTTAATGAGTGGTTCCCATGAAGATCGGCGTTCTTTCCGATACCCATATCAGCGCGCCCACCAGGAGTTTTCTCGACCAGACCGCCCGCTGTTTTGCCCATTGTCAGGTGATCTTTCATGCCGGCGATCTCGTTGATCTTTCTGTGCTTTCCGCCTTTAAGGGTAAAGAGGTTTATGCTGTGCACGGCAACATGTGCCACTCCTCGGCGCGCCAGAATCTGCCCACCCAGACCGTGATTGAGTTGGCCGGCTTTCGGTTCGGCCTTACCCATGGCATGCCCTACCGCCAGCACGTCGAGGAGAACCTGTACCGCGATTTTCCCCCAGTGGACTGCATTGTCTCCGGCCATACCCATATCCCGATCTGTCACCGGCTCTTTGGCGTCCTTTTTATGAACCCGGGCAGCTTCATGGGCACCGGCCGCTTTGGCGCCGCCGGCACCTACGGCATTCTGGAAGTGGGGGAAACCATCCGCGGTCAGATCCTGGAGGTGCCCCCTGCCTGAAGGGCCTTTATGATGTGTGCAGTGGTGCAGATGACGGACCAGAAATCAACAGAGTGAAATCAGAAAAGAGATGAGCAAAAAGGCCCCCAAAATAACCCCCATGATGCAGCAGTATCTGGAGATCAAGCAGCAGCATCCGGATGCCATCCTCTTTTACCGGCTGGGGGATTTTTACGAGATGTTCTTTGAGGACGCGGTCACCGCCTCCCGGGTGCTGGGTATCACCCTCACCTCCCGTAACCATAAGGATGACGACAACAAGATCCCCCTGTGCGGCGTCCCCCATCATGCCGCCCCCGCCTATCTGGCCCGGCTGGTGGAGGCCGGTTTCCGGGTGGCGATCTGCGAGCAGGTGGAGGATCCCAAAACCGCCAAGGGCGTGGTGAGGCGCGAGGTGGCCCGGGTGGTGAGCCCGGGCGTGGTCACCGATGCCGCGGTGCTGGATGATAAGTGCAACCGCTATCTCGCCTCTATTGCCCGGGGTGAGGAGTGGGGCTACAGCCTCCTTGATATCTCCACCGGCGAATTTCTGGTGGCCCAGCAGCCGGAGCTGGCCGCCCTCTTTGACGAACTGGCCCGCCTGGGCCCGGCGGAGATTCTCCTGCCCGACAACCTGCACGACCATGAGGAGATACAGGAGGCCCTGGCCTGTCTGGGCACGGTCTGTCTGACCGTGCGGCCCAACAGCCTGTTCCATCCGGAAACCGCCGGCCAGGTGCTGCTGGAACATTTTCAGACCACCAGTATGGCCGGTTTCGGCTGCGCCCATCTCACCTCCGGTCTGGCCGCGGCCGGCGCCCTGCTCGCCTATGTCCAGGAGACCCAGAAATCGGGCCTGGCCCATATCGAGCGGCTCATCGCCATGGAGACCCAGGCGGTGCTCATGCTGGATGAGTCGTCCCGCCGCAACCTGGAGCTCACCAAGACCATTATCGGCGCCCAGCGCCAGGGTTCCCTGCTCCACACCCTCGACTTCACCAAGACCCCCATGGGCTCCCGTCTGCTGGCCAGAAATCTCCTCTTTCCGCTGCGGGACCCGGTGCAGATCAACAAGCGGCTGGATACAGTGGCCTATTTTCACGGCAACGAACCGGTGCAGGGCGATTTTCTGGCCCGCCACAATGTCGCCACCGGCGCGGCCAGCCGCGAGGAGCTGCGGGAGCTGCTGGCCGGGGTCTATGACCTGGAGCGCTTAAACAGCCGGGTGGTTCTGGGCAGCGCCAATGGCCGCGACCTCATCGCCCTGAGCCACTCCCTGGCCCGCCTGCCCCGCCTGTGTGAGCTGTGCGCCACCAGCCACGGTATCCTGCAGGAGGAGAGCGGGGCCCTGGATCTGCTCGCCGATATCCAGGCCCTGCTCTGCCAGGCCATCCGCGAGGACGCCCCGGTGGGCCTCCGGGAGGGCAGATTGATCAACAGAGGCTTTCACGCGGAGCTGGACGGCTACCTCGCCCTGCTGGTGGATGGCAAGAAGCTCATCCTGGGCCTTGAGGCCCAGGAGCGGCAAAGCAGCGGCATTGCCAAGCTCAAGATCGGCTTTAACAAGGTGTTCGGCTATTTTATCGAGGTCTCCAAGGCCCAGGCCGCCAAGGTGCCGGACCATTACATCCGCAAGCAGACCCTGGTCAATGCCGAGCGCTACATCACCCCGGAGCTCAAGGAGTTTGAGGAAAAGGTCCTGGTGGCCGAGGAAAAAAGACTGGAGCTGGAGTATCGCCTCTTTGTGGAGATCCGCAATCAGGTGGCTGCGGCCTCCTCGCGCATCCTGGCTGCCGCTTCCTTTGTGGCCCAGGCCGATTATTACACCTGCCTGGCCGAGGCGGCCCGGCGCTATCATTTCCGGCGGCCCCGGGTGGATGACGGTGACGAGATCATCATCAAGGAGGGCCGTCATCCGGTGATCGAGGCCGCCATGGCGGCCGGCCGTTTTGTGCCCAATGACATCCATCTCGACCAGAGCAGTCAGGAGGTGTTGATCATCACCGGCCCCAATATGGCGGGCAAATCCACGGTGCTGAGGCAGACGGCGCTTATCACCCTGATGGCCCAGATGGGCAGCTTTGTGCCGGCCCGGGAGGCCAGAATCGGCGTGGTGGACCGCATCTTCACCCGGGTGGGGGCCATGGATGATCTGCGCCGCGGCCAGTCCACCTTTATGGTGGAGATGAATGAGACCGCCAATATCCTCAACAACGCCACGGAAAACAGCCTGGTGATCCTGGATGAGATCGGCCGCGGCACCTCCACCTTTGACGGCCTGGCCATTGCCTGGGCCGTCACCGAGGATCTGGTGGCCAAGAACGGCAAGGGCGTCAAGACCATCTTTGCCACCCATTACCATGAGCTCATCGAGCTGGCCCGCACCCATAAGCGGGTGAAGAATTTCCATATCGGCGTCCGGGAGTGGGACGATACCATCATCTTCCTCCACAAGCTGCTGCCCGGCGGCACCAGCCGCAGCTACGGCATCCAGGTGGCTGCCCTGGCCGGGGTGCCCCGGCATGTGGTGGAGCGGGCCAAGGAGCTGCTCCATGATATTGAAAGCGGTGAATTCGCCACCCTGGGCCAGCCCCCCTTCAGCCCGGCCAAGGGCAAGAACAAAGGCCAGCCGAGCCAGCTGGATCTCTTCCCCGCTGCCATGGATGGCCTGCGTCAGCGCCTGGCTGGCCTGGACGTCAACAGCCTCACTCCCCTGGACGCCCTGCAGATGCTCTACAGGCTCAAAGACGAGGCCCAGGGATGACCGCCTCTCTTTATAGCGCGGCCCGCTCCCCGGCTGTGGCCTGCCTGGTCTGGGCCTGCCTGCTGCTGGGGCTCCTGACCCCTGCCTCTTCCCCGGCGGCGGCCCTTGATTTCGCGGCTAAGCGCTATAAACAGGCGGCCTCCTACTACAACAACAGCTGCAGCTTCAACAAGAGCGTGAGCCGCAGCCAGTGGCAGGAATGTCTGCGCCTCTTTCAAAAGGCCAATGAGGCCGGGCCAGACCACCAGGAGGTGGCCCCCAAGAGCCTTTTCATGATGGCCAAGATCTACGGCAAGGCCTACGAGCAGTTCGGCATGCGCGAGGACCTCAAGGCCTCGGCCACCTATTATGAGAAAGTGACCGACCTCTTTCCCCGCCACTCCCTGGCCGATGACGCCATGGTGGCCCTGGGCAAAATCGTGGTGAGTAACAGGCAGAGCCGTGATGTGGTGGATGGCCAGGGACTGCTGGACAAGGCTCTGGCGGTGTATGGTGCTGACCGGGTCATGGATGATACGGCCGGTTTTCTCCTCAACCGGCTGCAGGAGCATTCCGGCCAGCGGCACAGCGGCGAAGCTGAGGCCGGGGTCGCCGCGGGCAATGTCAGCCAGCCCGCCGCCCATGCTGCCCACATCAACCGGCCGGTGCGCTTCTGGTCCAACAAAAATTATACCCGGGTGGTCATCGAGACCTCAGCCCCGGTGCGCTTCAAGGAACATGTCTTAAAGGCCAATGGCGCTCTGCCCGCCCGCTTCTATGTGGATCTTTTTGACTGCCGCATTCCCCCCACCTATCAGAATCCGGTCACCATCCAGGACGGCCTTCTCAAGCGCTCCCGCGCCGCCCAGTATGACCCCTCCACCTCGCGGGTGGTGATTGATCTGGAAACCTTTGCCAAGTACAAGATCTTCAGCCTTCAGGAGCCCTTCCGGGTGGTGATTGATATCACCGGTATCGAGAAGGCCCCGGAAGTGCCTCTGCTCTCCCGCCAGCCCTGGGATAAAGGCAAGAAGTTTACCCTGGCTGAGCAGCTGGGGCTGGGAGTAAAGACCATTGTTATTGATGCCGGCCATGGGGGCAAGGACCCGGGCGCCATTGCCCGCACCGGTCTGCGCGAAAAGGATGTGGTGCTCAAGGTGGCCTTAAAGACCCGTGATCACTTGCGCAAGAAGGGCTACAAGGTGGTTCTGACCAGGAGTACGGATATCTTCCTGCCCCTGGAGGAGCGCACCGCCATTGCCAACACCGAAAATGCGGATCTCTTTCTCTCCATCCATGTTAACGCTGCCCCCAACCGGCAGGCCCGCGGCCTGGAGACCTATTATCTGAGCCTGGCCACCACGGACGAAGAGAAACAGGCGGCAGCCATGGAAAACGCGGTCTCCTCCAAACAGCTTTCCGCCCTGCAGTCCATTCTCTCTGATATCATGAACAATTCCAAGATTGAGGAGTCGCGCAAATTTTCCACTGCCGTGCAGAACTCCCTGGCTTCCGGCATGAACAAACGCTATGGTAACGTCAAAGATCTGGGGGTCAAAAAGGCGCCTTTTTTTGTCCTTATCGGGGCCCAGATGCCGGCGGTGCTGGCGGAACTCGCCTTCCTCTCCAACACGGGTGAGGAAAAAAGGCTGCGCAGCGATGGCTACCTGGACGCCCTTGCCGTTGAGCTTGCCAATGGCGTGGATATGTACAGCCGGTCCCTGCATTAATATGCCCTTTGTCCTGCTCCCCTGGAAGGGTACGGGGCTCTATCTATAATCGCTGAAGGTCTGAAGAGAGCTGAAACCGCATAGAGCGGCAAAGAGTGGGCGGTGCAGGCGCCCTACAGCTCAAAATCACAGACCATGGGGGCGTGGTCTGAGAGGTGGACATCCGGGATGTAAAAATTGGTGACCCGGAGATCGGGGCTGTGGAGGATGAAGTCGAGCTGACGGTGGG
>JAVLBA010000051.1:0-17774 GCA_031581485.1 Desulfurivibrionaceae bacterium | reverse complement strand
CAATAGATGCACAACAGTTCCCAGTTGCTGCCGTCCGGGGGATTATTCAGATAATTATGGTCCTTGTGGTGGACAGTGAGCTCATGCAGTTTTTTGCCGGCAAAATCACGGCCGCATTTTCCGCAAACCCACGGAAAGATCTTCAGTGCCTTTTTCCGGTAATCTTCTTTCATTTTTTCCCGCCTTTAAAGAGATACGCAATAAAATCTACCCAGGCAGCCAGGCGTATGCCCCATGCCGTGCCGATTTTTCCAAAAAACCTACTCGATTTTCCTGGGTTATCCCAGTGATTATATGTTCCCCCCGGGCCATCCACCAGAGTGGCCTCCTTTTTTGGTAACTGCTCACAGGGCACCGAATCTTCCCGCGATCAGGCCGGCTTACGTATGACATATACGCGGCGCCGGTCTGCTCGCGAAAATCTCCGGCACCCTGCAAACAGTTACAACTTCCGTGGTTATTGTAATTGAGGTGGCCATGGGGTGAGCAGTTACCTTTTTTGATCAGATCCCTGAAATCCCCTTGCCGCCCTGCCCCCTTGCAGGACAAAGGAGAGGGAACAAAAGGCCAAAAGAACTTGTTTCCCTCTTTCCTATCAGTTATATAAGTGGCAGTACTGTGCCCCCATAGCTCAGTGGATAGAGCATCGGATTCCTAATCCGTGTGCGCAAGTTCGATTCTTGCTGGGGGCACCATCCCATATCCTACCCTGTTTCCTGAACAGCGGCCTCTTCTTCCTCCTGGCAACACCTATCAATTACCCGAGAGCATTGTTTTTTTGTGGCGCCGCCAAGGGGTGCATAAAAAACAGCCCTTTGCCCCCCCCTGTCCAGCCCCAAACCATAGCCGACAAGAGAGCGACCCGGCCAGAAACGATTCCGGCGTTATCATAAAAAAGGCCCTTGCATTCTGTTGACAAAATCAGCGACAAAGTATATTTAATGCGTCAACTATTAAGGAGTCAACCATGAGCCATTGCCTTCAATACCATGAGGATCTCCCCCTCTCACGCCTTATTTATCACACCGCCCATGCCATGAAAATCTTTGCGGAAAAACTGCTCAAGCCCTATGATTTGACCATTGAGCAGCTCTACCCCCTGAAGATCCTGGCCCTGGAACCGGGGCTTAATCAACGCCAGATCTGTGAACAATGCGGTAAAACCGCCTCCAACCTGACCCGTATTCTTGATCGGCTTGAGAAGAAAAAACTGATACAACGACGCAGCGACCCCACAGACCGGCGCACCACCCAGATCTTCCTCACTCCCGAAGGTGAGACGCTGCTCAGTGAGGTGACCGGTATTCTCGACGGGCTCTCTGAGCGGTTCACCCAGGGCATCAGCAGCAGTGACCAGCAGGTCATAAAAAAATCACTCAACAAAATAGTTGATAATATCGGCATGCTAGAGCCGGAAGATCAATCACGCTAAACGAGAACCCATCATGCGCATCCCCCTTTATATCACCCTCGCCCTTCTCGTCCTTGGCGCCCCTGTTGCCGGCGCCCAAGAGGCACCGCCCGCCAAGGTGGTGGTCAGCCACGTCTCAGAAAAAGAGGTGGCCCAGAACCAGGCCATGATCGGCACCCTCTACTATGACCGGGTGAGCCGCATCTCCAGTGAACTGGCCGGACTGGTGGCCACGGTCCACGTTCGGGAGGGTGACCGCGTTGACCGCGACGCCGTGCTGGTTGAACTCAACACCGACATCCTGGACACGGAAATCGACCTCACCAGGACCCGTATCGCCCAGATCGGCCTGCGCCTGGAAAATGCGGAGAAAAACTTCCAGAGGCTGGAAAGGCTCCATGCCCAGGAGGGGGTCAGTGAAAAGGATTACGAGGATTCCTTCTACGCCTACCAGGACCTGGTCAAAGAAAAGCAGGCCCGCCAGGACACCCTGCAGAAATTACTGATCCAGAAGAAACGCAGCCGCATCACCGCCCCTTTTGCCGGCGTGATCCTGAGCAAGGGGGTGGATATAGGCGCCTGGGTGCAACAGGGCAAGGAGATCGTCAGCATCGCCTCCAGCCAGGATCTCTTTGCCCGGGTACCGGTGGCAGAGACCATGCTGCGCCATATCAGCATGAATGACCAGGTGCCGGTACTCATAAAGGCCTATGACCGTCAACTCTTCGGTACCATCCAGGCCATTGCCCCCGTGGCGGATGCCAAAACCAAGAACGTCTTTTTGAAGATACGCCTGCCCGCCCAGGATGATGTTGCCGTCAACATGTCAGCCCTTGTCCATGTGGCCACCGGCGCCAAACAGAAGCTGGCCATCGTGCCCCGCGATGCCCTGGTCCAGAACCAGGGAGAGGATTTCATCTACACCATCAAGGAGGGCAAGGCCGCCCTGCTGCCGGTGCATATTGTCGCCTTTCTCGGCCAACAGGTGGGGGTGGATAGCCCCCATATCGTCCCGGGCATGGCGGTGGTCATTGAGGGCAATGAACGGCTGCGCCCGGACCAGGCGGTTGAGGTCATCGGAGAGAAATAATGGACATCATCAAGGCCTCCATCGAAAAACCCGTGGGCATTGCCGTGGCCGTCATCCTGGTGATGATGTTCGGGCTCATCGGCCTCAACAAACTGCCGGTGCAGCTCACCCCGGATGTGGAGACCCCCGAGATCACGGTGAACACCACCTGGCCCGGCGCCTCCCCCTACGAGATCGAAAAGGATATTATCGAAAAGCAGGAGGAGGTCTTAAAGGGCCTGCAGGGGCTCACCGAAATGGAGAGCGCCAGCTACAACAGCTATGGCGAGATCTCCCTCGCCTTTGAGCTGGACACCAATCTCGATGACGCCCTGCTGCGCGTCTCCAACAAGATGAACGAGGTGTCCAACTATCCCGCCAATGCCAACAAGCCGGTGATTGAGGCGGCCGGGGCCAGCAGTTCGCCGGTGGTCTGGATGATGCTGAAGACAAAACCGGAGAATCCGCAGCACATCAATGAGTTCAAGACCTTTTTTGAAGACAGTGTCCGCCAGCACCTGGAAAGGGTCAAGGGCGTGGGCTCCCTCTTTGTCTTCGGCGGCACGGCAGACGAGCTGCAGATCACCCTGGATGCCGGGAAAATGGCGCGCCACCAGATCACCATCAACCAGGTGATTGAGGCGGTGGGGCAGGCCAATTCCACCATCTCGGCCGGCACCCTGGGCATTGGCAAGATGAATTACCGCATCCGCACGGTGAGCCAGTTCCAATCGCCCCTGGAGGCCCTGAACGTTGTCCTCTTTGACGACGGCAGCAAGCGGGTCTATCTCCATGACGTGGCCCAGGTGGCCAAGGGCTATGCCAAAGAGGATGTCTCGGTACAGCATAGCGGTGACCAGGTCATTGTCTGCGGTATCCGCAAGGAACAGGGCGCCAATGTCCTGACCTTAACGGACAACCTCGAAAAAAAGGTCATGGAGCTTAACCAGGGTCTCCTGGCCGACCATGATCTCTACATCAAATGGGTCTACGATCAGCGGCCCTACATCAACACCGCCATCAAGCTGGTGAAACAGAACGTCCTGGTGGGGGGCACCCTGGCTATCTGCGTGCTGCTCATCTTTCTGCGCAGTGTGCGGACCACCATTACCACGGCCATTGCCATTCCCATCTCGGTCACCGGCACCTTTATCTTTCTGTGGATCATGGGCCGCAACCTCAACGTGGTTACCCTGGCCGGCATCTCCTTTGCCGTGGGTATGCTGGTGGATAACGCCATTGTGGTGCTGGAAAATATCGACCGCCACCGCAAGATGGGCAAGCCCGCCAAGGATGCCGCCCTGGAAGGCACCAAGGAGGTATGGGGGGCTATTCTGGCCTCCACCGCCACCACGGTGGCGGTCTTCCTGCCGGTCATCTTCATGCAGGAAGAGGCAGGCCAGCTCTTTCGCGATATCGCCATTGCCATCACCTCGGCCATCATGATCAGCCTCTTCGTGTCGATATCGGTGATCCCCTCGGTTTTCCACCTCTTTTACCGAGGTGAAAAAAAAGCCCCCAAAGAGGCGAAAGAAGACCGGTTCGGCGCCTTCTTTATCCGCTGGTTCATGAAGCTCGCCCGCTTCTGCCTGCGCAATACCGTCACCAGGCTGACCACGGTGGTTCTACTGACCACCCTGTCCATCACCCTCACCGTCCTGCTCATGCCGCCCACGGAATATCTGCCCCAGGGCAACCGAAACCTTATCTTAAACATCCTCATGCCGCCGCCCGGCTATTCCGTGGAGAAGATGAAGGATATGGGCACCTATATCCACAGCCAGGTAGAGCCGTACATGGAGGAAGACAACAAGGATGGCATTCCGCGGGTCCGCGATATCTTTTATGTGGGCGCCGACCGCATAAACCTTTTTGGCGGCCTTTCCGCCCATGAAACCAGGGCCGGCGAGATGATCCCCCTCTTCCAGCGGATTATCGACTCCATCCCCGGCGTCTTCGGCATCAGCCTCCAGGCCGGCATCTTTGAAAGCGGTATCGGCGAGGGCAATAATATTGATATCAATATCTCCGGCCAGGATATCGACACCATGATCAAGGCCGGCCGCATCCTGTTCGGCACGGTGGGCCAGAAGATCCCCGGGGCCCAGGTCCGTCCCATCCCCTCGCTGGAGACGAGCTATCCTGAGGTCAAGATCATCCCCGACAAGGAGAGACTGGCCGCAAACGGCCTGAATGAAACAGATCTCGGCATCTATGTGGACGTGCTGATGGATGGCCGTAAGATCGATGAATACCGGCCTGAAGGCATCAAACAGGTGGACCTGGTGGTCAAGGGCAAAGACGCCGTCTTCACCAGCCCGGAGGCCATCCTGGAGAGCACCATTGTCAACGCCTTCGGTCAACTCATCCGTATCGGTGATGTGGCTGATCTTCAATATACCCAGGGCATGCCGCAGATCAACCACCTGGAGCGGCAGCGCACCATCACCCTGCAGGTCACGCCGCCCCGTGGCCTGGCCCTGCAGAGTGCCATGGAAACGGTGGAAAAGGATGTTGTGGGCGCCCTCAGAGAAAGCGGCGCCCTGCAGGGTGTGGTTGTGGCGGTGGGCGGCAATGCCGACAAATTAACAGAAACGCGCCTGGCCCTGCAGTGGAATCTGCTGCTGGCCCTGATCATCACCTACCTGCTGATGTCCGCCCTTTTTGAGAATTTTCTCTACCCCCTCATCATCCTTTTTTCCGTGCCCCTGGCCGCGGCCGGCGGCTTTGTCGGCCTGAAGATGGTGGATCTCTTCATTGCCCCCCAGGGCTTTGATGTGGTGGCCATGCTCGGCTTCATCATTCTCATCGGCACCGTGGTCAACAATGCCATCCTGGTTGTCCATGTCTCCCTCAACAATGTCCGCTACCACAACCTGCAAGGTCTGGATGCCATTACCGATGCCATCCAGACCCGTATCCGCCCCATCTTCATGAGCGCCACCACCAGTCTGCTGGGCATGCTGCCCCTGGTGCTGTCCACGGGCTCAGGCAGCGAGCTCTATCGGGGCCTGGGCAGTATCCTGCTGGGGGGTCTTGCCCTCTCCACCCTCTTCACCCTCTTTGTTATCCCCTCGCTGCTTGCCTTTGTTATCGGCATGGAAAGGAGTCGTCAATGAAAACCCCAAGCCTCTTCGTCATCTTCATGCTGATGGCCCTGCCCTGCCATGGCGTCAGCCTGGTTGAACTGCAGCAGAGCGCCATGGCCAACCGCAGTATTATCGAGCAGTATGAGGCGGAACTGGACAAGAGCAGTCAGGATGTCACCATTGCCGGCAGCCGCTTTCTGCCCACTGTGGGCGCCTCCTACACGGTCAACTCCCTGAACGACAGCAGCCGCTTGGGTGAGGCCCGGGAAAACTCGGTGGCCCAGGGCCTTATCACCTGGAACCTCTTCTCCGGCTTTTACGACTACTACAACCTGCGCTCGGCCCGCCTCCTGGAAAAGGCGCAGAACTATAAACTGCAGGCCATCAAGCAGGACATCCAGATGCATGTTGCCCTGCGTTATGTTGATATCTTCAGCCGCCAAAGCAGCCTGCTGGTGGCCCAGGAGTCCCACGCCACCCTGCAAAGGCTCCATAAGGATGCCCGCCACCGCTACGAGGTGGGCCTTATTGAAAAAAACGAGCTGCTGCGCTTCCAGGTGGATCTGGATAATGCCGCTATCATGGTCAAAAAGGCAGAGGCCGAACTGGCCAAGAGCCTGGAGCGCCTCATCTTTGAAACCCAGCAGCAGCTCGTTCTGGCCGAGCTTGACTTTGCGGAATTCGATCAACTGCCGCATCTGGCCGACAAGACAAGCTACCAGGCAGAGATGCTGGCCCAGCGCAGCGAGATCAAGACCCTTGAAGAACTGGCAAAAGCTGTTACCCTGAAGGCCAAGGCAGCCCATGGCGAACGCTATCCGCAGCTTGATATCAGCGGCAGCTACCGAAAATATGAAGACGATTATATCAGCGGTGACGGTACCTATGACGATGAAGAACTGCGCGCCCAGGCAGTAGTGAGCTTCACCCTTTTTGACGGCTTTGCCAGACAGGCCAAAATCAGCAGAGCCCGCAGTGAAAAAGAGAGTGTCAGCGCCCAGCTCCGAGAGTTAAAAAAGGGGCTGGAGACCGAATTGACCAATCTCTTTTTTGATTATGAGGTCAGCGTGGCCAATGCCGCAGTAGCCCAAACCAGTATCGACCAGGCCAAAGAGAACCTGCGCATCACCCGCCTGAAATATCAGGAGGGTCTTGAAAAAGAGTCGAACCTCCTTGATGCCATTGCCAACCTGGCAAGGGCCAAAAACAACCACGTGGCAGCCCGCACCGATGTCTTTGCAAATTATTTCAAGATAATGCGTGCTGTTGAAGAATTTTAGCACCTCTTTTGTCTCAACCCCAACCCGAGATAGGCCGGCATGACCCTCTTTAAATCCCCCCTGGAACTCTATAAGCTTCTGCCCCAGACCAACTGCAGAAAATGCGGCCTGCCCTCCTGCCTGGCCTTTGCGGCAGCGGTCATCAAGGGCGACAAGCGCCTGGAGGCCTGCCCCCATCTGACCCAGAAAATTCTTGACACCAACCAAGGGAAGATGCATTCCCGGGGGGGGCTGGAGCAGGAAGAGAATGAAGCCATGGCCCATCTGGAGGCCCAGGTGGCAAACCTTGATCTTGCCGAAGCAGCGCAGCGGTGCGGAGGGGTGCTGAAAAACAACAAAATACGTATCAATTGCCTGGGCAACAAATTTGAGATCAACAGCAGGGGCAAGGTCACCTCCCTCTGCCACACCAACGCCTGGTTTACCGTGCCCCTGCTCAACTATCTCTTACGCGGCAAGGGGGCAACGCCCACCGGCGACTGGGTATCCTTCCGCGACCTGCCTGGCGGCGGCGAATGGAACCCCCTTTATCTGCAGCGCTGCGAAAAACCCCTCAAGCAACTGGCAGACTGCCATGCCGAGCTCTTTGCCGATCTCATTGATATCTTCAGCGGCCAGCAACCTGCCCACCATTTTGATGCGGATATTGTTGTGCAGCTTTTTCCCTATCCCAAACTGCCCATCCTCATCTGTTACTGGCAGCCGGAAGAAGACCTGCCATCCAAACTGCAGATCCTTTATGACACAACCGCCGAAGCCAACCTGCCGATAGATTCCCTGTACAGGTTAGGCGCAGGCCTGGCATGCATGCTTGCAAAAATATCCCAACGCCATATCCAATAAGACAAACGCGCCAGAGAAAGGGTGTCAGAGCCGCTACAGCTTCTTTGAGATGGCAAAATAGAAGGTAACGCCGTTATCCCCAATGGATTCGCTCCACACCTTGCCGGCATGCAGTTCAGCAATTTCCTTGACAATGGCAAGGCCCAGCCCACTGCCGGTGACACTGTGATTGCTCACCTCGCGGCTAAAGAGCTCAAATACCTTCCGGCACGCCTCAGGGGTGAGAGAGGAGCCATCATTATACACGGAGAAGATGTGATAGTGGGGGTCATCCTCATAGGCTATTTCAATATTCCCCAGTCCCTCTCCGCCATACTTCAGGGCATTATCGATGAAATTCCTGAATACCCGCAAGAGGGCCAACCGGTCGGCAGATACCGTTGGCACATGTTCAGGCTCGCGCCACTGGATAGACCTCCGGGCCAGGGCCCGGCGGTGTTCCTGCCTTACCTGGGCAAAGATATCCTTGAGATCAATTAATTCCACATCAAGGGGCTGTTCTTTTGTTGAGATATAGGTATTAATCTGATCCACAAGCTTGCTGATCTGCTCTGCCGAGCCCATAATCTGCCGGCAATATTCATTGCCCTTGTTCCCAAGAAGATTGCCATATTTCTTCTCCAGCCTTTTAGTCAGACCATGGATGGAGACGACGGGATTTTTCAGATCATGGGAGACGGAGTAGGCAAAGAATTTTATCTTTTGAAAACTATCTGCGATTTCCTGGTTGTGGGCTCTTCTTTCTTCCATCCGCCTCTTGCCATGCACAAAGGCACCGGCCACCACCAACAGACCAAAAAGCCAAAAAAAACCATGGGTCAGATAAATAACCCATAACGATCTGGACTCCATGGCCCGATAAGGGGTGAGGGAAACCGCAACCTCCACGGCACTCAGCGCCTCGCCGCCGCTGAATTCCTGGGCGGCATGACATTTAAGGCAAGGTTCCTCCATGGCCAGCGGCCTGATCATACGAAGCCAGGAATGGCCCCCCTCTTCAATCACCTCAACGTGTTCCGGAACACCCTGCTCAAACTTTTCCAGAGACCTTTGCGTCCACTCATCCGGGCCATTATCTTTCTCCACAGCCAAAAGATCAAAAGTCGTTATCCGGCACTTGACACCATAGAGCTCCTCATATTTGTCCATAATCTGATGCATCATAGAGGCGGGATCAAGCATGGTGAGCCGGGTACCCCTTGCCGTGACAATGTCCTGTTCCGACACACGGCTCAAGGCAGGATTTGGCTGGGTATCTTTGGTTAGGGGCACATAGACACGTCCATGACTGGTGGCCCAATGGCGGAAGGCCTGGTCCTTGTCAAAGACGGTGCGGGCCTCTTTTCGGGCCAGATCCAGGGTCCGACTCTTTTCGGTGGACACATAGAAATATCCGGACACCAGACAGAGGCATGTCCAGCCCACCACAGCCAGAACAGTCGCCCATAGCAAGGAATGGGGGTCTTCATCTTTTTTGGTGCCGGTGTTCATGGGCAGAGAGTCTCCCCAAAAAATATCATAAAAAAACAACATGCCCCATGCTGAAATAGCCGGGCGGATTTCTCGCTTCAGGAGCCACAAAAAAACTCCCATGAACTTGCTAGAGCACCAAGAAGGTCCCGCCGATCACCATGAAGAGAAACTCCCCTGGTCCAGAAAGCCCCCAATTCCGAAGACAAAAGGATTGTTTCCGCTTCTTGGTGACCTTGGTTATTTTCATGACCCGCCTGCGGTCAGGGCTGAGATTTCCACTTGCCACGGCAGAAGGCCGCGCTCAGCCCTGAAGCAATGCGGCGATCTCGCCCTCTTCAGGAAAACGGTTCAAGGACTTTTTGGAAAAGACGTTTTTGCCGTCAACATCTACCTCAAAAACACCCCCGGAGCTGGGGACCAGTTCCACTTGGGCGCCAAAGAGATCCCGCAGTTCGTCTCCCAAACTGGAAGCACGCGGTTTATAGTTTCATTTAGAGCAATAGGTAATGACAACTTTCATGGGCTGCTTCTCCTTTATTTTTAAGAGGATAGGTAAAAAAAACAATCAGTTCCCTGCTTGCTGATTACTTAAGGCATATGTTATTATTTTAATAAATTACTTACAATCAGTAATAGTGTACCATCCCCTGATCTGAGAAAAATACTATTTTTCCTGGAGAAGAAAGGCGCTGCAAAAAGCCTTCTCGATTTTTTACCCTCTTATCAGAGGTCTCTTTAGGCCCGATTCTTTTCACCTCCCCCTTGCTCTTTTTTTTGGGCCAGGCAAAGGGGCCGCTCAAATCCAGAGGACCCTGCTGGTCAAGATAATGGCATTGCCATAAAAGAGCGGGGAAGATTTCTCCACCATTCACCCCTTGAATTGGAAAAGAATCGCCACCCTAAAAAGCCTTAAAAACCAAAAAAAGCAGCGCCAGAGGGGTGCGCTGGGCAAATTTCCTCCTTTATCTCATTTTATTGAACTCTTTTTTTGTTTTAGGTTATAGTGACATCTTTCCGATTCTTTTGAATATTATGCAAAAAAATTCTCGCACCGATCTCATAGTCGTGGCCAATGGTGCCTCAGAAACCCTGGCCCACAAGGTGGCTGATCTCCTTGGTTGCCCCTTCAAGGCTATGGAGAAAAAAAAGTTTACCGATGGCGAGATCTATCATGCCTTTCCCACCGACATCACCGGGAAAGAGATGGTCATCATCGCCGCCACCCCTGATGACAGCGCCCTCCTGGAACTGATAGATCTCATTGACGGCTGTCATCATTATATGGCCCACAGCGTCAACGTGGTCATTCCCTATCTGGGCTATTCCACCATGGAGCAGGCCAAGCCGGGCATCCAGGAAATTCCCAAGGGTATTACCAGAACCAGACAGATCTTCCGGGCCAGGCCCCATTTTACCGCCTTTGTCGATCTTCACTCAGAGGCGGTACTCAATGCCCATGGTGGAGAGATCCACACCCTCCACCTGCAGACCGATGCCCTGATAGTGGAGAAAATCCGTTCCCTGCATATCGACGATTATGTCCTTGTGTCTCCTGATTATGGCCGCTCCAAATGGGTTGCCCGGCTGGCAGGCCAGCTCGGGGTTGCCCATACTGCCGCGGATAAAGACCGCTATGCCATGGACAAAACCATGGTGGGCCAGGTGGCCAACGTGGTGGAGGGGAAAACAGCCATTATCTGTGACGATATGATCCGCACCGGTGGTTCCATTATCCAGACGAGCCAGCGCTGCCGGGATGCCGGGGCCACCGATGTCATCCTCTTTGCCACCCATCTTGTCCTGGCCGGGGAAAGCAGAAAACGGCTGCAGGAAAGCGGCATACAGAAAATCATCGGTGCTGACACCTTCCCGGGCCGTACGAGTGACGACCTGCTTGACATCTATTCGGTGGCTCCCCTGCTGGCAAGGGCCATCAGCAAACAACTCAGGATCAGTGATTGATGACAAAAGAACGGGATAGAGAAAACCGCTTTACCTGTCGCGGCAAGGCAAGTCTTTTTCTAAGCGATAGAAAAGGCCAGAACGCCATGACAAAAAGGATCCACGGCCAACTTTTCAACATCTCCTGCCACGGGGCCAGCCTGGCCCTGGCACAGATCATCACGGACCGCAGACATCTGGCCTATGCCCCCATGGAATCTGACCAGTTCAAGCTGGCCATCGTCTTGTATCTCGATGATGAGGAGCTCATTCTGCCTGTAGAAACCAAATGGTTTAACAAAAAGATAAGCGGGGAAGAGCTTCCTTTCCGCATCGGCATGGAATTTGGCCGGCCGCTCAGTCCGGAGCAATTAACAAAAATCTGCACCCCTTAATGAGGGGGCTTCTCCGCCAGTCAAGTCAAACCTGCGGCGACCTATAAAAGCGCAGGCGCAGGGCATTTGTTACCACCGACACAGAGCTGAGCGCCATGGCAGCCCCGGCAATCATCGGATTCAAAGTGGGCCCGCCGAAAATATACAAGACACCCGCTGCCACCGGAATACCGATAATATTATAGGCAAAGGCCCAGAAGAGGTTCTGCTTGATATTGGTCATGGTGGCCCTGCTCAGGGCAAGGGCCGTGACCACGCCATCCAGATTGCCCTTCATCAACACCACATCCCCTGATTCAATGGCCACATCGATGCCGGTGCCCATGGCAATGCCCAGATCAGCGGTGGCCAGGGCCGGGGCATCATTGATGCCGTCACCCACCATGGCAACCACCCTCCCCTCCTCCTGAAGTCTCTTCACCTCTTGGGCCTTATGGTCGGGAAGCACCCCGGCAATGACCCGGTCAATGCCGGCTTCAGCGGCTATGGCCCGGGCGGTTTTCTCATTATCCCCGGTGAGCATCACCACCTCAAGGCCCATGGCCCGCAGTTTCCTGATGGTGGCCGGGGTCTCGTTCTTGATATGATCGGCAACCCCCACCAGGGCCTGCAGCTCACCGTTTATGGAGAGGTAGAGAGCGGTTTTGCCGGCAGCAGAGAGCTCTTCCGCCTGGGCGGCGGTCTCCAAAGAGAGCCCTCCCACCTTTCTCTCCTGCATCAGGGTCACATTACCCAGCAGCAATGCGCAGCTCTCCTGGCCGCAGGAGACCTGCGCCTCAATACCCCTCCCCGGCACGGCCTGGAAGGCAAGAGGCGGGGAAAAGGGAATCTCTTTTTGGCGGACATAATTGACCAGGGCCTCGGCCAGAGGATGTTCGGAGCTGCTTTCTGCCGAGGCCAGGAGGGCAAGGAGGGCATCACCATCATACTGGCTGGAAAAGAGCAGGAAATCGGTGAGGGACGGCCTGCCATGGGTCAGGGTCCCGGTCTTGTCAAAGATGATGGTCTGCACCTTCTGGGCCATCTCCAGGGCCCCGCCGTTTTTCACCAGCACCCCGAGCTGAGCGCCGCGACCGGTACCCACCATGATTGAGGTAGGGGTTGCCAGACCCATGGCGCAGGGACAGGCAATGACAAGAACGGCAATGAAAATGCGCAGGGCAAAGGTGAAATCGGCCTGGCCCAGGAAGTACCAGGAGAGGCCGGCCACCAGGGCGATGGCCATGACCGTGGGCACAAAATAGAGGCTGATCCGGTCAGCCAGATTGGCGATGGGCGCCTTGGAGCCCTGGGCATCCTCCACCAGCCGGATGATCCGGGCCACCATGGTCTCCTCACCCACCTTGTCGGCCACCACCGTAAGGGCGCCATTCTTGTTCAAAGTACCCCCATAGAGCCGATCACCGGGCCCTTTCTTCAGGGCGATGCTTTCGCCGGTGAGCATGGACTCATCCACCGCTGATTCGCCGTTTTCCACCACCCCGTCCACAGCCACCCTGTCGCCGGGGCGGACCAGGATGTGGTCCCCTTTGACGATTTCCGCGGCCAGAATTTTTACCTGCTCCCCATCCTTGAGCAGGGTGGCGGTATCCGGGGTCAGCGCCATCAGCTTACTGATGGCATCAGAGGTTTTCAGCTTTGAGCGGGCCTCAAGATACTTGCCCAGGGAGACCAGGGCGATGAGCATGGCGGCCGACTCAAAATAGAGATCATGGGCCTTGTGGAACGGCTCAATGCCCATTCCTATTTCGATAAGATTCCAGGTGGAATAGATAAAGGCGGCGCCGGTGCCCAGGGCAATGAGGGAATCCATGTTGGGGACCCGGCGGAGCAGGGCGGGAATGCCGATGAGATAAAAATTCCTGCCCAGCCAGAGCACCGGCACAACCAGCAGAAACTGGATAAGGGCATAGCGGAAGGGATGCTGCCCCGGCGCGACGGCCGCCGGCAGGGAGATGCCCACCATTTCGCTCATGGAAAAAACCATGACCAGCAGGGCGAGGAAAAGAGCGGGCCAGAGACGGCGGACCATTGCCCGTAATCTCTGCCGGTTCTCCCTCTGCTTTTCGGCAAAGGTGGAGCGCCCCTCCACCTGGCTGACGGTGGCAGTGAATCCGAGCTCCTTGATGGTCTGGATAAGATCCCGGACCCGAACCTGATCAGCCGCAAAGGTCACCTTGGCCTTTTCGGTGGCCAGGTTCACGGAACAGGCAGACACCCCGGGCAGGCCACCCACCACCTTTTCTATCCGGCTTGAGCAGGAGGCACAGCTCATCCCTTTAATATCAAGGACAACCTCCTGCCTTAGATCCCGACTCAAAACAAGCTCAAATCCAAGCTCCTTCACCTGCTGGGCAAGGGCTTCCAGGGATAGACGCGTCTCATCAAACTCGACACTCATGGTCTCCGCGGCCAGATTGACGGTGCACTCTTCCACCCCATCCAGGGCGCCGACAACCTTTTCGATGCGGGCCGAGCAAGAGGCGCAGTGCATGCCCCTGACCGGTAATGTCATTTTCTTCATATTGGCAGCACCCATAAAAAACCTTGCTCTCAGGAGCATCTCCATTAAAGGTATAAAAAACAAAGGTACCTGCTCAGCAGGTACAACTTGGTGGTTTTTGTCCGTTTCCGGCATTATTGTGGATAGTACACATAATGCGGCATCAGCGGCTCTTATGCCAGACTACCTGCCTTTCTCAGACCAAAAAAGGAGTTCCCCCATGACAACGATTAAAATTAACGGCATGAAATGTCAACATTGTGTTTCCTCGGTAACCAAGGCCCTTGAGGGTATCCAGGGCGTCTCAGACGTCTCTGTTGACCTTGAAAGATCAGAAGCAAGCTACACGGCCGCCCCCGGTGTCCATCCTGACACCATCAAGGAGGCCATCAGCAAAATAGGTTTTGAAGTGGTCTAGAGCCGTGCGCTGCCATCCTCTGCCTCTCTCATCAAGGAGGGGGAGGATGGCCTGCGGGGCCATACCGGAAGCCTGCCCCGCCTCTTTCAGACCATCCCCTCATGGAGTGGTGCCGGCTCAGGACGTCCTGTTTTTACGGATAAACTCCAGCAGGGTGGCAAAATTTTCAAGCACCAGACGGCTGGACTCAATGGACTCGATCCGCACCCCGTACCTGTTCTGCACCATCACCACAATCTCCACGGCATCAAGGGAATCTATACCCAAGGGGCGATTCGGGTCCAATCAGGGGCTGGGTCATTATCTCTGCAGGTGTATAGTCGCTCTCAGGCAGCCTGCAGGTTTCTCGAATGAGGGCCAGAAGTTCCGACTCCAATTGCTCTTCTTCCATAATCATCTTTTTCTCTTATTGTCCTTGGATATGCATTATAAAAAATCAGGTCAGGCCATCACCATCTGGGCCGCGCCATCTTCCAGGCCAGGCCAATAGAGCAGAGGAAGAAAAGCAGCAGGCGGAAAATGCCGCTCTCCGTGCTCCACAGGGAATCATCACGGATCAAGACATCGTGGAAGGCGGTAAGGCCCCAGTTAAGGGGAGAAAAACCCGAGAGCCGCTGCAGGGCCGGCGGCATGGCATAGACCGGCACCATGATGCCGCCCATGGCTGCAGAAATAACTATGGAGATGGAACCAAACATGGAGACCTGCTCATAGCTATTACAGACAACACCCAGCAGCAGGCCGTAGCCGCAGGCGGCAAGGCTGGCGGCGCAGACAATGAAAAGGACCTGGGCCGGTGCCGCCTCTATTGAAAAGGCCGGCAGGCCAAGAAGGGGGAAAAGCTGATTGCCGATGGCATAGATCAGCAGAAACTGCAGGAAACAGACCAGCAGGTAGGCGACAACCTTGCCACAAAGCAGAACAAAGGGGGAAAAGGGCATGCTCATGAAACGCGTCCACACCCCGGATTGCCGTTCCCTCAGCAGGGCCCCTCCCAGGGGCAGAACCGTGAAAAAAATGCCGAAAAGCGCCCAGGCCGGCACATTCTGCTGCACCACGCCGGGCTGCACCTCTGAGATGGCGTCTCCCTGCTCCCGCACCTCCAGCAGGTCCTGTTTGAGGCCGGTCAGCCCCAGTTCCTGCTCCGAAAGATATGCCGCAGGTATCCCTAAGGCGGTGAGCTTGCGGGTCAGGTATGTCCCTATAAAGTCGATCTTCTCGGCCATTTCCACCCGGCCAAAGGCCATCTTCACCTTGCCCAGCACGCCGCTGCGGAAGGCGGGAAGCATGGCCGGATCAAAATAAACAGTGAGAGGGGGCAGCGGATCCGCCTCTGCACCTGCGGCCGAGGATTGCCCCTCCAGGCTCTCTTCCAGATAGGTGCGCAAGGCCTTGCCGGTGCCGGCCGGCAGGATGAGGCAGGCCGTATAGGCGCCGTCCTGCACCGCCGCCAAGGCCTCCGCCCTTCTCTGCGGCGGCCAGGAATGGATTTCCAGGAAGGAATCCTCGGCCAGGGCAGCCTGGAAAGCGCGGCCCAGATCCCCCTGCTCTTCATCGATGAAAAGCAGGCGGCTGCGCTGTTCACCGGTAAGCTCCATGACATTCTGCTGCACCAGGGTAATGATGAGCACCAGGACGGCGGGCATGAGAAAAAGCACCAGCATGCCGCCCAAATCGCGCCTGAGGAGGAGAAGTTCTTTAGCGGCAACTGTGCAAATCCTGTTCATAACCATTAATCCCGTAAGGCTTTACCGGTGAGCAGGAAAAAGCATTCTTCCAGATTGCGGCACCCATGGCGGGCCATCAACCCCTGCGGGGTATCCATGGCGACTATTTTCCCTTGATCAATAATAGCCACCAGAGTGCAGAGCTGCTCAGCCTCTTCCATGTAATGGGTGGTATAGACGATGGTAAGCCCTTGGCCCACCAGGTGCTGGAGCTGGGTATGAATCAACTGCCTGGACTGGGCATCAATGCCCACCGTGGGTTCATCAAGGAAGAGGATCTCCGGCTCATGGAGAAGGCCCACTGCCAGATTGAGGCGTCTCTTCATGCCGCCGGAATAGGTGGCAAGCAATTGATCCGCCCGGGGGGCGAGGCCGGCCAAGTGGAGGCAGAAATCTACCCTCTCCGGCAGCTGCTTTCTGCCGACGCCATAGAGTCTGGCAAAAAACCGCAGATTCTCCCGACCGGTGAGATGCTCATACAGGGCGATATCCTGGGGGACGAAACCAAGCAATTGCTTGACCTTCCGGGCCGCCGGCAACATCCGTCGCCCCAGGATCTCCATGGTGCCGCTATCTGCTCCGGTCAGACCGCAGAGCAGGGCCAGGGTTGTCGACTTGCCGGCGCCATTGGCCCCCAGCAGGCCAAAAAGTATGCCCTGCGGCACAACAAGGCTCATGCCGTTTACGGCCGGACTTTCCTGGCCGGCATAGGCCTTGACCAGCCCCTCTATGGCAATGGCTGGGGGGCGGGTCATTTTGACTCCTCAACAATTCCAAGAAGGGTGCCAAAGGCCTGCTCTTCCAGGGCGGCACATTCCATCATCAGAGCGGCCATGGCCGCATAGGTGTCACCCTCCAGGGCCCGTCCCTTGCAGATCCGGGCCGCCATGACGGCAAAATCCCGCCACCTATCGCCGATATGGCTGAATTCCAGGGCAGAGGCGGACAAGGGGGCAATATCAAGGAGATCGCCGCTCTGCTTGAGAAAATCAGCAAAGAGAAAGCGGAAGCCGCCGCCGCCGGTGCCGATCTCCTCCTGCATCCGTACCAGATGACCCAGGTGCAGATCCGCCCTTTGCCGCCCCAGGCGCTCAGGCCATTTGGCCAGGCGACCGGCCAGAAAACGAATGCCCCTGACCCCGATGAGGAAAAAGGGCTGTTTGAGCATGGTCCTGGAAACCAAACCCAGGCCGTCCATGATGCCCGCCCCCAGATCAGGCTCTGCGCCGCCTTCGGCAAGGACATACATCCTGCCCTTGGGGGCAAGGGCGCCGGCCGCAAATCGTGCCCGGACCAGATCCTCGGCAGAACAGGTGACGGTCATGGGGAAAACCGGGTCACTGATCAGGTAGTCATTGCCTTCTTTGCCATAGACCACCAGATTATGGCCGTTAAAATGAAAACGATAGGCCTTGGGGAAATAGGGCAGCCAATAGACACTGGTCTGCAGGCCCACCGGGATGCCCCGGGCGAGGTAGTCGTCCAGGAGTGCCATTGCCGGCTGCGGTTTGCGGAAGGTATGCTGCTTGAGGGTGAACCCGAGGTTGCTGGTGAGGCGTTTGAGGATATTGCCGGTGGCACAGCGATAGGTGGCCAGAGGCAGACCATTGATCCTGATAAAGGGA
>JAVLBA010000050.1:0-18380 GCA_031581485.1 Desulfurivibrionaceae bacterium | reverse complement strand
TGGCAGATGAAAAGCCCCAAGGATGAGCGCTGGTATAATATCACCAACACCACCATCAACAATGACGACGGCACCCATTCCAGACAGTCTCTGCTCGTGGACATCACTGAAGAGTACCTGGCCCGAGAAGAGCTCGCCCTGCTGTCGACCCTTATCAACCAGAGCAATGACGCCATCTTCATCATTGATGCCGACACTAGCGCCTTCATCTACGTCAACCACAAGGCCTGCTCGAACCTGGGCTACAGCGCCGCTGAACTTCTGGCCCTCAGGGTCATCGATATCTCAGGGAGTTTGGCGGACATAGCCGCCTGGTCGAAGCAAGTGGCCCGGATCCACAAGCAAGGCCTTATCTTTGAAAGTGCGCATATTCGCAAGGATGGCAGCCGCTTCCCGGTGGAGATAACCACCAGCCATGTTCTTCGCGACGGCAAGAATTTTTTGATCTCGGTGGTCCGCGATATCAGCGCCCGTCAGGCCCAGACCAGGGCGCTCCGCCATGAAAAAAATAAATTTGAATCCCTCCTGGCCACCCTCACCGACGGCATCACTGTTCAGGATCGCGACTTCAAGATCCTGTATCAAAACAAGGTGCATATAGAAAAACAGGGCCTGCACACCCGTAAATACTGCTACCAGGCCTATCAACACCGCGACACCATATGTGACGGCTGCCTCCTGGTGCAATCCTTTGCCGATGACAAGGTTCATCGCCAGGTGACCAGCGCGACAACACCAAAGGGGATCATCCATCTGGAGGTCACCGCCAGCCCCATGAAAGATGCGGATGGCAAGATCATCGCCGGCATTGAAAGCGTCCGCGATATTACGGCCCGGATAAAACTGGAGGAGCGGCTCAGGCACGCCGAAAAGATGGCGGCCATGGGCACCCTGGCCGGCGGCGTGGCCCATGACTTCAACAACATCCTCACGCCGATTCTCGGTTATGCAGAGCTGGCTTTGTCCAGCCTTGCCCCCAGCGATCCCCAGGCCGGCCATCTGCAACAAATCTCCCAGGCTGCTGAGCGGGCCAAGGATCTCGTGAAGCAGATCCTGGTCTTCAGCCGCCATGCTCCCCAGGAAAAAAAGCCCCTGCAGCCGCAGCTGATAGTGAAGGAGGTCCTCAAGCTTCTCCAGGCCTCACTGCCTTCCACCATTACCATCCGCGCCGAATTCGCTGCGGCATGCGGAACCATTCTGGCCGACCCCACCCAGTTCCACCAGATCACCATGAATCTCTGCACCAACGCCTATCAAGCCATGCAGGAAAGCGGCGGCATGCTGGGAGTGCGCCTGAGCCAAATTACCCTTGAGGACGACAGCAAGATTCCCGGCTCCGATCTTGCCGCCGGCAACTATCTCTTGCTGGAAGTCAGTGACAGCGGCTGCGGCATAAAGAAAAAAACCATGGCCCATATCTTTGATCCCTATTTTACCACCAAAAACAAGGGAGAAGGCACCGGCCTCGGTCTTGCTGTGGTCCACGGTATTGTCAAGAGCTATCAAGGGGATATCACGGTGTACAGTGAGCTGGGTAAAGGGACGAACTTTCATGTCTATCTCCCCAGCCTAGAGGAGCCCCCTTCTTTGCCTGAGACTCATGGTCCCATCCCCATCCCCATTGGCACGGAACACCTGCTGGTGGTGGATGATGAAAAGATGATCACCACCATGTTGCAGAAAATCCTGCTGAGTCTTGGCTATGAGGTAACCGTTTTCAACAACAGCCTTGAGGCCTTGGCCTGCATCGAGGAAAGCCCCATGCTCTTTGAGCTGCTGATTACGGACATGACCATGCCCCACCTCACCGGTGTTGAACTGGCCAGAAAGGCGCTGATTATCCGCCCAGACCTCCCCGTTGTTCTTTGCACCGGCTTCAGTGATTTGACCACCAAGGAAGAGGTTCAGGACTTGGGTATCCAGGCATATATGATGAAACCGATTTCCGTGCGGGAACTGGGTCAGACAGTGCGGGACCTGCTGGATAGCGCCTTACATTGTAAGGGCAGATGAGGATGCAAAGCTCAATAGAAATCATGCCCCACGCGGGACGCCCCTGAAAAATCTTCCGGCTCCTGGCGAACTTCGGGGTGCATGCCTCCCCTCGGCCGGGGACAGCTGCGCAAGCCCCTCATCAGCCCCTCTTCACCAAGCTCACCAGAAATAACAGGACAACAGCGCCCACTGTTGCGGTAATCAAAGAGCCCAGTAAGCCCCCGGCTGCTATGCCGAAGAAGTTGAATAAAAATCCGCCGAAAAAGGCGCCGATAATACCCACAACAATATTGCCGATAATGCCGAATCCTTTCCCCTTCATGATAATACCGGCCAACCAGCCGGCCAGGGCGCCAATTGCCAAAAAGATAATCAAACTGTTTGCGTCCATGATAGCTTCCTTTTTATTTTTTCGTATAGAGGAATAAACCAACTACAAAGCTGACCGCCCCCGCAATGTAGAGCGTCATTACCTTGTCAGGGCTTGAGCCGGTTATGGTTTCCGTTATCTCCGAGCCAACGGAACCTGACAGCTGATAGCCCCAAAAGGCCAGGCCAATACCCAGAACCAATAAGGCGATACCCAGAATCTTGACGATTGATATTGAATTTGTTGCCATGTCGAACCCCTCTTTTTTCATTACGACGAAATATTCTTCGCCATGACAGCCACCATCTCCCGATGAGAGACTGTACCTCTCTGCCCTTTGCATCTCTGCCTCGCATGGTGCTGCTCTCTCTTTTTTTGCCGCCCTGGTGTGCCTCCTTGCGCTCTCCTCACCAGAAAAGGTGGCGGGTTTGCTTTCGGCAGAAGTTCTGCTGCAAAAATGGTTTCAGAAAGAGTCCTTCCGGAATCCAGGAAAAAAATATATTCTTTTTCCGGAAAATCTTTCGCCTCCCTCTTGCCGCGCCCTGTCCCTGGGGCCCATAACTGCCTGAAATAAAAAGATGAGAGAACTTGTTGACATAGCGAGCATATTTTTTGCATCTCTGCCCCCAGGTCTCCCTTGTCAAAAGCAGACCCCTTGAACCTGGCCAGCTTCGCATGAATACACTGAAAATCAACAACCTATGAAAATAATAATACTTTTCTGCCAATTTTTTATTTTAGCACCACTCCTCTTTTTCAGGCCAGCTGCTTTCTGCCAGGAAATATTTCATAATGGTGGCACAGGCGATTGCCAGGAATGCCATACCACACCGCCGGCATTGATCGGCAGCGATGCAAGCTCTACCTGTCTCAGGTGTCACCAGGGCCGGACAGGGACGTCCCTGACCAGCCAGCATCATATTGCCACGGATACGGCCAGCTCCCCTCTCTGTCGGCAGCTCCCGCCCGGTGGCGACTTCTGCTGGTTGAAAAAAAATTACACCTGGCCCGTTGCTGAGGGCATGGATTTCACCCTGCGCAGCGAAGGGGACAACCATGGCCACAATATCGTGGCCCTTGATTATGGTTATGGCCCGGACAGCAACTATGCCGTGGCCCCGGGCGGCACCTACCCTGCCTCCAGCCTTTCCTGTATCAGTTGTCACGACCCCCATGGCAGCTATCGCCGCCTTGAAGACGGCACCATAACCACTACGGGCCCGCCCATCATTGCCTCCGGTTCATATGCCGACAGTCCTGATCCTGAGGCGGACAAGAGTGTTGGCGTCTACCGTTTGCTGGCCGGCCAAGGATATCAACCGAAAAGCAGGCCCGGGGTTCCCGTTTTCAGCTCTGATCCGCCTGTGGCCATCGCTCCCTCCCATTACAACAGAGCAGAAACGTCCGGCGATACCCGTGTTGTATATGGGAGCGGCATGACAGAGTGGTGCCAGAATTGTCATCACCAGCTCAACAGTTTCTATAAACATCCGGTGGGCCGCAATGCCGTCTTTACCTCCCAGATAATCAGTAATTATAATAGCTACATATCCTCAGGAGATGCAACAGGCAATTACACTTCCTCCTATACCTCCCTTGTTCCCTACGAGATTGGCTCCAAGGATTATTCATTGGTAAAAACAAGGGCCGCAACCATGGACAGCAGCGGACCTGCCGGTGGGGTGAATGTCATGTGTCTCTCCTGCCACCGGGCCCATGCCTCAGGCTGGGACAACATGCTCCGCTGGAATATGAATGCCGAATTTATCATTTATGAGGGTGTCTTTCCTGGCATCGACAACAACAGCCCAGCCCATCTGGCCCAAGGTCGTACTGCCGCTGAAACACAGAAAACATTTTATGACCGCCTGGCCAGTGATTACAGCCGCTTCCAGAAAAATCTCTGCAATAAGTGCCATGGCCGGGATTGATATCGTTGCATCCGCGGCATCTCCCATCTCTTTGATGGCGGAGCGGGATGCGCCGCTGCCTATCATGGGCGAGGTTTTTATGGGAGAAAATGATTTTCAACAGGCCTCCTTTATCTTTTAACGGACAAAAGAGATGCCCAGGCGGAAGGCCTCGGTGCGCTCATGGTAGTCAAGGATACTCTCGGCCAGGGTATTGACGTACTGCATCTGGATAAAAAAGGAGAGATTATCGTACAGATAGTGGTGCACAGGCCAGCTCAGATCAACCCGTACGGAACCGCCCTCCTTGGCCCACCGCAGGGCCGTACTGGCCACCAGGCCCTCGGCCTTGCCCGCCTTGGCCTCCACCTCAAAATAACCCCGGTAGTCGGCGATATTGCCGTTATTACCGCTCTCATCTATGTATATCCATACCTTGGGAGCAATCTGCAGCCCAAGCTGGGACTCTCCACTGTAAAAGATCAGCAGCGGCTTCAGATAGAGAATATCGGCGCGGCGCGACTCCTCCCCCCCCTGGCCGTTGGATTCGTGATGGAGTCCGCTTTGGAGAAACAAGCCCTGCAGCCAGGAGGGACGCGCCGGCAGATTGGCGGAAAGATGAAAAAGCTCCGGCTTATAACTGGTATCTTCAAAAGTTGCAGATTTTGACTTGAGATCCCAGAAGGATGTCTGGGTATAGCCGAAATTAAAGCCCTTAACCCAGGGATGGCTGGTGACCAAAGGGCCTTCGGGGTTGAACAGTTCGTAACGGAAACTGATCTGAAAGGTACTTTTTTCAGGTTCTGTTCCCACCAAAAAAAAGAGGGGCTCATAGGCCGAGATGTTGCCCAGGTAGGGCTGATAGAGCGTAAAAAGATCGCCAAAATCAAGGCTTTCCGCAGAGACTGCATCTGCGTCCTGGGCACGGACATCCCCCCCGGCCAAGAAAAATAATCCCCAGAAGAAGAGCAACATGACCGTTGTGAACCGAAAAAGCTTCATACCACTCCCCTTAGTCGGTATGAAAGAGGGCTCCCTCTCCCTCTTTTCACCATGCCTTGACAATCCCTACCATGGCAAGCAAAGCATTTTTGCAACCGTTAGACCTCTACTTCCAGCCGGCGGAGCTTGAACCCCAAGAAAATAAGCAAAATACCGAATAAGAGCGCATAGATACCAACGACCCACACCATGGCAACACCGCCTAGCTGCGGAAAGAGAAAGAGGATGACACCAAAGAGTATAGAGAGAAGACCACTCAAACCCAGCAGGAATTCATGTTCAATGAAAGCGCGCAGGTTAATTGCCGCGGCAATCTCCAGTATACCGGTAATAACCGCCCACACTCCCACCAGCAGAATGATGACCAAGGTGCTCGCGGCGGGCCATATAAAGATTCCCACACCGATGAGCATGCCTGCCAACCCCTCCATCAACATCAAGAACCAGTGGCGGGGGCGATGCTGTCGCCAATAAAATAAAGAAAAAAGGGTGACCACACCGTCAGCTACGAGAAAGGCCCCCAGCAAAAGGACTAAAACCCCAAGGGTAATCCCTGGTAAAACCATTGCGGCAATACCAAAAAAAACCGCAATAATGCCGCGCAGCAAAAAAGTCCACCAATATTTGGTAATGGTTTTACCCATGACAGTCAGCCTCCCTGTTTTTTTTATGAAAAAATCCAACAAATTACAGTCAAAAGAAATGACTGCCAGCCGTTTCCCCTCTTTTTCATGCCAGATGACAAGATATTTTTTTGGCATGGAGAATTTGGTCGCTGGATTTTCCCTTCTCTACAGTTAAAAAATTTTATCACACCTTAATCAGAACAAGCAATTCTCCTGCAAAAGAAGTTGCTATAGAAAAAGGAGAGAGAACCACTCTCTTTGCCCTGCGGAAAAATATCTGCCCGGAGGGTTCCGGCATCCTTTGCCTCTGACGTCTTGGACATACTCTTGGTTAGTCATCCTGTCTGCCGCTTCAGGCCCTTTTCCATCTCGGATTTAGTATTTCAAACTTATCTCCAGATCCAGAATCTCACCGTCATAAGATAACTGGGCATCAGAGAAAGAAGGCGCTTTGAACATCGAAACTTTTGCCCCGCTTGAAAAACCATAGCCTTCCGCGGGCGCTCCCCAAAAATTCGTGTCCAGCTCACCATTCAAATTTTCATCATGAATGACAGCCAGCGCGTATGTGCCCGGTTCGATACTGACAAAATCGCAGCGCGCCTGCCGTCCCTCAATTTTTGTCATCACTATTTTGTCGGCAAAGCGCATAAACTTGCCAGGGAAACCTTCAGGCTTTGAAAAAAGAGCGCAGGCCACAGCGCCGTCATTGTTTTTAATATTGGGAATCACCACATGAATCCCGGCACAGGCGTTTTGGGCAACCGCGATGGCAGGAAGGTGTCCAGACCACAACAAGGCCCCCACTGCCAGCCATAAAAACCTATGGGAAACCCGCATTCCCAGATGGCCAGGAGCGCAGATCACTACGGATTTATGTGTCATTCTTTCAGTCAAGATCCACCCTTCTTCTCTCTAAGATGTCGCTTGCTCCAAGCGGTATTCAGGATGCATTGTCTATGACCATTATCCCGGGATATTTTCCGGCACCTGCGGCCTCGATTTCTCGAATTTGCAGTAGATTTATGTCTAAGTCCGACAGGCCCCTAGACAACTTCCGTAATATATTTCTTCTTCAGCAACCTCCAGAATACCACGGCAAAGGCGGTGAGAGGCACGGCAAGCATCATGCCGAAGATACCGCCCAAGGCAACTCCCCAGAAGAAGACCGCGAAAATGATCAGGGCGGGGTGGAGGCCGGTGCGGTCGCCCATAATCTTGGGAGTAAGAAGATAGCCTTCAATGGCCTGCACCACGCTGAAGACCACCAGCACCAGTGCCAGCTGCAGGAGGCCCCCTTCATCACCGAAATAGGCCAGGGGAAGGGCGACGCCGAGACCGGCGATGCTCCCCAGATAGGGGATGATGTTGAGCAGCCCCAGCACCATGCCGATGACAATGCCATAGGGCAGCCCCACCAGGGCAAAGCCCAGAGCATAGAGTATGCCCTGGGCCAGGGCGATGATGATCTGGCCGCGGAAAAAAGTGAGAAGGATGCCGATGAACTGATCGAACAGATAGATAACGTCTTCCCTGGTTTTTTCCTTGAGAAACGGCAGGAATTCCCCGATCTGGTGGGGCTGAAATGGCTGCGCCATCAGAAAGAAGGCCAGATAGACGGGAAGTACCACCCAGGCGAACAGCCCGGCCACGGACTGAAACATCTGGGCAAGGGAGTGGGATAGCCGCTCTCCTGAAGCCTTAAGGGCCTTGGCCACCATTTCGCCTGGATTGTCCAGCAAGGCACCAAACTCGGCCGTCAAGCCGTACTTCTCCAGCAGGGCCGCAGCCTGCGGCCAATGCGACCGCCCCGCCTCCTGCATGGTATTGATCATGGAGGGCAATTCTTCGAACATCCCCAGCAATTGATTGGCGGCAAAGACGCCGGCAAACCAGATAAAGAGGGCCAGGGGCAGGAGGGCGGAAAGAAAAAAGAGAACCAGGCCAGCGGCCTTGGAGCCCCGGCAGACCCCCACCACCCAGCTGTAATAGGGCCGCAACAGCATGGTGAGGATAGCCGCAACCACGGGGGGCAGCAACACATTCTGAAAGGCCCCGGCAAAGCGCGCCAAACCCCAGACGATGGCGCTGAAAACCAGTGCCAGCAGCAGCACCGCGCTCAAAGTCATTGCCGCGGAAATAGTCCCCCGTTGTCTTGGTCCCAGCTCAAGTTCTTTAAGCATCCATCTCCTTAAGACAGTGGTTTTTTATTCTCTGCATCTTGACAGGGACGAGGCTGTCCACCAACATGCCCACCCCTTGACCTCCTCTGCCGCCGAAAAGCAGCAGCACAGAAATCCCCGGCCGGGCCTTCACGGCAAGGATAGGCAATAGCGGCCATATAATAACCCATGTCGCGATCATAATGGAAAAGAGCGTTTAAGGCCAGAACGCAACCGCTCTGCGCTGAAATTAAAGGCATTATCCTCGGCTTGACCTGCCTGCCCCCCCTTTTCAGACCATCAGCTTGGCGGCAATCCTGGCGATATGCTCTCCCTGATAACGAGCGCCATTGAGTTCATTGTCAGTGGGGGTCCGACTGCCGTCATTACCGGCGATGGTGCTGGCCCCGTAGGGAGAGCCGCCGCTCATCTCATCTGTCTCCATCAGGCCGGGAAATGCATAGGGCAGGCCCACCACCACCATGCCCTGATGCAGGAGGACAATATGAAAACTGAGGATGGTCGACTCCTGGCCGCCGTGCTGGGTATTGGAGCTGGTGAAGACTCCGGTGGCCTTGCCCACCAGCGCCCCCTTCTGCCACAAGGAACCAGTGGCATCAAGAAACTGTTTCATCTGGCCGCACATGTTGCCGAAACGAGTGGGGGTCCCGAAAATAACCGCATCCGCCTCAACAAGTTCCTCGACACTACAGACCGGTATTTCCTGCTGCAGGGCAATGGTTGCCGCCGCCCCCATCTTCTCGATAACGTCCTCGGGCAGGGTCTCCGGTACCCGCCGTAAAACCGGTTCCGCGCCGGCAACCAAGGCAACCCCTTGGGCAACGCTTTGCGCCATCTTATGGACATGCCCGTACATTGAGTAATAAACAATCAGTACTTTCATTATCTTCCCCCACAAGTTTCAGGTTGCTCCAAGAATTTGCTGCTCCTTCATCGGGATGAGCAGATCATCGGCAACCCCATGGTGATAATCGCCCCTGTCCACCATGATAGCATGATCAGAATCTCTTTGGCAGTTCACTCTCATTACGGCAGCGTCTCTGCTTAATCTCATTCCGCTGTTTCCTGAACCAGGAAATCGACAATCTCCCCGACCTTTTCCTGCGGAATGATGTCGGGTCCATATTCCCGCATCCGCCGCACGGTTTCCCGCCAATCAGCCCTGCTGTAATTTTCCACGAGAATGTCGGATTCTTTCTCATGGCAGGGAAAACAGTACCTTTGCAGAAGAGATCCCTCCCTGCCAGAACGGGGAGTGTGGGTTAGGACCAGGTAGTGAAGAATCTGGCTCCCATCAGCCCGGGTAATTCTCGGGGCCGCCAGGTCAACCATTCTGTTCATAATTTTTTCCCATGATTCCTCACTTCTGGGATGCATAATGTTTTCCAGGAGATGGCAGGTTGAGCATTTTTCAATAAAAAGCTGCTTGCCCATCGCCGTCTCCAGCATTCTAGGGGGCAATTCGGCATGGGAAAGATAGGGAACCTCTTGATATTTCCAGATAAGATAATAGCCGGCGGAAATCCCCACCATGGTGAAGGCGGCCACATAGATGGAAACACCCAACAAAAACAGATGCTGGCGCAGCTTGGGGAAATAGCGCGGAATCGCTACCTTCAGGATAATGAGCACCAGCAGCGCCGTTGCCAGGGCAACATGGATGGCAATGCGGGCAGAAGACTGTTCCCATTGATCTTCAATTCTTGCCAGCATGAAGACGAACATGAGAAAAAAAAGCCCGGAAAAAAGCCGGCCGCTCCACCGATGATAGCGGGCGAGACGCTTATAGTCTTCAACCTGCGGCCTGCCTTGCGCCATCAAGATGAGATAAAGGCAAACCGCGCCCACAGCGAGAAAGACCAGACTGAGCACAGTACTCCAGATCGGCGCCACATCCATAACTCCTCCTTCAGGGTCATCCTTATAATCGCTGAAATCCTCTCATGGAGAGAGGAGCTCTGCCGTTGCCTAAGGGGATACCAGGTACACTGGTATCCCCTTCCTTTTTAATCGAGCCTGAATGTTACTTTCAGATGGAGACGATATACGCGGGGAGCACCCTCCTTAATCAATACTTCCTTGTCCTTGATCCAAATACCGCGGACATTGCGCAAAGTGGTCTCAGCTCTTTGGATGCCTGCCTCCAGGGCGTCCTCAAAACTTTTCTCGGAATCAGCACTTAACTCGATCATTTTGGCAATGGAACTCATGGATCTCCTCCTTGTGTGCTGCAGGGCAGCAATAAAGATTGATAATCGAACTTGCCGGTTGATCCGGCCACCATGGACAAAACAATCTGCAAAGATGACCCCGGCCGACAGACGAGATTGGCGCCGGTGAAACAGCGACTCTTTTCTTTCAGCCGGATGGCTCCCTTTGCCGGAAAGTGCCGACCCTTACCCCTTTTTATTGAGGAGATCTTGAAATTGTTCCTCGGACAATATGGGGATGTCAAGCTCTTCCGCCTCAGCCAGTTTGGAGCCGGCACCGGCTCCGGCCACCACATAATCGGTTTCCGATGAGACGCTTGTCGTTGCCCGGCCGCCCAGGCGCTGGACAAGGCTCTTTGCTTCATCACGGGTCCACTCCTGCAGAGAGCCGGTGAAGACGAACTTGAGGTCGGCAAGTGGAAGGCTTCCCCTCTTGCCTGAAAAGATCGGATTTTCCAGGCGGACCCCCTCTGCCACCAGCTGCTCCACTGCCTTGCGGTTATGCTTTTCCGTAAAAAAAACGGCAATGCTGTGGGCCACTTCCGGGCCGATCTCCGGAATTTCCAGCAGTTCCTCTTCTGCCGCCTTTTGCAGGGCAGGGAGATCTTCATAGTGCGCCGCCAGGACGCCGGCCAGATGCTCCCCCACCAGGGGGATGCCCAGGGCGTATATAAATCGGACCAGGGTGGTTTCCTTGGCTTGCTGAATGGCGTTATAAAGATTGTGCGCTGCCTTCTCCGCATATCCTTCCAGGGCAAGCAGATCGTCCGGCCTCAGCGTCAAGATATCGGGGAGCCATGTGACCAGCCCCTTTTCCACAAGCTGGGCGGCCCGTTTCTCTCCCAGACCGTCGATATCCAGGGCGCGCGCAGAGGCGAAATGCTGAATCCGCTGCTGCAATTGAGCCGGGCAATTCATATTGGTGCAGCGGCTCTTTTTTTTATCTTTGGCCACCAGGACATCGCCGCCGCAGGAGGGACAGCGGCTGGGCATGGAAAATTTCTTCTCCTGGCCCCGACGCTTTTTTGTCAGGACCTTGACCACATAGGGAATAACATCACCTGCCCGCTCCACTATCACGGTGTCGCCGATGCGGATGTCCTTTTCTTCCACCTGCCGCAGGTTGTGCAGCGAGGCGCGTCTTACTTCCACTCCGCCTATCTGCACCGGCTCCAGCAGGGCCACGGGGGTGAGGGTGCCGGTGCGGCCCACATTGACGATGATCTCCCTGACCTGGGTTTGGGCATGGCGGGGCTCAAATTTATAGGCAATGGCCCAGCGGGGATCACGCTGCCGCCTGCCGAGCTTTTCCCTGGCCTTGAAATCATTTACCTTGATCACCACGCCATCGATCTCAAAATTGAGTTCGTCTCGTTGAGCAATCATCTTGCCGTGATATTCCAGGGCATGGTCTATCCCCTCAACCAGAAACTGCATGGTGCGGTTTACGGGCAATCCCCACTTGGGCATGGCTTCCAGCGCCTGCCAGTGGCTCTTGAGATCGCACCCTTCACAAAGAGGTATTTCATAGAGGAAAAGATGCAGAGGTCTCTTTTCGGTGATTTTGGGATCAAGCTGCCGTACCGAGCCGGCCGCAGCATTTCTGGGATTGGCAAAGGGCTGCTCCCCCTCTTTTTCCCGCTGCCGGTTAAGCTCGTTGAACCTGTCAAGGGGCATGTAGATCTCTCCCCGCACCACCAGGCGGCTGGGCACGGAGAGGCCCTGGCTGGCAAGAAGCGCAAGGGGCAGAGCGCGAATGGTCTTGACATTGGCGGTCACATCTTCCCCGGTCTCCCCGTCACCCCGGGTGGCGGCAGTGACCAGGGTGCCGTTTTCATAGATCAGTTCAATGGAGAGGCCGTCATACTTGGGTTCAATCACATATTCAAGACTCTTGCCCCCCAGCTTTTTGCGGCATTTTTCAGCAAAATCCCTGATCTCTTTCTCGTCATAAGCGGCCTTCAGACTCAGCATGGGCAGGGGATGTTTGACGGTGCCCAGCTCTTCCCTGGGCTCCCCTGCCACCTGCTGGGTCGGGGAATCAGGGGAAACCAGGTCAAATTTCTCTTCAAGTCGCTTCAGGTTCTCAAAGAGGCGGTCATATTGGGAATCGGCAATCACCGGCTTGTCCAGCACATAATAACGGTAATCGTGATAGCGCACCGCCTCCCGCAGCTCTGCCACCGCCTTTTCCGCCTCGGCCTTGCTGTCGATTTCTGAAGGATCTATATCAGGAATATTTTTGTTTTTCTTTGCCGTTGCCAACTGCAATCTCCTTCTCTGGCCTTCTCCTGCGGGCATTCCTTCCCCGGGGCTACCTTTGTTTGGTCCTCTTTACCTCTTAAGCAGCCGGCGCAGTTGCGTCAGGGATCGGGTGTTCACCACATTATCGGCTTCCAGCCAGCCCCGTCTAGCCTGACCGACCCCGAAACGCATATAGTTCAGATTCCCCTGCCAGTGGGCGTCGGTGGAGATCACCACCTGCACGCCGATCTCTTTTGCTCTTTTCAAGTGGATATCCGTCAGATCCATCCGCTGGGGCTGGGCATTCAGTTCCAGGAAAACAGCCCGCTCTGCAGCCGCCCTCATGAGCCTGTCCATATCGAGCTCATAGGGCTGGCGGCTGCCCAGCATCCGGGCGGTGGGATGGGCCAGGATATTGAAAAAAGGGTTATCCATGGCCCTGATGATGCGTTCGGTCTGCTTGTCCCTGGAGAGATCGAATTTGGAATGCACCGAACAGACAACGATGTCCAGATCACGGAGAACAGTGTCGGGCAGATCAAGGGAGCCGTCAGGAAGAATATCCACTTCAATGCCTTTGAGAAGCGTGATGCCGGAAAGTGTGTCGTTAAGGTCGTCGATCTCCTCCATCTGTTGCCGCAGCCTCTTTTCATCCAGCCCCTTGGCCACGGAGACGCGCTTGGAGTGATCGGTTATAGCCAGATATTCATAATCGAGTTCCCGGGCCGCCTGCACCATCTCCTTGATACTGTTTCTGCCGTCTGTATGCTGGCTATGACAGTGCAGATCGCCCTTTATGTCTCCAAGGGTGATGAGCCGCGGCAGGGCATCGTTCAGGGCGGCCTCTATTTCCCCCCGGTCTTCCCGGAGTTCCGGTTCTATATAGGGCAGATCAACCTGGGCATACACCTCCTGTTCCGTGGCGCCGGCCACCTTTTTTTTGCCCCTGTAGACCCCATATTCATTTATTTTCAATTTCTTGGCGGTCCCTCTTTTCCGCACCGCGATATTATGGGCCTTGGAACCGGTGAAGTAATGGAGCGCCGCCCCATAGCTGGTGCCGGGTACCACACGCAGATCCACCTGCATGCCGGAACGCAGCACCACCGTGGAACGGGTTTTGCCTTGGGATATAATCCTTGCCACCTCATCGTAGCCCACAAAGCTCTCCATCACCGGTGCATCCTTTTTACAGGTGACAAGAATGTCCAGATCGCCCACGGTCTCCAGGCGCCTTCTGTAGCTCCCCGCCACAATGACCTTTTTCACACCTTTAACCCCTTCCAGATAGGCCCGGTATGACTCGGCAAACTGTTCGGCCTCCACCAACAATACCCGGCCCGCACCCTCCTTGACCCGGCTCAGGTCTTCCAGGATCTTCTGTTCCGTCTTCGGGCCGAAACCGGAGAGCTCCCTGATTGTACCGGCCTGGGCAGCCTCTTTCAGCTCTTTGAGATTGGTGATGCCCAGCTTCTTATGCAGCATGGAAACGCGCTTGGGACCCAGCCCTTCCACCTCCATAAGGGTTGTCAATTCCTTGGCAACGCCTTTCTGTAACTCCTCCAGCAGAGGCAGGGTGCCGGAGGCAACAATGGTCTTTATCTTCCCCGCCAGATCCTTGCCAATGCCGGGCAGCGAAGTAAGATCCTCGTCTTTGGCCGCCATGTCCGCCGCCTCGCGGGCCATGCTGGACACGGTCCGGGCAGCGTTCCGATAGGCCCGGACCCTGAACGGGTTGGCATCCTGGATCTCCAGAAGATCAGCGATCTGCTCGAAAATTTTTGCGATATCAACATTATGGACCGGCAAAATCGGGGTTCTCCTCTATTGCCGAAGTAAGGCATTGTCTGCCGTGGGAATGAGATCCCTGGTCGATTCCCGGCAGAAAGGCGGCGCCAGCCTGCTCTGCTTCTTTATAATGCCCGGCCACCACGGCGCTTTTATTCCCTGGACATGATCCAGCCCAGAAGCAGCCCCGCGGCAAAGGTGCTGCCCAGGGCATAATAGGGTTTACCATGAATGAACTTGTCAGCGGCCTGGACCTTGTCCATCACTTGGTTTTCAAGATGGCCGTACTCGCCCCTGGCCGAGTCCAGACGTTGCTGCAGGGCGCTTCTTGCTGATTTCACCTTGTCGTCCAGCTCTCCGGAAGTGGCATCCACGAGGGCGTGGGCATGATTGATGATATTCTGCATTTCTTGCCGCATTTTCTGGGAACTATCCTGCCTGAATGCCATATTTACCACCTCTCTTTCCGTTTGCGTCTTTGTTTTGCTGAAGGTCTTGCACCGGCAATCTGGGTCAGCGGCCTTATCCCTCCACCTTCCGGATGGGGCCTGCCCTCACATCCTTTTTTCCTGTTAGGATCGACCCTTTCGGAGCCAACCACCCTTCCCCATCCCGGCCTTGAAACGGCGCTGAGTAGCCATCAACACCCTTCGATAGCAGGCCGCTTCCTACGGGTTTTGGTTTTCTCCACTCTCATGTTGTTGACCACGCTCCGGACGCCTTGTATATCGATGACTATTTCATTCACCAGTTCTTTTTCAGCTTCATTGCCAGCCTCGCCAGACAAAAAAACCACACCATTCTCAGTGGTGACCGAGGTATTGAGGGCACTGGTTGAGCGATGAAAGAGCAGCGCCATCTTGACCTGGGCGGTAATGGAGGCGTCATCAATCTTGTCCGCCATTGTCGGGGTCTTGGCCACGCTCATTTCATTTTTGACCTCTTTAACCCCTTCAATATCCTTGGCATATTCACTCACCAGATCCTTTTGGGCCTGGCTTTTCGCGTTGCCTCGCAAGGTGACTATGCCGTCTTTGACATCCACATTTGTTTTGAGACCGCTCACACTGCGATGAAAGAGGAGCGTGGTTTTCACTTTGGTCATGAGCCATAGATCTGGATTTTCAGCAGAGTCTTCCCCTTTAATCTCCAGCTTATTCTCCACCTCCCTCACCCCGGGCAGGGCCTGTACGGTCTCCCGGGCCAATGATTTATGGGCTTCTGAAGAGACACTCCCCCTCAAGGCGACAACTCCGTCCTGAGACTCTATGCGCACATCTTCATCCTTGAGGTAGGTCTTAAACACATATGACTCCTTGGCTGCTGATTCGATGCGCTCATCAAGCTGGGAAGCCATCACCGGCCCGCCAAATGTCAGCATCAGCAGGCTGGCCACCAGCAGCCCTATTGCATAAATCATCTTCATGGTTTTCCTCCTTATCTTGTTGTTATTGTTGTTTTTCCATTCTATATCACCGCCGGCCCATTACCTGTGTGCCCATAAGAGCCCGCGCAGATGGTGACCTGCAAAAAATCTGCCGCCAAATTTACGGTATCAAAACAGGGGATAAATGAAAAACAGAAACAGTCAGATATTCATGTAGGCGCGGATATTCCTGAATCCAGGACCAATGTGTCCGGAATTCAGGAAGAAAGGGCAAGGGCCTTGCCGGTGCCCCTGACCAGGCCTGAGGACAAAGGGCCGCATCAGCACCTTCCATAGGCCTGGAAAATATCTTTTCCTGCCGGCCAGCATCTCCAGGGAGCAGCAAAGAAAAGTTGACACCACCCCCCCCCTTTAATCCATCATATTGACAGGAACTGGAATCCTGGTTTGCCCTGAGGGGCAGATCAAGGGATATCAATCAATAACCAAAAGGAGGACACAATGGCATTATCCAGCAGGTTACCGGCAAAGAGAGGAAGAGGTGCTCTGGGGAGAAGAGGGACGGATTTGACCGACATGACCACTTTGCAGCAGGAAATGAATCGGATGTTCGATGATTTTTTCAGCGGCTTCGATTTTCTCCCCTCCACAGTGATGGAGGAGTCCTTGTCCCGTTTCGCTCCTAATATCGATGTCAAGGAGACCCCAAAGGAGATCAAAGTAATGGCCGAACTTCCCGGCATGGATGAAAAGGATATCTCCATCTCCCTGGAAGACGATTTCCTTCTTATCAAGGGCGAACGGCAAGAAGAAAAGAAGGAAGACGATGAAGAATATTTTTATCGCGAGATATCCTCCGGTTCATTCCGGAGGATGATTCCGCTGACCGCCAAAGTCGATGCCGACAAGGTGGAGGCCGAATTCAAGAAAGGGGTGCTGAAGGTGACACTGCCGAAGGTGGCCGGCGCAGAATCTGAAAAAGCCAAGAAAATCGAAATCACACGGACAGCTGCCTAGAATAGAGTTAATGGCGCTTTCAAAAGCACGGCTTGCCCTCCTGTTCCGTCTCCCTGGTATTTTGGCGCGGCCACCAAGTATTGTGGCCGCGCCAAAATAGTCGAAAAAGCTGAAAGCAGAAGAGGGGCACTTTGGGCAGGCCTGCTCCCTTGGGTCTGCGCTACGCTGCGGATATTCGAAGGCGATCCCAAATATGCATCAAAAAAGGAGGAAGCACATGCAACGGGAAGATGAAGAAATTAAAAAGGACATTGTCGACGAACTATTTTGGGATAATCGGATCGACGCCTCCAAAATTGCGGTGACGGTTGAAGACGGCATTGTCTCCCTTGCCGGCGAAGTTCCTTCCTATGCCGTTCTTGCGGATGCCCGTGCCGCTATTTACAGTATAGCCGGCGTGCTCGATGTGATAGACGACAACATGGTTATCTCTTATGTGGCACCGCCGGCTCTGCCCTCTGATATCGAGATTGAGAATCATGCCAACAACATCATCGTCTGGGATGGGGCTATTGATGAAGCAAATTGCAAGGCCATAGCCGAAGCCGGCATCATAATCCTTGAGGGAATAGTCGATGCCCACTGGAAAAAGCAATACCTCGAAGAGAAAATAGCAGGGATTCGAGGGGTTCTCGGTATTGAAAATAAGCTGGCCGTGGTGCCCACCAAGGATGTCTCGGACGAGATTCTGGCCAAAGACCTGATGGCGGCGCTGGAAAGAGATATGTTGGTGGATGCGGAAGATATAACCGTCACCGTTAGAAATGGCGTGGTCACGCTTTCCGGCACGGTGCCGAATTGGGGTGCTCGTTTTTCCGCCTGGAATGATGCCTCAAGGACATTAGGGGTGGTTTCCATCAAGAATAAACTGAAAGTTGCCGTCTAAAGAGACTTCCCCCTCCAAGGGCATGGCGCCTGGGCAGGGATAGACCCCCTACCAGGCGTCCATGAACGGCCTCCGTAATCAGGGCCAGACCGTGCCCCGATTACGGAGGCCGCACCCTGGCTTCGCCGGCCAATATCACCAGATCCGCCGGCGCCCATCTCTGCCCGCCGTATCACCTGCAGTTGCAGGGAACACCATGGAATTACATGAGATCGTTAAACTAATATGCCATTGGGCAAGGCAGAGGACACGCCTTTGATGCCCAATGACCATATCCGGGCCAGTCCCTGACCACTCCTGTCACACTTCCTGGGGCCAGAGGTCACGCAATTTCTCCGGCATGGTGGCTTCGATATCTTTAATCTCACCCCTGGAAATATGATGGCGCAGCAATTTGAAGACCGCTCGCACCAGCAATTCGACATCCACCGGCAGCGGGGCATTATATTGCTCCTGGATGTGGGTGAAGAATTCTTCTTTTGTTCTCAGTTTCAGTGGGGTCCTCGATATTTTCCAGCCGTCATAATAGCTGCCGCGCAACACCATCGGCAACTGGGCGCCGAGATGAAGGGCCTCCTCGGGAAGGAGACGGTCGCGCAGGGTGTGGAGCGTTACCCGTAGCGCTTGAAAGGTTTTAGCGGAATCATCAAGATTGATTTCGTACATTAAGTCCTTGATCCAGCTATTGGCCAAATGAACCGACTTCTCAAACACGGGATAAGCCTTGAATTCTTCCATGATCTGCTCCTTTTTTGTGAGATG
>JAVLBA010000004.1:0-70278 GCA_031581485.1 Desulfurivibrionaceae bacterium | reverse complement strand
GTCCCGATGCAAAGCTGGCCTTTGCCGACCGCCTTCATGAGATCTACAAGGGGATCTGTCAGGTCATGGAGCAATACCGGCCTGACCAGATGGCCATTGAGGATGTTTTTGTGGCAGTCAATCCCCGTTCCGCCCTGAAGCTTGGCCATGCCCGTGGTGTGCTGCTGCTGGCCGGCAGAAGCCAGGGCCTGCCCATTGGCGAATATACACCCCGCACCGTGAAGCAGTCTGTGGCGGGCCATGGCCAGGCAGAAAAGGGGCAGATGCAGCATGTGGTGCGGCTCCTGTTAAAGCTCTCCGGCACCCCCAGTGAAGATGCGGCGGATGCCCTGGCCGTTGCCATCTGCCATGCCCACCATGGGGTGGGGTCTCCTCTTCCATAACTAACCATTGACCAAACAGGCAAGCCAGGGATAGGGTTTGCCTGGTTTGGCTTTTGATACCAGAGAATAATGATCGCTTCGCTTCGTGGCATAGTGCAGCTCAAATATGCAGCCCGCCTTATTGTTGAAGTCCATGGAGTCGGCTATGAGGTCTTCATCCCGGAAAGCGCCCTTTTGACGGCTCCGGCTGAGGGGCAGGAGGTGTTCCTCCATATCTATACCCATATCCGGGAAGATGCCTTTTTGCTTTTCGGGTTTTTTGCTTTTGAGGAGAAACAGGCCTTTCAGCTGCTCATTGCCGTCTCCGGGGTGGGTCCCAAACTGGCCTTGGCCATTCTCTCCGCCCTCTCTCCGGCTGAACTGGGGGGCGCCATTGCCGGCGATGACCTCGGCCGCTTGACCAATATCTCCGGGGTGGGTAAAAAAACGGCCGAACGGCTCTGCCTTGAACTGAAGGGGAAGATCGATTTTATTCCCGTCCCAGCCCCGGCAGGGCCGGCAAAAGGTGACCAGGATGCCCAGGCCGTCACCGCCCTTTTTGACGATGCGGTTTCCGCCCTGGTTAATCTGGGCTATCCAGCGGCCCAGGCCCGGGAAGCGGTGGCTGGTATCACTGCCCTGCGGGCCGGCCAGGTCAGTCTGGAAGAGCTGATCCGCCTGGCTCTTAAGTCACTGGCCTCATAATATGTGCTCCCTGGCGCCCATTGCAGCATGCATCCCAGATTATCGCCTTTCCTCCCTCTTCCTGGTTGCTCAGGCATGGCATAACTCGTTATGCCCTTCTCCCTACCCCGTGGATATAATGAGAAAAAGCGGCGAATTCGGATCAGGTTATCCCCTTAGTGTCCCTCAGGAGAGCGGAATTTCAAGATGAACTACGAAGAACGGCTTGTTTCAACAGAAAATATTGAGGACCAGGAGCTCTGCCAGGAGTATGACCTGCGCCCCAAAAAGCTGGCCCAATATGTGGGCCAGCAGCAGGTAAAGGCCAACCTGGATATCGCCATCCAGGCGGCCACGGCCCGCAATGAGCCCCTGGATCACGTCCTTTTTCACGGGTTTCCCGGTCTTGGCAAAACCACCCTGGCCTATATCATCGCCCAGGAGATGGGGGCCAATATCAGAGTGACCTCCGGCCCGGTCATTGAGAGGGCCGGCGATCTGGCCGCCATTCTTACCAGCCTCCAGGAAGGTGATCTCCTCTTTATTGATGAGATCCATCGTCTCAACCATGTGGTGGAAGAGATTCTCTACCCGGCCATGGAGGATTATCAGCTCGATCTCATCATTGGTCAGGGCCCGGGGGCCCGTTCCGTGAAGATGGATCTTCCCCGTTTCACCCTGGTGGGGGCCACCACCAGGACGGGCCTCCTTACCCCGCCCCTCCGCGATCGTTTCGGAGTGGTCCTGCGCCTGGGATTCTACAGCCCCGAAGAGCTGGTTGCCATTGTGACCCGTTCTGCAGCCCTGCTTGATGTCCCCATCGATGCAAAGGGCGCCCTGGAAATTGGCCGTCGTTCCCGGGGAACCCCGCGCATAGCCAATCGTCTTTTGAAAAGGATACGGGATTATGCCCAGGTCAAGGGGGATGGCCGCATTACCGCCGAAATTGCCGATCAGGCCCTGCAGCTTCTGGAGGTCGATCATGTCGGTCTTGATGAGATGGACAGGCGTATTCTGCTCACCATCATCGACAAATTCCAGGGGGGGCCCACCGGTCTGGATACCCTTGCCACTGCTGTCTGTGAAGAACGCAGTACCCTGGAGGATGTCTACGAGCCTTTTCTTATTCAATCGGGCTTTCTGGCCAGAACCCAGCGGGGCAGGGTGGCAACCCTGAATGCCTATAGGCATTTCGGCAGGAGTGTGGAGTATAAACAGAGTCCGGAAATAACAGAGACGCTGCCTTTGAGCAGTTAGCTGAGACGGCAAAGAAGGACCTTTTTGTCCACCTCAGGGTGTCATCACGATAAAGGTATGATAATATGCGCAACATGAAACTCTCAGCCCCGGATATAATCGCCAGAAAAGGTGTGGAAAAGATCACCATGCTCACGGCCTATGATGCCAGTTTTGCCAGGCTTCTGGAATCTGCCCAGGTGGATATGCTGCTGGTGGGTGATTCTGTGGGCATGGTGGTCTTGGGCTATGACTCCACAGTGCCCGTGACCATGGATGAAATGATCCACCATGCCAAGGCAGTGCGCCGGGGGGCACCTGCCACCATGCTGGTCGGCGATATGCCCTTTCTCTCCTATCAGGTTTCCAGACAGACGGCCATTGCCAATGCCGGCCGTTTTTTCAAGGAGGCGGGCTGCGATGCCGTCAAGCTTGAGGGGGGCCGCGAGGTGTGCAAGGCGGTGCGGGCCATTGTTGATGCAGGCATGCCGGTGATGGGCCATATCGGCCTTACCCCCCAGACCGCAGGCAAACTGGGCGGCTTCAAGGTGCAGGGCAAGGACGTCCAGTCGGCCCGCCGCCTCCTGGAAGAGGCCAGGGCCCTGGAAGAGGCCGGTGCCTTCAGCCTGGTCCTTGAGTGTATCCCGGTTGGCCTTGCCAGGCTCATTTCCGAGGAATTACGCATTCCCACCATCGGCATTGGCGCTGGAGTCTGTTGTGATGGTCAGGTCCTGGTCACCCATGATCTTCTGGGACTCTTTGAGAAATTTATGCCAAGTTTTGTAAAAAACTATATAAACTTAGCGCCTGAGATAAAAAAGGCGGTCTCTTCCTTTGTCACTGAGGTGAAGGATGAGACCTTTCCCGATGAGCAGCACAGTTTTCCCCTGCAGATCGATCCGGCTGACATCATGAGATGATCGGTCCAGGGAAGATAAGATAGAGCAGATGCGGTTCCGCTTACCCCTGCTGGTCATGGCGATCAACGGGCTGCGAAGGGCTGGTTACGAGAAGGTTTCATTGCCGGGAGTAATAAAATAAGTCTATGGATATAGCTACTGTTGTCGGCCTGGCTCTGGGCTCTCTTCTTCTTTTGATTGCCATTTTGCTGGGTGGCTCTCTGATCCTCTTTATCAATATCCCTTCGGTGATGATTGTCGCCGGTGGAGTCCTTGCCACAGTGATGATCCGTTTTGGTCTTGGTGATGTCATTAATGCCACCAAAGTGGCCATGAATGCCTTTTTTACCAAGACCTCAAATCCTGGCCACGTCATCAAAGAGATTGTCAGTCTCGCCAATATTGCCCGCAAAAACGGCCTGATCGTCCTGGAGCAGCAGCCCATTGAGGATGATTTTCTGAAGAAGGCCATCATGTACTGTGTTGACGGTCATGAGGCCGATTTTATCGAAGAGGTCCTCAAGAAGGAGGTGAGTCTCACTGTGGAGCGTCATGATGTGGGACGCAAGACCTTCGGCTCCATGGGCGATGCCGCCCCGGCCTTCGGCATGATCGGCACCCTGGTGGGATTGGTGCAGATGCTTGCCCATATGGACGATCCTGCCACCATCGGTCCGGCCATGGCGGTTTGCCTGCTCACCACCCTCTACGGCGCTGTTCTTGCCAATCTCCTTTTCCTGCCCATTGCCGATAAGCTGGCCCTGCGCAGTCAGGAGGAGGAGCGTAATCGGCGATTGATCATCGAAGGGGTACTCGGCATCCTCAAGGGCCTTAATCCCCGGGTTATGGAAGAGTTTCTGGAAACCTTCCTGCCTCCCAACCAGCGTGCCACCGGCAAGTAGGTATCGGTATGGCGGACCAAGAGAAAAAATGCCCACCACCCTCTCCCGGGGCCCCGCTATGGATGTGTACCTTTGCGGATTTGATGACCTTGCTGTTATGTTTTTTTGTGCTGCTCCTCTCTTTTGCCGTCATGGACCAGCAGAAGTATAAGATCGTGGCCGGCTCCATGAAGGATGCCTTCGGGGTCCAGCGGGACAAACCGGTGGACGGGGAGATCAAGAAGGGCACTGAGATGATAGCGCCCGATTTTCAGACCATACCTCTCCAGGTCCAGATGAAGTTGGCGGAACATTTTACGCAAGAGATAGCAGGCGGGGAATTGGAGACAGAGTATGCCCCCTCTGGCCTCATCCTCCGCATTAAGGGGAATATGGCCTTTGATTCCGGGCAGGCAAGGCTGCGTCAGGAGTTTCTTCCTCTGCTGGACAAGATAGGCAGGCTGGCCCAGCGTGCCGAGCTCATGGTGGAGGTGAGTGGGCATACGGATACACTTCCCCTGCGGGCCGGGCAGAGCACCTTCAGCTCCAACTGGGCTTTGTCTGCAGCCCGTGCTGTGGCTGCGGTGGAGTATCTCCTGGATAAATACCAGTTGCCGCCATCGCGACTTGCGGCCATTGGGTATGCCTATGGGCAGCCCATTGCCAGCAACAGTACCCCCGAGGGACGGGCCCGGAACAGGCGGGTTGAGTTTAAGGTGAAACCCGGCTCTGACCAGTTCGTGCTTGATGGTCTGGAAATTGAGCGCGGCATCATTGACCCCGGCCAATAAGGATGAGAACCATGGAAGATGACAGAGATGACAGACGCAGTTCCGTGCGGATCACCGGCCGCAATCTCTTTGCCTATAAAGAGATTGCCGAGCAGAGGTATCTAGAATACGCCAAGGATTTTCAGGAGGGGATTTCCCTCTACAGTCAGGAAAGCCTGGCTGATATGCAGATCTTTGTCGGTGCCCAGAGCGCCCTGGGACGTCTGCGCGATAAAGATGAGGATCTTGCCGATTTTCTGCAGCATCTTGATATGAAGATGAATATCCTGCTGAAGAAGATTGATCACGGCAAGACGCCCCTTGACGATATGAAGCTGCGGGATCTCAACTTGAGCGGCGCCGGCATCGCCTTCATTGCCCCTGCCGAAATCGCTGTGGGTGCCTTCCTTGAGTTCCGAGTTGTTTTGCTGCCCAATTATATTTTTATCTATGCCATTGGCAGGGTCACAAAATGCGAAGCCGTGCCCCATGAAGGCCAGCAGCAGTTTTACAGGGTAAGTGCTGAATTTTATCTCATTATGGATGAGGATCGTGAGCGGCTTATTCAGCATAATTTTCGTCAGCAGAGCCTTGCCCTGCGTAACCGCCGTCGCCAGCAGGACAGGGATTGATTGCCCTCTCATGCTTTGTTGATCTAAATTTTGTGCCCCTGCGGTGCTGAAACAACCTTCTTTTCTTATGCGAAAAATAACCTTTCAAGAAATAGCGGCCGCGGTACGGCAGCTGACCATGGATGCCGGGACCCAGCTTGAGCCCGATATCCTGGAGGCCCTTCTGGTCGCCCGCGACACCGAAGAGTCCTTTCTGGCCAGACACGTCTTGGAGCTTTTTATCTCCAATGCCGATATCGCCAGCCGGGAAAAGATCCCCGTCTGCCAGGATACCGGGGTGGCTGTTCTCTTTGTGGAAATAGGGCAGGATGTCAGGGTGGAGGGCAGCCTTGAGGATGCTCTGCAGGAGGGGGTGCAGAGGGGGTATGTGGATGGCTATCTCCGCAAATCCGTCTGTGATCCTCTCACCAGGGTGAATACCGGCACCAATACCCCGGCTGTTATTCATTATGAGATCACCTCCGGCGACAGGCTCCATATTTCCATGCTCCCCAAGGGATGCGGCAGTGAAAATATGAGTGGTCTCATCATGCTGCCGCCCTCAGCAGGAAGGCAAGGCCTCATTGATTTTGTTGTTGAGCAGGCAGTCAAGGCAGGTCCTAATCCCTGTCCTCCCATGGTGGTGGGGGTCGGCATGGGGGGCACCTTTGAAAAGGCCGCGTATCTGGCCAAAAAGAGTCTGCTGCGCCCCCTGGCCGCGGCCAGTCCCCGCCACGATATTGCTGCCTTGGAGCAGGAGATCCTGGCGGAGATAAACAGGCGCGGGGTCGGGGTCCAGGGTCTGGGAGGCAACCATACGGCTCTGGCCGTTCATGTCGAGAGCTTCCCCACCCATATCGCCAGTCTGCCGGTGGCGGTGAATATCCAGTGTCACGCCCATCGCCATAAAGAGATGGTTCTTTAGTAAAGAAGTAAAGAAATAAGAAGGTAGAGAAGGTAGAGAATGTCTGGCGTAGTTCCTTTCCCCTTCACTACCTTCTCTACCTCCTTTAAATTCTCTATATTCATGAGTCCCCAATATGTCCCTTCTTCGTTATCGCCCAGATTTTTTTGACAGCCTGAAAGCGGTCAATCTGCCCTTTGATGCAGAGGTCCTCTCCTCTTTGCGGGCCGGGGAGCTGATCAGCCTGACCGGCACCCTCTATACGGGGAGGGATCAGACCCATCGCCGTTTTGAGGCCTTGCTGGACAGCGGCGAACCACTGCCCATTGATCTGCGCGGCCAGCTCCTCTACTATGTGGGCCCCTCTCCGGCTCAGCCCGGCCAGGTGATTGGCGCCGCAGGTCCCACCACCAGCTACCGGATGGATACCTATACGCCACGGCTTTTGGAACTTGGGCTGGCAGCGACCATGGGCAAGGGGGGCCGCTCTCTGCAGGTGCGGCAGGCCATGGAGCAGCATCAGGCCATTTATCTGGCCACCTTTGGCGGTGCCGGTGCCCTGTTGTCAAAATGTATCAAGGAGGCGGAGGTGGTTGCCTTTGAGGATGCCGGGCCAGAGGCCTTGTTTCGCTTCCGGGTGGAGGAGTTTCCGGCAGTGGTTATTAATGACGTCCTGGGCAATGATTTTTATGAAATGGTGCGCCGCGACAAGTCGTAGGCGCATTCGATTTTGACCATAAAAAAGCGGCCTGAGGAATTTTCCTCAGGCCGCTTTTTTATGCTCTCTATCTTTATAAGAATTATTGGCTGGGAGACATGCTGCTGAAGATATGGGCGCTTTTGAGGATGGTCAGCCCCTGTCGCAGTTGATTATCCTTCTCTATGAGGGCCTTGGTCTCATCGCGTTCCTGCTGTTCTTTGTCATCCACCACGCTCAGATCCCCATCCTTTTGGGGCTCTTTTTTGACCTTGTCCTCTGTCCCTTCGTTGTCAAAATGGTGGAGCAGATCTTTTTCGCGGATGAATTTGGGCTTCTCTCTGCCATTCTTTTCCTTGAGCTCTTCTTCCGTGAGAAAGGCGGTGGGCACATGGATGTCAGGGGTGATGCCCTTGGCCTGAATGGAGCGGCCATTGGGGGTATAATAGCGGGCAGTGGTGATTCTCAGTCCCCCGCCGTTTGACATGGGATGGATGGTCTGCACAGAGCCCTTGCCAAAGGTCTGGGCGCCAAGAACCAGGGCGCGTTTATGATCCTGCAAGGCCCCGGCAACAATCTCTGAGGCACTGGCACTGCCCTCATTGACAAGAACCACAATGGGGAAGGTATAGGGGGTGCCGTTCTTATGGGCGGCATAGCTCAGATTGTTTTCCTGGCGGCGTGATTTGGTGTAGACAATCAGCCCCTTATCCAGAAAAATGTCAGAGATCCGCACAGCCTGGTCAAGAAGACCGCCCGGATTATTGCGCAGATCAAAGACCAGACCTTTCAGCTTGCCGTCCTTGGTGAGTTCGGCCATGGCGTCTTTGAAATCCCTGGTGGTGTTGGCCTGGAAGGTGCGGATTCTGATATAGCCGTAACCCGGCTCCAGCATCTTGGCCTTGACGCTGTGCAGCGGGATGTCGTCACGGGTAAGGATTACCTCTTTTAACTCGGTCCACCCCTCGCGGTGGATAGAGATGGTGACGTCCGTGCCTTTGGGGCCACGAAGCAGTTTGACGGCATCCATCAGGGTCATGTCCTTGGTGGGCTCTCCTTCAATCTGGATGATTCTGTCACCGGCCTGCAGCCCCATCTTGAAGGCCGGCGTGTCATCAATGGGGCTGACCACGGTGAGGATGGAATCCTTCATGGTGATCTCAATACCAATGCCGGAGAAGCTCCCCTGGGTTTCATCCTGCAGGGCCTTGAAATCTTCCGGATCCATATAGGAAGAATGGGGATCCAGGGAGTTGAGCATGCCCCTGATGGCGCCCTCGATGAGTTCCTTGGGCTCGACTTCCTCCACGTAGTTTTCCTGGAGCATGTGGAGAACAGCGGTGAAGGACTCCAGGTTCTGGTAGATTTCCTCGGTCTGCGCAATAACCCTGGAGTCACGATCCCAGAGGGGGAGGGTGGCAACGGGCAGAAGAAGAATAACAACAAAGAGCAGACGCTTGGTGATGGACTTGCCTGATTTCATGAAAAACCTACGGAACGTTTTATCGATTGTGCGCAGAGTCACCTGGTGACAGGGCACGGAAATAAAAAAATAGACCTGGGAATAATAACATGGATAGCAGGGGACGACAAAAATAATTTATTTTACCCGGGCTGGCCTCTTGCCTGGGGGCGGTACCGGGAACCAGGAGAAGCTGAGGCGGGGATGATCAGGGACTTTACCGGAGCCCGGGAGCCGTGACAATCTGACGGGGATCAAGCCAGGCAAGAGGATCCTCAGGCTCTGTCTTGCGACGGATCTCAAGATGAATGGGGCTGCGCAAGGCGCCGATATGTTCTGATGCCATACCGATTCCATCTCCCTGGTTGACCCTGTCGCCCGGTTTTACCATAAAGGTGGTCATGCCACTGGTCATGGTGTAGTAGTCGTCATTGTGACTGATGATGACGAGTTGGCCGTAGCCTTTGATAAAGCCGGCGTGCACCACCTTGCCTTTAAAAACCGCCCGGACCAGGGCCCCGGGTTCGGTGTTGAAATCGACCCCATGGGAGGGCTGGGCCTCATGGGGCAGGGCTGCGGCATTGTCGCCAGCCACACCTATCAAGGTACCTGTCACTGGGGGGGGCATGGAACCCTTCTGGCCTGCAAAGCCCCGCATCCAGCCCGGCCTTCTCTTTTTATGGGGCTCCAGGGGGAAGGTGGCGATCATCCATGCTTCTTTTTGCTTATGGGTGATTTCCGACTCCTTCTCGAAATCTTCCAGGCCGGTGAGCAGATCCCTGGCCGCCTCCTCAAGAACATCGGCGGCCTGCCTGTAGAGCTCCTTTTCCATCTTGATGCGGCCCAGCACCTCTTTTCTGGCTTCTTTGGTGGCAGCCAGGATTCCTTGCTGCTGCCTGGCCTTGTGCATGGCCTCTTTCAGTTCAACCTGCTGCTCCTGGTGGGATTGTCTTGATTGTTCAAGATCCCCGATTTTGTCCCGGAATCGGGCGATGAGCGTCTTGTCGTGGCGCAGCATGTGGCGGTAATATTCATGAAAGGTCACAAGATCGGGGAGGGTGGCGGCTGAAAAGGTGATGTTCAGCAGGCCGATATCTCCCATCCGGTAATAGGCGGCCAGTCTCTTTTCTGTTTTCTGGGCCAGGTTGTGTTTTTCGGCCTGGATCGCCTCCAGGCGTGCCAGCGATTCTGCTGTCTGGAGCTTTTCTCTCTGCAACTGGTTGGCCAGGCTCACCAGCTCCTGGCTTTCTGCAATGATTTTGGACTCTATCTCGCCAAGTTCATGGAGGAGGTTCTCTTCGACGCGGCGTTTTTGCTCAAAATTCTCCTGCTGGGTGTGCAGGCCCTGCTGCACCTGACGCAGCTTTTTTTTATGCTCAAAGAGGTCCTGCTCGGCAAAACGGACGGCCTCTTCAAGCCCCAGATCATCACCATACTCATAGGAGAGGGCCGGACGGGCCAGGAGCACGCCCTGGAGCATGATGATGAGAAGGGCCCAAAACAGGGGCTTCTGGAAAAGAGGACACGTCATTGCTGCTTATACCTTCAGGTATTTTCGGATGGAAATGAGGCTGCCGCTGGTGCACAGCAGTAGGGCAATAAGAAAGATGGTGCCACTGTTTGCCAGCGGCAGAAAGGAAAGTTCGAAAAAATTGAGGAAGCCGGGTCCGGAAAAATGGTTTTTGATCCATTGAAATAAAAAAAAGAGAGAGAGGAGGCCGCTGCAGGCTCCCAGCAGTCCAAGCAGAAAACCCTCCACAATGACCGGCCCCCGGATATAGCGGTCTGTGGCGCCCAAAAAGCGCAGAATTTCCAATTCCTCCTGGCGGGACTCCAGGGTGAGGCGGATGGTATAGGAAACCATGAAGACCGAGGTGAGAATAAGCAGGGAGCCGCTTAAGATAACAATCATGCGCAGGAGGCTGATGAAATAGCCGAAACGTTCGAGCCATTCCTGGCCATACTGCACTTTCACCGCCCCTGGCAGGCTCTCCAGATAATCGCTGAAATCCTTGATCCTGGTCAGGCTCTTGAGGTCGCCGGCGGGGAAAATTTCCACGGTGTAGGGCAGGAAAGAGGGATCAAGGTCTTCCAGGATATCACTGTCACGACCAAGTTGTCTGCTCAGGCGGCCAAAGGCCTCTTCCCTGGAGATAAAGACAATTTTGTCCACCTTGGCAAAGTCGTTGATTTTTTTCTTGAATTCGGGGCGGAAGGCGGCCGGCACCTCGTGCTCAAGAGAGACAATCAGGCGCAATTCATTGCCCAGACGGCTGCTTGCCTTCTCCATATTGACATAGATCAAAAAAAAGAAGGAGAAGATGAGCACGGAAAGGGAGACCGTAAAGAGGGTCATCACCTGGGAGGTCCAGCCATGGCGAAAATTGCGGCCGAGCTGACCAAAGATAAATAAGAGATAGCGCATGATGTTTTTCTCGTTATGAGAGGTCGAAATTGACCTTGATGATTTCCTGCAGTTTGCCGTTCTCCAGGTTGAGGAGGCGATGGGGCGATTTCTGGTACAGGGTCTGGTCGTGGGTGGCAATGATAATGGTTGACCCTTCTTCATTGAGGCGATGAAAGAGGTTCATGACCAGAGTGGTGGCTGCTGGATCAAGATTGCCTGAGGGTTCATCCGCCAGGATCAGGGGGGGCCTGTTGGCGCACGCCCTGGCAATGGAAACGCGTTGCTGCTCGCCCCTGGAGAGTTTGGCAGTGGGGGTGTGGATTTTGTCAGCCAGGCCGAGGTCGGCCAGAAGCTCCACGACCCGTTGTCTGATGAGCTTGGGGTTTTCATAGCGCACCTCCATGGCCAGGGCGATATTTTGATACACCGTCTGTTTGGGGAGAAGTCTGAAGTCCTGGTAGGCGACGCCAATATGTTGACGCATTTGCTGGAGCTTATGGCCCGAGAGTTTGCCGATATCCCTTTTGCCGATCTCAATCAGGCCCATGGTGGGTGTTTCGAGAAAACAGAGAAGTTTCAGCAGGGTTGTCTTGCCGGCCCCGCTCGCCCCGGTAAGAAAGAGCATCTCCCCATGGCCCACGGTGAGAGAGACCTCGTCAAGGGGCATGATGTCGGGGGGGTAGGTCTTGGTGACTTTAACAATGTCGATTAATGCCGTGTCAATGGTGGAGGCGGTATCAGATGAGCTCATAGACGATGTCAGAGGAAAAAGAGGGGCGGCCAAAAGAAAAGTTTCCTGATTCTAAGTAGTGGAAATTACATTATGTAAAAAAAATAGAGTGCCATAATTATGACGCTTGATGCCCTGAAAGCACCGGAAAGGGATGTTAAAAAAATTGACACTCTCAATGCCGTACTATATATCAGCCGTACTATATATCAGGTTTTAGAAATAAAAGAAAAATATTGAGTTAGCTATCTTTTTTTGCGGGTCACCGGCCAGGGCATTTTTTAAGGCCCCTGTTTCTCTGCGTGACAAGGCCTGAGGCGTATGGTCTTTTTTTCATATCTTAAGGTAGTCCGGAGATATTAACAGGAGCACCTGCGGCAGGATTGCTTGTCATTCTGCCTCCTTACAGCGGGGAGCCTTGACAATTTTTCAAACCTTCTTCACCCCCCAAGCTAGGTGATCATGACTATTCTTGTTGCAGCTGAGCCCCTCCCTGCGAAAAAAACTTCTCCAAAACCAAAAACAATTCCCTTCTATAGCAATATCATTGGTAAAAGCCCATCGATTTGTAAGGTTTTTTCCCTTATAGAAAAAGTGCGGGATACCGACTCCACCGTTTTGATCCAGGGGGAATCTGGAACCGGTAAAGAATTGATAGCCCAGGCCCTGCATCATGGCGGGGATCGGAGGGGGAATCCCTTTGTGCCGGTGAACTGCGGGGCCATCCCGGCAGAGCTCCTTGAGTCTGAGCTTTTTGGCCATGAAAAAGGGGCCTTCACCCATGCCATCCGCACCCGTCTCGGCCGTTTTGAGATGGCGGACGGGGGCACGGTTTTCCTTGATGAGATTGCTGAAATGAGCCCTGTCTTGCAGGTCAAGCTGCTGCGTGTTCTCCAGGAGAAAAAATTTGAAAGAGTGGGGGGCAGCAAAACAATCAGCTCTGATTTCCGAGTCATTGCCGCCACCAATCGTGATCTTGCCGAAGAAGTGCGGCTGGGAAATTTCCGGGAGGATCTTTTCTACCGGATTACCGTGATCCCCATTGAATCCCCGCCCCTGCGGGCGCGGAAAAGCGATATTCCGCTTCTTGTGGAGAAATTTCTGGAGCATTTCTGTGCCTCGAAAAAAAGGGTGATTCGCGGCATAGATGATGATGTCCTGGAATGCCTGAAACGATACCAGTGGCCCGGCAATGTCCGTGAACTGGAAAACATGGTTGAACGCATGGTTATCTTGGCGGCTGGCGAGATCATAACCATGGAGGATCTGCCGCCCCAGCTCTTGAGTGGTCAGGGGCAGGCTGTTTCCCCTCTTGTCTCCGAGATTCCTGAAGATGATTTTTGCCTCAGTGATGTGGTGGCAGGCTATGAACGGAAATTGATTGTCAGGGCGCTGCAGCAGACCGGCTGGGTAAAAAACAGGGCGGCCATATTGTTGAAGGTAAATCGGACAACCCTGCTGGAAAAGATGAAACGGCACGGTGTGGTCAAGCCGGCGGTGCGTTGAGGTATGGGGATGGGTGATGATTCTTGGCCAGGGACGTGTTGCAGGGCCGGGGGAGGCTGCGCCATCGGCAAACCTCTTCTTGCCCTGGTCATTTTTTTGTCGCTTCTCTCTGTAGCGGCAAACCCTCTGTTCTGGGTCGGCCCTGCCCGGGCGGCGGAGGTAGTCAGCCAGGATAAGCTGTGGGGCCAGGCCCAGGGTTTCTTGGCGGCTGAGGATGACGAACAGGCTGCCCTCTATTTCAAATATTACTGGCAGACCTATCCCCGATCGCCGCGGGCAGAGCAGGCCCTCTGGCAGGCGGCCCGTCTCTATAAGAGAACCGCCCCCCTTGCCCTGGCTCCTGATTGGGGGAGGGTAAAGGATCTTTTTCAGGCCTATATTGTTGATTTCCCTGATTCACCCCGGTTGGCTGAGGCCTATTACGAGGTGGGGCACAGCTATTTCCAGCTGGGGTTTCATCGGGAGGCCCTCAATTACTACACTCTTTTTCTCAAGGACTACCCTGGCCACGATCTGGAGAATGAGGTCTTTTTCAGGCGGGCCCAGGTCTATCTGCGGCTGGACAAATTCAAGCGGGCCAGCGCTGAATTTGCCAGACTTCAAGGGAGCACGGATAAAGAGATCAGGCTCCGCGGCGAGATCGGCCAGGCCCATGTCCATTTTTTCAAAGGGGAGTGGCATGACGCCCTGGGGATTTTAAAAGGGATAGATCGCCGCAATCCCGATTATTATCTGCGTTATCCGGAGTTACTTAAATATATCGGTATTGCCACCCTCAGGGCGGGGAATGTCAAAGAGGGCCGTGATCATATCCTTCGTTATCTTAATATCACGGAACCGGCCCAGGTCGATGACGCCGCCTTTTTTGAGCTGGCGGAAAGTTTCCTGCAGGCGGGCATGGTGGATGCGGCCCGGATTTTTTATGAAGGGCTGGTGCGTCAGAACAGCCCTGCTGATAAATATTATGTCTTGGCTAATTTCCGTTTGGCCCAGTATGGCGCTGTCAATCTTGATAAGATGTCCGAGAAAGAGCGTCTCGCCTTTTTTAAGGAAAAGGGGGACAAGCCTTTTCTGGAGGTGCTTGATCGGCTCTATAGTGATCCCCTGGCCCAGGAGGCGCGCTACGCCTTGTTCAAGCGCTACCTTGAGCGGCAGGAAGGGGACCTGGCCTATAATATCGGCACTGCCTATCTCCGCTATAAGACCAGGGCCAAAAAGCAGCTGGTGGTGGAACAGGAGCTTGCTGATATCCTGATTGCCAAGATCGGCAAGCTCCTCGACGCTGAGAAATATCAGGAAGTCCGCTTTCTCTACGAAAAAGAGTTTCCCACCATTACTGCCTGTAAGAAGGCGGACCTCCTCATGCTCATCGGTGCGGCCTATGAGGCGGAGAGCCTCTATGATCAGGCCTCGGTTTTGTATTATCGGGCCCTGGGCCTGGAGATACGTGATAAGCAGAAAGTGAAACTCTACTTTCGGCGTGCCGCGGTATATCTGGCCAATAACGACCTGCAGGCAGCGCAAAGGCTTTTGAAATATCTGCGCCAGATCTACCAGGGTCAAGCCGCCATTGCCGAGGTCAACTGGTTAAGCGGCCGGCTGCGCGAGATGCAGGGGCGTCCTGAGGATGCCTTGGCTTTTTACAAGATGGCGGTGGAGTCAGGGGGGCAGCAGGAGAGAAAAGGGGTCTATGCCGCCGCCTACCTGGATCAGCTCTTTGTTCTGCGGGATCTTGAGCCGGTGGCAGATCTTATTGCCCTGTTCCATGACCAGGAGTGGCTCCCCCCCCAACGCATCCAGTACTGGTATGGCCGGCTGGGAGTGGAACTTGCCAAGGCAGGGAAAAAAGAAGAAGCCACCGTCATCGCCAAAAGGGCGCTGGCAGATGGTCTGCCGGGCACAAGCCCTGAACTGCAGCCCATTCATCTTCATCTTGGCGATTTGCTGGCGGCCCAACAGAGATACCCGGAGGCCGTTGTCCATTACCGTCTGGCCCTGGCCGGTGAGGATGACCGGCTGGCCCAACTGGCCAGGACCCGGCTCAATGGGGAGCAGATTCGCTCTATCCGGGTTGAGGTGGAGGGGATGTTTTAAAGATGAAAAAGAGAGGATTCAGGATGCAGGAGGGAGGCTCAGCGGCCAGTGGGGATGGATATTTCCCTCTGCCCTCTGCTGAATACGCAATTCTGACCACGGCACCTTATGGCCACTTTGAACAATAAAATACTCATCGTTGATGATGATCAGGATGTCCGCATCAGCCTGTTTGAAACCTTGAGTCTCGGGCAGTTTCAGGTGATGGCGGCTGAGAACGTCACCATGGCCCTGGAAATGGTGGCAGGCGAGCAGCCTGACCTGGTCCTGACTGATTTGAAAATGGCGGACGGCTCTGGTCTGGATCTCTTGAAAAAACTTAAGGTCCAGATCCCTGAGCTGCCGGTTATTCTGGTCACCGGCCACGCCTCAGTGGATACAGCAGTGGAGGCCATGCGGCTGGGGGCCGAGGATTACATCCTCAAACCTTTTCAGCAGCAAGCCGTTCTTGAGATGGTCCGCATGGTGCTGCGCCGTCAGCGTCTTACCCCGGTGACCAGTGCCTTAACCGCAGCCCGGCGCCGGAAGGGGGGGGCGGATAAACCCATTGTGGGCAACTCGGAGAATCTCCGAAAAGTCATGATCAAGGCCAAGAGTGTGGCTTCCAGCAAGGCCACGGTTCTTATCCTCGGCGCCTCGGGAACGGGCAAGGAGGTCTTTGCCCGCTACATTCATAATGAAAGCGATCGTTGTCATGGCCCCTTTGTGGCCCTGAATTGTGCCGCTCTGCCGGAGGGGCTGCTGGAGAGTGAACTCTTTGGTCATGAAAAAGGGGCCTTTACCGGGGCGGTGACTGCCAAGAAGGGCAAGTTTGAGCTGGCCAGCAACGGCACCCTGCTCCTGGATGAAATAGGGGAATTGCCCCTTCATCTGCAGGCCAAGCTCCTGCGGGTGCTGCAGGAGGAAGAGGTGGACCGGGTCGGCGGCAATCTGCCGGTGAAGGTGGATGTCCATGTGGTGGCCACCACCAATAGAGACCTGGCTGAGATGGTGCGGGAGAAGACTTTTCGTCAGGATCTCTTCTATCGCCTTAATGTCATTCCCCTCCATCTGCCTTCCTTGGCGCAGCGCCCCGGTGATATTCCTCTGTTGGCCCAGTTTTTCCTGGAAAAGTACACCACTCAGTACAAGAAGGATCTGAAAAGATTTTCCGAACCGGTGCGCCGTTATTTTCTTGACTATGAGTGGCCCGGTAATGTCAGGGAGATGGAAAACCTGGTGGAGCGCGCCGTTCTCCTTAATCAGGGCCGGGAATATGTGCTGGAAGACCTGTGGGATGATGTGATTCCTGGCCCGGGGGCCGATGCACCCCCTCCCCAGTGGCAGGTCCCGGAATCTCCCCTTGAAGGAGATGAGCCGCCGGCGACTCCTGGCGTCCCTCATGATGAGAGCGCTATTGTGCCGCTGAAGGATGTAGAGCGTCAAATGATCTTACATGCCCTTCAAAAAACTGACAATAATCGGACCCATGCGGCCAAGATGCTCGGTATCTCCGTGCGTACCCTGCGGAATAAATTGCATGAGTATCGGACCCTGGGCATTTTGGCCTGATTTTTTTTATATGTAATTCTAAATAGTTATCTTTCTTTCATGCCGCTTTTTTCCCGCTGCTTCCTGTGGAGCCATTTTTTGCTCTTAAGAGAGCAGCAGAAGAATCTTTCACGGCACACTCCTTGCTTGATATTCATCACTACCCCCTTTTGTTCCTTACCTGAACATTATGCCCCAAAGAGATGCCACAGCCGGTGGCGCTGACGCGAAAGGAAGAGAAAAATGCCCATAAATAAGCTGTTTGGCGGCAATATCCCCGTGCTGGAGCAGGCCTTGAATCTCCGTTATGAAAAGCAGGGACTCATCCAGTCAAACATTGCCAACCTGGAAACACCGGGCTATACCGTGCAGGATTTTCCCTTTGCCACGGTCATGGAATCAGCCATGCAGGGCAGCGGTTCTCTCAGTAACACCCATGCCGGTCATATGGCGCTTGATCCGGTTGATGCCGGCATAACGCATCAATTCTCCGAAGAAAAAAGACCTGTTGATCTTGATGAGGAAATGCTCAAGCTCTCTGAGAACCAGCTCATGTATGAGATTGCCGCCAAGATTATCGCTAAAAAATTTGACGGGTTGAAGTACGCCATTGACGAAGGAGGCAAATAATGGACATCTTGACGGCATTAAAGATCAGCGGCTCCGGCCTGAAGGCGGAAAGGGCCCGGCTCAATGTGACGGCCATGAATCTGGCCAATGCCAATACCACCCGGACCATGGAGGGCGGACCCTACAGGGCAAAATCCGTGGTCTTCGGTTCCCGGCCGGTGGACACGTTTCATGACACCTTGAACGCCAGCCAGGACCGGTTGCGAACGGTTGAAGTGGTGGCGGTTGTTGAGGACGACAAACCTTTCAAGGAGGTGTACGATCCCTCCCATCCTGATGCGGATGCCCAGGGTATTGTCCGTTTCCCCAATGTTGATACTGCCGAGCAGATGGTGGACATGATCAGCGCCAAGCGTGGCTTTGAAGCCAATGTCACCGCCATTGACGCCATAAAGAGTATGGCCTTGAAGGCCTTGGACATCAGCCGCTGACAGGGCGGAAGACAATCTTTTTTAAGGAAGAACCCGGACCATGAAGACATTACCCCTGACTCAGATCCAGCAGCCCCTCACCCTTGAAAAGAGCGCCAGAAGTCCCGGCGATGGTACCGGTTTCGGCGAGGTGCTCAAGAAATCCCTGGAAGGTGTCAACGCCACTATCCAGGAGTCCGGCCAGATGACAGAAGGACTGGTCACCGGTCAGCATTCCAACATCCATGAGACCATGATCGCCATGGAGAAATCCACCGTATCCTTTCGCATGCTGACCAAGGTCCAACAGAAGGTCATCAGCGCCTATCAGGATATTATGCGCATGCAGGTGTGAAAAAATCTTGAAGCGGCGACACTCTCTAGGGGAGCGGTCTGGCGTGATTTTTTTATAAAAAAAGAGAGATGTTTTGCCCTGGCAAGGCTGTCTTACCCTAACAACTGACAATTATGGCGAGCGCAAAAGACATTTTTAAACAGGGCTCTGATGTCCTCAGAAGCCTCACCCTCATGCAGAAGATCATTGCCGGGCTGCTGGTGGCAATGGTTCTCTTTGGCCTCTTGAGTTTGACATTGGTGGGAGGCAAGCCGACCATGAAGGTGCTTTTCGCCAATCTCACCACCACGGATGCGGCAGATATCGTTGCCCAGCTCAAGGATCAGCGCATCCCTTATGAATTGGCGGAAAACGGCACAGCCATTCTCGTGGATCAGAATATGGTGTACGACACCCGGCTCAGTCTGGCTGCTGAGGGGCTGCCCAGGGGAGGGGGAGTCGGCTTTGAAATTTTTGACAAGATCAGCCTCGGTACCACGGATTTTGTTCAGAAATTAAATTATCAGCGGGCCCTGCAAGGGGAACTGGCCCGCACCATCCGCCAGTTTGACAAGATCAAGTCGGCCCGGGTCCATCTGGCCCAGCCCAAGGAATCGGTCTTTGTCGAAGATACCCTGCCTCCTTCGGCCTCCATCAGCGTCTCCCTGGCCGGTCGCGACAAGCTTTCCGGCCATGAGATCAAGGCCATTGTCAATCTGGTGGGCAGCGCCATTCCAGGACTCAAAGAGGCGAATATCACCCTGGTGGACACCGCCGGCCATCTCCTTTTCCGGCAGGAGGGCGATGCAAAATCCCTGCTTTCCGCCACCCAGATTGAATATCAGCGCCAGATAGAGCGCATTCTGGGCAGTAAACTGGAAACCATGTTTGAAGGGGTGGTGGGGGTTGAAAGGGTTATCGCCCGGGTGAGCGCTGATGTTGATTTTGATCAGGTGGATGTCTCTGAAGAGATTTTTGATCCTGAGGAGCCGGTGGTGCGCAGTGAACATCTTGTTGTCCAGCGGGATGGTTCCCTTGATGTCCAGGAGGGTATTCCCGGGGTAAAGGGGCAGTTGGCCACCTACACGGAGGCCGGCCAGACCGATGACGAAGGAGCAGGCTTGAGCCGCGAGAATATCACCCGTAATTATGAGATCAGCAAGACCGTGACCAGGACCAAGTCCGCCATGGGACAGGTGCGCAAACTGTCGGTGGCGGTTATGGTGGATGGGACATATAAGAAGACCGAGAAGGATGGCGAGGTGGTCAAGGAATACCAGGCCCGCAGCGAGGAGGAGATCGCCACCTTTCTCAAAATGGCCCAGAATACCATGGGCTATGATCCGGATAGGGGGGATCAGGTGGAGGTAGTTTCCATGCCCTTTTACCTCTCCAGCTATGTGGAACCCGAGCCCGACGCCCTTGATGAATATCGTCAGCTCTTAAATCAGCTGGCCTACCCTGTGGTGCTTCTTCTGGTGGCCATCTGCTTCTTTATCTTTATTGTCCGCCCCTTCTTTCGCCTTATGGCAAATCAGCACGTAGCCGAGCAGCAGGCCGCGGACCAGGCTGAACAGGAGCTGGCCGGCGCCCAGTACCCTGAGGACCTCTCTTTGACCCCTCTCGGCATGACCGATAAGGAACGTATCTATAAACTTGCCCAGTCTGATCCGGACCGGGCTGCAGATCTGGTCCGCCGCTGGCTGCGCTCGGAGAAGTAGAAAGAAATGGCAAAACTCAAAGATGCTTCAACCGATACCCTCACCGGCCCTGAAAAGGCGGCTATTTTTCTCCTCACCCTGGGAGAGGATTACACCTCAGAGGTGTTCAAGCGCCTCGATCATGAGGAGATCCGCGCCGTGGGCCGCCAGATGGCCAAGATTGACCGGGTGGACAAGGAGGATGTGGCCGGCCTTCTTGCCGAGTTCAGGGGAGATGCCGGCGGCGGTGATATTTTTCTCTCCGGCGACGATATGCTTGAATCGGCCCTGCGCCGGGCCCTTACCGGCGACAAGGCCGGGGAGATTCTCGACGATATCCGCTCCGACTGGCGCCTTACCCTTTTCCAGAAGGCCCGGAAGCTGGATCCCAAGGTCCTGGTCAATTTTCTGCGCAATGAACATCCCCAGACCGTTGCCCTGGTGCTGGCGGTTCTTGATCATACCCAGGCGGCCAGTATCCTTGCGGAACTCAAGGAGGATATCCAGGTGGAGGTGATTATCCGCATGGCAGAGCTTGACAAGGTGAGTCCTGATGTCTTGGTTGAAATAGACCGCGTTCTCCAGGAGGAGCTTCTTTCTGTGGAAGGCATGGAGGGCCAGCGTCTGGGCGGCGCGGAAACAGTTGCTGAGATTCTCAATAATGCCGAAAGGGCCCTGGAGGGCCAGATTCTGGAGGGGGTTGAGGAGCAGCGCGAATCCCTGGCCGAAGAGATCAGGCGGCTCATGTTCGTGTTTGAGGATCTGCTCGGCGTCGATAATCGCGGCATCATGGCCATTCTCAAGGAGGTTTCCACCGATGATCTCAAGCTGGCCCTGAAGACCGCTTCTGAGGAACTCCAAGACAAGATTTTCAGCAATATGTCCCAGCGGGCCGTGGAAATGCTCAAAGAAGATATGGAAATTATGGGGCCCACCCGCATCAAAGATGTGGAGGCCGCCCAGCAGGCCATCATCAAAATTGCCAAGCGTCTTGAACAGGAAGGCAAGGTCCAGCTGGCGGCAAGCGGCGGCGGGGAGGATGAATTTGTCTAGTATCATTGAGTTCAAAGACCTGGGCGCGGCCCATGATGAAGAGAATTTTATCTCCTTTGAGTCTCTGATGGATGACGCCGGCGGAGAGGGGGGCCAGGCTCGAGATTTTCTTGAGGTTGCCCGTCAGGAGCTTGACCAGGCCAAGGCCCAGGCCCGGCATCTTGTTGCAGAGGCCGAGGCCCGGGTTGCTGCCCTGGAAAAGGAGGCCTGTGACCGGGGTTTTGCGAAAGGTGAAGAAGAGGGGCGGCGGGCCGGCGAAGAGGCCCTGGCCGGGAAAATAAGCCAGGCTGCCCAGGTTATTGCGACGCTGAAGGTGGAGCGTCAGCGTATCGGCGCCCTTTATGAAAAGGATATTTTTCAGCTGGTGGTTGCCATGGTGGAGCAGCTGGTTAATCATGAGGTCTCTGTTAATTACCGGGTCATTGAAAAATGCCTGCACAAGGCCCTGCAATATGTGGTGGACAATTCCCAGGTGGTGGCCCATCTGCATCCGGATGATTTTCTGCGGATCAAGGATGCCGTGGTGGCGGATCCGCTTTTTCTTGACAACGCCGAACAGGTGGAGCTCATGGAGGACCAGGCCATCAGCCAGGGGGGCTGCCTGCTGAAAACCTCCTTCGGGGAGATTGACGTCACCCTGGAAAAATGCAAGGCAAAGCTCCTGAAGGCGGTTGAACACTCCTTTCTGGCTGCCCTTGCCGAGACAGACGAGGAGCCCTCTGCAGGATCAGGGCTGCCGGATTCATCTTCCGACCCTGATCTGCACTCTTGATATGCTCGATCTCTCCTCCAGCATAAAAACGGCCCAAACCACGGAAACCGCCACCATTCTCGGCCGGGTGAGCCAGGTTATCGGTATGGTTATCGAGTCCCAGGGCCCGGGGATTTCCGTGGGCTCCATGTGTGAGGTGGATCTCTTCAAGGGCGCCAGTACTATCCCGGCCGAGGTAGTGGGCTTCCGGGAGGGCAAGGTGCTGCTCATGCCTCTGGGGGAAATGCGGGGGGTGGAGCCGGGCAGTGCCATTCGGATGGTGGGCGGCCAGGCCCGGGTGCCGGTGGGGAACGGCCTGCTGGGCCGTGTTATTGACGGCATGGGCCGTCCCATGGATGGCAAAGGCCCTCTCCAGGTTGAGCAGGATTATCCCCTCTATGCTGAGCCCTTAAATCCCATGGCCCGGGAGCGGATCCTGGAGCCCATTGATGTCGGGGTGCGGGCCATCAACGGCCTGCTCACCCTGGGCAAGGGCCAGCGCATCGGCATCATGGCCGGCTCCGGGGTGGGCAAGTCCACCCTGCTGGGCATGATTGCCAAAAATACCGCGGCGGATGTCTCGGTGATCGCCCTTATCGGCGAGCGCGGCCGGGAACTGCGGGATTTTATTGAACGCGATCTGGGGCCGGAAGGGCTGGCCAGGTCGGTGGTGGTGGTGGCCACCTCAGATCAGCCGCCCCTGGTGCGCATGCGCGGGGCCTATATGGCCATGTCCATTTCTGAATATTTCCGTGATCAGAGCCGGGACGTCATCCTGATGATGGATTCCGTGACCCGCTTCGCCATGTCAAGCCGGGAGGTGGGGCTGGCCATTGGCGAGCCTCCCACCTCCCGGGGCTATACGCCGTCGGTCTTTTCCCAGTTGCCCAAACTGCTGGAGCGGGCCGGTACCTGCGTGGGGAAAGGCAGTATTACCGGGATCTATACGGTGCTGGTAGAGGGTGATGATATGAATGAACCCATCGGTGACGCGGTACGTTCCATTGTGGATGGCCATATCGTCCTTGACCGCGATCTTGCCCACCGGGGTCATTACCCCTCCATCGAGGTGCTGGGCAGTGTCAGCCGCTGCATGACGGATGTTGTCTCTGCCGAGCAGGCCAGAAAGGCCAGAGAATTACTGGAGGTACTGGCCACCTACCGCCGATCCGAAGATTTGATCAATATCGGGGCCTACGCCAAGGGTTCCAATCCCAAGATCGACAGGGCCATTGGTCTGATTGACCCCATCAATGATTATCTCTGTCAGGCCGTTGATAAAAAGAGCACCATGGATGAATCCATTCAGCAGCTTTTAACCTTGATTTGAGGAGGAAGGGGTAAAGAAGATTGAGAAGGTAGAGAAGATAACTCCTGTAACTCCGCCGCATTCTTTATTCCATGGAGAATATGTTTCATTTTCGCCTGCAGGCCGTGGAAACCATCCGCCGCAACGAAGAGGAGCTGGCCCAGCTCACTCTGGGCCGGCAACAGAAAATTCTCCAGAAGCATCTGGACCGCCTGGCAGAGCGCCGCGCGGAACGGCTGGAGATGATCGCCTCTCTCACCAGGAAGGAAGAGAAAAAGGTGACCGGCTCCCTGGTGCAGTTTTACATGGAGGCTGTCCGTTCCAGAGAGGTACTCATCAAGATCCTGGAAAATACCATTGCCAGTCAGAAGCAGGTGGTGGAGCGGGCCCGGCAAAAATTGGCTGCCACCGTTAAGGAGCGGAAGATCATTGAGATGGTCCGCAAAAGGGATCAGGAGAGATATCTGCTGGCGGAGCGCAAAAAAGAGCAGAATGAAAGTGATGAGATGGCGGTTCTGCGCTATGGTCGCCCGCTCCAATGATTGCCCAAAATGTACGTGGTTGACATGAAAAAGATGATGAAAATTACCCTGCTTGTCCTGGCGGCCCTCACCTTGAGCACGCCGGTACAGAGCGCAGATAGGCCGGTAAAGGCCTCCCCTGCAGAGGCCAATTTTTCCTCCTCCCTGAAGGCGCGGGAGGAGGCGGTGGCGGCCAGGGAAAAGGCTCTTGCCCGGCGCGAGCGGAATCTCGACCTGATGGAGCAGGATGTTGACGCTAAGGTTGCTGAATTGCTTGCTTTGCAGGAGGTCATTACGGCAAAACTGGTGGAGATTCGGACCGAGCAGGATCAGGAGTTTAAAAATTTGATCAAGGTCTATGCCACCATGAGTGCCTCCAAGCTGGCGCCCCTTTTGAACCAGATGGAAGATGCCCATGTTGCAAAAATATTGCGGGCCATGAAAAATGAGCTGACCGGAAAAATCATTCCCAAGCTTGAACCGACCAAGGCCGTGCGGGTCAGCCTTTTGCTGGGCCGCATCAGCGAATCTTCTCAGTAACCCTTTTCCTCCCTCCCTCCCCAAAAAAAATTACCCCAGAGAGCTATCTCTATCTCTCTGGGGTGGTCTGCTTGCCCACCAGCTCTGTCAGCAGGGAGCAGCTCCCCTCTGCTAAGGGCAATCTCTGCCCTTGCCCTTCTCCTTATTATCTCGAGCACTACCCGGTAAATCTTGCCTATTGCCCCTGGCGGGCCGCTCTGCAGGCAATTTCTGGTGAAAAACAGTGCACTGTATCTCCTTGTAAATTCGTCATAAAAGCTGAATATTTTTTTTAAAAGCTGGAGATTTCCTGGTTTGGCACAGCCGTTGCTCTCTAAAGAGCCAATAGAGGGCACCAGGGAAAAACATACCCGGGTGGTGCCCTGGGCAATGTGCCAACAAGGGAGAACACCTGTGTCAAATATCATCAATCCACTGCTGCCGGTGGCGGGCAAAGAGCTTTCTGTTGATCGGACGCGAGGTTCGGAAAAGACAGGTCAAAAATTTTCCGATCATCTTGATCGCCGTCTTCATGCCGGCCAGCAGCGCCGGGAAGATCAGCTGGGGGTAAGAGGCGCTCTGGAGCGGTCCGCCCCTTCTGCGCAGGCGGAGGCCGGCCGGGAGGCGGCGAAAAGCAGAGGGCCTGAAGATGAGAAGATCAGCCAGGATCAGGGTGATCTGCACACTCTGAGCCTTTTTCTTCAGGACCTGCAGCAGGTGGCGCAGGAGAAAACATTGGTTCCGGGGGAGTGGACCGTGGCCCTGCCTGAGGCGGAAATTGTTGCCGATCTTGCCCGGCAGGCCGGCATGAGCGAGGCCGATCTCACAGCCCTGGTGGAACAGTTTCAGGCGAAAAACAGTGAGCTCGATCTGGACGCCTTCCTGCAGGCCCTGATTCATCATTTTGATGGCTACCAGGTGAATCCCGCCATTGTGGTGCCGGAAACCGAGTTGCCCATGCTGGAGGCATTGCTGGCCAAGATGGGCCTCAATCCTGAACAGCTGGCCCAGATATCCTCGCAGGCGGTGGAAGGCGGCGGCGAACTTGATCTTGCCCTTCTTGGCCAGGCCCTGGAGGAGGTGCCCGTTGATCTTAAGAATCTGCAGGCCATTGCCCTGTCGCCCTGGGAGGCGGAACAGCTCCAGGCCCTGCTCGGCAAGGCAGGGGTCTCACTGGGGGGGCAGCTTGAGCTGTTGCCGGAGCGGGTTTTTGGCCAAGAGCTGGTGGTCGGTTTTGAGCGCCTGCAATCCCTGCTGAAGGAGACGGTGGCTCAGGCCAAGGCTGCCCAGCACCAGCTCGATCTGCCCAGGTTTCTGGGCAGTCTGGAAGAGGTGATGAAACAGGCCACTTTTGCGGATCAATCGGTGGGCTTCAGCCCGGTGGTACAGGGATCCCTGGGTGAGGCCTATGAAGATCTCCTGCAGATGTATAATCAGGCCCGCCTCCGCTATGAAGAAGGAATGGGGGCCGAGGAGGAGCAGCGGCAGGGTGATATCCAGAAATGGCTCGCCGGCATCGTTGCCCAAGGGGAGGAGGGCCGGGGACAAGCCGGAGAGGGAGGTAAAGAGCAGCCAGCGGCTCTCTTCACCAAAAACAATCAGGTGGTGGAAAACCTGGGTGGCGGCAGCAGGGAAGAATTTGCCCTGCCTCGTCAGGATGGCATGACCGCCGGCCAAACAGCGGCGGATCAGACTATTGCCAAGCCCGTTGAGCTGCCCCAGCCTGTTCGTCATTTTCCTGTTCAGCAGCAACAGCAGATTTTAAACCAGCTCTCTCTGGCCGTGGCCCGGGGCATGAAGAGCGGCGAGCAGCATATGGTCCTCAGGCTGCATCCGGCAGAGCTTGGCGAGGTCAAGGTGGACCTTTCCCTCCGCAATGAGATGATCTCCGTCTCCTTTACCATGGCCAACAGCAAGGTCAAGGAGACCCTGGAAGGCTCCATGGAAGAGTTCCGCCACAACATGGAAAGTAAGGGCTTTTCCCTCAGTGATGTCAATGTCTCCGTGGGTGAGGATCAGGAGGATCCCGGGACCTGGCAACATTTTGAAATGGCCTGGAGCGGTGAGCGGCTGCAGGCCCAGAATCTGGGGGATATTGCCGGGGATGGCCTTTATTATGCTCGACAATATGTCAATCAGGAAGAAGGGGTCAGCCTCTTTGTCTAACAGGATAAACCCCTTCTCATTTCAACAGTAACGCGAGGCAGAAAAAAATGGAAACCTCAACCATAGGCATTCCCCAGGCCCAGGCCGATCCCCTCTTCAAACCGGTGGGCAAACAGGAGCTTGATTCCGACGATTTCATGACCCTCTTTATTACCCAGCTCCAGCACCAGGACCCCATGGAGCCCATGGACAGCAGCCAGATGGCCACCCAGCTTGCTGATTTTTCCAACATGGAGGCCACCATGCAGATGGCGGACAGTATGGATCAGCTTCTGGAATACCAGACTTCGCAGAATAACCTGCAGCTTCTTTCTCTCCTGGATAAGGATGTACAGGTTTTCGGCAAGAGTATCGGGGTAAACGGCGAGGAGATCGGGGGAGGTGAGTTCAACCTGCAGCAGGATGCCGACATGGCCGTCCTGGAGATCCGCGATGCCGCCGACCGGCTGGTGAAGATCGTTGATCTCGGCAGGATTTCCAGGGGCATTCATCCGGTGGAGTGGGATGGTACGGACATGCTCGATAGGAAGGTGGAGGACGGCGCATATAGCTTCGATGTCAAGGCCTATGATAAGGCAGGCCAGCAGATCGCCGCTGATTACAAGGCCAGCGGCAGGGTGACCGGCATTGATTACGAGAGCGGCACCGCCCTCTTGGTCCTTGATCATCATGTGCCCACCAGTGTGGGCGCTGTGGCCGGGGTGATTTAAACAAGAGCAGGAGGCGCAGGTCGGCAAGGGCAGTGATGAGGCCGGCTCTGTACTTCTTAAAAAGATATAGAAAAAAGAACGCTAAAAAGTCTGGCTGGGCTGCACACGGTCCGCAATATCCTGCAAAGGGAGGAAGCATAATGTCCATTTCAAGTTCACTCTACTCAAGTATCTCCGGTCTCTCCACCATGGGCAATGCCATGTCCGTATTGGGTGATAACGTCGCCAATGTCAATACCGTGGCCTACAAGTCAAGCCGGGCCACCTTTCAGGATGTCTTGTCCCAGTCGGTCTCCACCGCTTCCGGCTCCCGCCAGGTGGGCCGCGGCGTCACCCTCTCCACGGTGGACGGCCTCTTTGCCCAGGGTTCTTTTGAGAGCTCCTCCACCCCCACGGATATGGCCATTGGCGGCCAGGGGTTTTTCATGCTCCGCGGCGCGGACAGCACTGAGGGGGATATGTATACCCGGGCCGGTGAGTTCCGGTTTGACTTGGAGGGGAACCTGGTGAACCCCATGGGCTATTTTGCCCAGGGCTGGACCCTGGATAGCGGTGGAGACCGCTCAGGCACCATCGGCGATCTCAATATCGGCAAGTCCACGCCGCCCATCACCACCACCAATGTGGAGGTGATTGCCAATCTCGACTCCCGTATTACTGAAGAGACCAGTGAAGAGCGCCTCTTTGAGAGCTGGAACGGCACCAATGCCGCCCTGGCCACCCCCACCCCCCCCATCGACTCCAACAAGTTCGAGTACACCAGCGCCATCAAGGTCTATGACTCCCAGGGGGCCAGCCATGATGTCACCGTCTATTTTGACAAGACCACCACCAATAACGAGTGGGAGTTCATGGTCACCACTGATCCCACTGAGGATCTGCGTAATCTCTCTGAGAACGAGCAGCAGAAGTTCGCCCCGGATGAGAAGATGGACTACACGGTGCATAGAGGGGCCGGCGCCCTCATGTACGGCACCATCCAGTTCACCACCTCCGGTGAGATCGACAAGATGGATGCCTGGCGCATTCCACCCGATGGCCAGGTCGATCCGGCCAGAAACGATAACCGCATTGTCCTGGATACGGATGACAGCTATTTCGAATTTCCGGCCAACTTCACCGGCGAGGACATCGATTATACCGCCAATCCCCCGGTGATCAATCCCACCATGCGCCTCAACCTGGGGGCCCGCTACAGCGGCGTCACCAGTACCCAGCCCCAGATCCTGGTCAGCGATGGCGGCGCCTTGAGTGATCCCCAGACCGGTGAGGTGGTGAGCGCCACCACCCTGTGGAGCTCGGTCTATGACAGTAACAACAACAACATGCTGGACGGAGATACATTCGAATTTGCCGGCTATGATCATGACGGTGCCCCGGTCGATTTTACCTATACTGTCGTTGACACGGAGCGGGTCCAGGATCTGCTCGATGAGCTGAGTGCCGAATTTGGGGTCAATGCCGAAATCGACGCCAAAGGGGGGCTGCGTCTCACTGATTCCGTGGCCGGGGATTCGGCCCTGGCCGTCACCGGCTTTACCACTACTAGTGACGCCCTTCCCTTTGGTGCCAATATTGATATCACCACCGCGAAAACGCAGATCTTCTCCACTGGCCGGGCTTTAAGCTCGCCCAGTGGGGATATCCCGGCCATCAGCGCCCAGACGCCCTGGACCAGTGTTCATGATGAGAGTGTAGGTGGTTTACCGGTTGCAATAGGTGAGGAAATCACCTTTGATGGGACTATGGGGGATGGGACAAATATCACGGAGATATTTACCGCGGTGGCACAAGGGACACCGCAGGACTGGTCCGGAGCCGCCCCTGTTGCCACCGGGACGGTGCAGGATATGCTCGATTTTCTGGAATTCAATTTCCAGGCCGAGGCCCGTATCGATCCGGCCGGCCGCCTGCAGCTCACCGACTGGCTGGCGGATAGTTCATCTTATACCAGTGCTCTAACGATGGACAGTATTACTTATTCGAGCACGACGCCGGCGCCCTGGGGAACGGGAACCTTCGATATCCATACCGCTGATGTCGGCACCGAGGACGGCAGCCAGATGGGGGACACGGTGAGCAATAAGTTCGAGTCCGAGGCCCTGTCCACCACCCAGTACGCCAACTCCTCCACCACCATCTTCCAGGATCAGGACGGCTATGCCTCCGGCTTCCTGCAGTCGGTCTCCGTGGATACCGAAGGGGTAGTCACCGGTCATTATTCCAATGGCCAGGTTATCGAGAAGGTGCAGGTGGCCCTGGCTTCCTTTAATAACCCCACTGGCCTCTTTAAAAACGGCGGCAATATCTTCACCGAGACCACCACCTCCGGCGCCCCCACCACCGGCGCCCCCGGCGACAATGGTCTGGGCAGCATCGCCCCCAACGCCCTGGAGCAGTCCAACGTGGATCTGGGGGTGGAGTTTGTCAAGCTGATCACGGTGCAGCGCGGCTTCCAGGCCAACTCCAAGATCATCACCACCACGGATGAGATGCTCAACGACCTGATCAATATCAAGCGGTAAAAAAACTGGACAGCTGATGGCTGTTATCAGTAGTTGGAAATAAAAGCACCCACCTGGGATGAATCCGTAGGTGGGTGCTTTTGCTCGTCACCACAAAGGCACAAAGACACAAAGAGATGCTAAAAAAATTCTCTGTGTCTTTGTGCCTTTGTGTTTTTTATGGAAGCTGGAGTGGTTAAACCAATTCCAGCTCAAGGTAGGATGTGCCCCTGACCTCCTGCTGGATAAGATCATCACCACCACGGATGAGATGCTCAATGACCTGATCAATAGCAAGCGGTAAACGTCGTTAGATACTGATGTACATAAAAAGAGCCCGGTGCGAGATAATCGCAACGGGCTCTTTTTTATTTTTCACCACAGAGTGCACAGAAAAGTCTTTTTTGCAAACGGGGTTACCTCTGTGCTCCCTGTGTCTCTGTGGTTATTTTTTGTTTTCCGTGGATTCTGTGGCAAAAATCACTCACTGAAAATCTTATCAAAGGCGGCAAAGGCGGTCTGCAGCACAGGCACATCCTCCTCCAGTTCAAGGTAGGAGCCACCCCTGATCTCCTGCTGGATAAGCTCGTCACTGGCTGGGAAGATGCCCCCTAAGGGCAGGTGGCTGTCGGCCACGGCCTCGCTGATCTTGGCCTCCAGCTCCGGCGAAAGGGGGGTGGGGGTGCGGTTGACCATGAGGTATTTGTTTTTGACCTCCAGCCCCAGCGGCGTGGTGATGTCGGCAATGCGGCGGGCCGTGAGGATGCCCCGGGCCGAAGGATCGGAGACGATGAGCAGGTAGTCTATCACCCGCAGGTTGAGGCGGCTCAAGTGCTCCATGCCCGCCTCGTTGTCGACGAGGATGTAGCGATAATTGCCGGCCAGCCGCTCCATGGTCATGGCCAGGTACTGGTTGGCCGCGCAGTAGCAGCCCGGGGCGTCCGGCTGGCCCATGACCAGCAGGTCATAGCCTGATTCTTCAATGATGGCCTGCTGGATCTTCATCTCCATGAACTGGTCGCGGGTCATGCCTATGGGCAGATCGCCCTTCAGCTCCTGTCTGATCGCGCCGATGGTCATGTCGATGTCCAGGCCAAGCAGTTCGTTGAGGTTGGCGTTGGCGTCGGCATCCACGGCCAGGATGGGCGTCTGCTGGCGGCTCACCAGATATTTGATGAGCAGAGCCGAGAGGGTGGTCTTGCCGGTGCCGCCCTTGCCGGCCATGGCTATTATTTTTGGGGTCATATTTAGAGAATGTCTGGAGTAAGAAGTTGAGAAATAAGAATGGGGAAGCCCATGTTGAAAATTACCTCTTTTTTGTTTACCTGCTAACTTCTTATTTCTCAACTCCTTATTTCGCATCTTCCGGGTCGTTTTCGCCACATAACCCTTGCAAGAAAAGGGGGAGTTGGTATTTTAGCGGGTTTATGTCCTCCCTTAGGGGCAGGCCATTTTTACAGTGCAAACCCGGCCCATGTCGAGGTCGTGCGGATATTTTCTCATGGAGATGATTTTATGGATTACAGGGAAACCCTGAACCTGCCAGCAACAAATTTTAAAATGAAGGCCAATCTCACCCAGAAAGAGCCTGCATATTTGAAAAAATGGCAAAAGGATGATCTCTACGCCCAGGTCCAGGAGGCCACCCGGCAGCGGCCTCTCTATATCCTCCATGACGGCCCTCCCTATGCCAATGGGCATCTCCACATGGGCCATGCCTTTAACAAGATCTTAAAGGATATTATCCTCAAGTCCCGCCGCATGGCAGGCTTTCACGCCCCCTTTGTGCCGGGCTGGGACTGTCATGGCCTGCCCATTGAGCTCAATGTCGACAAGGAGATGGGGGCCAAGAAGAAGGAGGTGCCCAAGCTCTCTTTCCGGGCCGCCTGCCGCAAATATGCCGAAAAATGGGTGAAGACCCAGAAGGCGGAGTTTCAGCGTTTCGGGGTGCTGGCGGACTGGGACAACCCCTATCTCACCATCCATTATTCCTACGAGGCGGCCATTGCCCGGGAGTTCAACCGTTTTCTGATGAACGGCTCCGTGGTGCGCAGCAAAAAGCCGGTCTACTGGTGCTCTTCCTGTGTCACTGCCCTGGCTGAGGCCGAGGTGGAGTATGACGACCACACCTCCCACTCCATCTATGTCAAATTCGAGGTGGAGCAGGATCTGGGTGATCTTATCCCGGAGCTGGCCGGCAAAAAGAGTTCGGTGGTGATCTGGACCACCACCCCCTGGACCCTGCCCGCCAATATGGGGGTGGCCCTCCATCCCCAGTTTGATTACGCCGCCGTGGAGGTGAACGGCGAGGTGCTGATCATGGCCCAGGCCCTGGTGGAAAAGGCCATGGCCGTCTTTGGCCTGGAGGAGTACCGGGAGCTCGCCGTTTTTTCTGGCCGTCTTCTGGAAGGCCGCCGCTGCCGGCATCCTTTCCTGGCCCGCCACTCCCAGATCGTTCTGGCCGATTACGTCACCCTGGAGACGGGTACCGGCTGTGTCCACACCGCCCCCGGTCATGGCCGCGAGGATTACATCACCGGCCTCAACTATGATCTGGAGGTGCTGAGCCCGGTGGACGACCAGGGTGTTTTCACCGAAGAGGCGGGCGCCTATGCCGGCATGCATATCAGGGATGCCAATCTGCTGATCTGCGAGGATCTAGCGGCGAGCGGTCATCTGCTGGCCCAAAAAGAGATGAGCCACAGTTATCCCCATTGCTGGCGCTGCCGGAAACCGGTGATCTTCCGGGCCACGGAACAGTGGTTCATCGGCATGGAGAGCAACCAGCTCCGCGACAAGGCCCTGGCCGCCATCAAGGAAGTGGCCTGGACGCCGAGCTGGGGGATGGAGCGCATCCACGGCATGGTGGAGAACCGGCCTGACTGGTGCCTCTCCCGGCAACGGGCCTGGGGAGTGCCCATCACCGCTATTCTCTGCGAAAAATGCGGCCAGATCATGAACACCGACCAGGTGAACGACCGCATTGACGAGCTCTTCCGGCAGGAGGGGGCTGATGCCTGGTTTATCCATGATGTCAGCATTTTTCTCGGTAAGGACGCGGTGTGCGGCAGCTGCGGCTCCACCGAGTTCAAGAAGGAAGAAGATATTCTGGACGTCTGGTTTGATTCCGGGGTCAGCTATGCCGCCGTGCTCGAGGAGCGCGGTCTGCCCACCCCTGCCGATCTCTACCTGGAGGGTTCAGACCAGCATCGCGGCTGGTTCCAGAGCTCCCTGCTGGCCTCGGTGGGAACCCGGGGTACTGCCCCCTACAAGAGCGTGCTCACTCACGGCTTTGTGGTGGACAAGAACGGCCGGAAGATGTCCAAGTCCGTGGGCAATGTCATCGCCCCTGAAGAGATCATCAAGGAGTACGGGGCCGAGATCCTGCGTCTCTGGGTCTCCTCCGAAGATTACAGCGACGAGATCAAGATCTCCAAAGAGATGCTGAAGCAGCTCGCCGATGCCTATCGCAAGATCAGAAACACTATCCGCTATCTGCTCAGCAATCTCGGAGATTTTAATCCCGCCACCGATACGGTGGCCTTTGCCGAGATGGAGGAGCTGGATTGCTGGGCCCTGGCCCAGTATGAGCGCATGAAGCGCCGGGTCCGCAACGGCTATGATGCCTATGAGTTTCACCACGTCTTCCATGGTCTCCACCAATTCTGCACCGTGACCATGAGTAATTTCTACCTGGATATCCTCAAGGACCGTCTCTATTCGGAGCTCCCCGCCTCCCGTCTGCGCCGTTCCGCCCAGACCGTGCTGTACGAGATCCTGGTGGGCATGCTCAAGCTGATGGCGCCGGTGGCCACCTTTACGGCGGTGGAGTCGTGGGAGTATCTGCCCGCCGATGCCGATCGGGAGGAGAATATCTTCATTGCCCTCTTTCCCGAGGAGAACGACGCCTATCTCCAGGATGAGCTGCATGCCACCTGGAAACGTCTGCAGGAGGTGCGGGGCGAGATTACCAGGGTCCTGGAGGCGGCCCGCCGTGACAAGGTGATCGGCCATCCCCTGGAGGCCGAGGTGGTACTCACCGCCGGCCCTGAGCTGGTCGCTTTTCTGGCCGATAAATGGCAGACCCTGGAGAGGATCTCCAATGTCTCCGTCCTGACCCGGGCAGAGGTGCCGCCTGTTGGCGCCGTGGCCTGCCAGGAGGTGGACGGCCTTCATCTGCTGGTCAGACCGGCCAGCGGCGATAAATGTGAGCGGTGCTGGACCCGCAGCACCACGGTTGGTGCTGATGGCGCGCATCCCACCCTGTGCAGCCGCTGCCTCGGGGTTATCAACGAACTTGTATAAGAGCGAGACATAAGGGAGGGAGGCCGGCCGCGCTCATCCCTGTCCATTGCTCCCCTCTCAGCCCTTTTGAAAAAACTATGGCATCTCAAGTACCCCCGTCTCATGTCAATCTGGCCATGCGCCGCTTCTACTCCATGCTCTCCATCCTCTGGGGGGTGGTGGCCCTGGATCAGGCCACGAAATGGTGGATTATGGAGAGCTTCAGGCTCCATGAGCTGCGGGAGGTGATCCCCGGCTTTTTCAACCTGGTCTATCTCCATAACAGCGGCGCCGCCTTCAGCCTGCTCGCCTCGGCGGAGGGCGCCTGGAAAAAGTGGTTCTTTATTGCCGTGGCCGTGGGCGCCCTGGCCTTTATCCTGGTGTTGTTCAAGCAGTACTGCCTGAAGAACAGGGCCTATACCGTAGCCCTGGGTCTGATCGCCGGCGGCGCGGTGGGCAACCTCATTGATCGCCTCCGTTTTGGCTCTGTGGTGGATTTCCTCGACTTTTATCTGGCCGGGTATCACTGGCCCGCCTTCAATGTGGCTGATTCCGCCATCTGTATAGGGGTGGGGCTGTTTCTCTACCGGAACCTGCGGGACGGCAACCCGGACAAAATATAATTCTTTCCCCGCTTGATCTCACTGCACAAGGAGTAGAAAAATGGCGAAAACAGCAATTCTCTTTCCCGGCCAGGGCTCGCAGTTTGTCGGCATGGGCAGGGATTTTCTTGATACAGACAGCGATGCCCAGGCCCTGATGGCCAAGGCCGAAGAGATTTCCGGCTTCCCCCTGAAGAAGCTGTGCCTGCAGGGCCCCCTGGAGGAGCTCACCCGTACCCTCCATCTGCAGCCGGCAGTGACCGTGCTCAATCTTATCTGCTGGCAGGCCCTGGCCAAGGCCGGCGTTAAGGGTGATTTCTTTGCCGGCCATTCCCTGGGGGAATATGCCGCCCTCCAGGCCGCCGGCGTCCTTTCCGCTGAGGACGCCCTGCAGCTGGTCACCGAAAGGGGCCGGCTCATGGAGCGGGAGGCCCGGGCCAATCCCGGTGCCATGAGCGCCATCTTGAAGCTGGGCATCGAGGAGGTGGAGGGGCTTGTTGCCGCCTGCCGGGAGAAGGGAGAGGTGACAATCGCCAACTATAACTCGGCCCAGCAGATCGTCATTTCCGGGGTCAGGGAGGCGGTGGAGGCGGTGGGCGTCCTGGCGGCGCAAAAGGGCGGCAAGGCCATTGCCCTGCCGGTGAGCGGCGCCTGGCATTCCCGGCTGGTGGCCGGGGCCATTGCCGATTTTGAAAAGGCCATGGCCGGGGTGACCTTCAGCCCGCCCCGGGCCACCATGCTCTTCAATGTCACTGCCGCCCCGGAGACGGATCCCCAGCTCATCCGCGCCATGATGAGCCAGCAGATTGCCGCCATGGTCAGGTGGTATGAGATCATCATGGCCATGTACCACCAGGGCGCCACCACCTTCATCGAGGTGGGGCCCAAGAAGGTGCTCACCGGCCTGATGAAAAAAGTGCTGCCCCCGGGTCATAACTGCACCTGTCTGCAGGTGGAGGATCCAGCCACCTTGGCCGCCTGTCTGGAAAAGATCTAACAGCTCTGCCATCACCCCGGGTCCTGAGGCCGTCTCCTCTCTGCTGCGGGGGAAAAAACAGCTTTGGGGAGGCGGCAGGTTGTGGCAAGGGTAAAGCGTTCGGGTTGGCCGTCAAGGGGGCGATAGATCCCCCAAAAAGAGGTGGGGCGGCGGCGCCTGGGGAGTCCCTTTAAAAACTTGACATCCAAAGGCAGACCAAGTAATTTCTCCTGTTTCCATATTCAGGTGTATGGGTGCGCCCTGGGCGTGGCCCCATCTCCTGTTAATTGCAGCTTCTGACAGACAGTGCCTATAAAATAAAATGTTTGATAATCTTTCCGATCGCCTCAATAAAGTGTTCCGCGACCTGCGCGGCCACGGCAAGCTCTCTGAGAAGAATATTCAGGAAGCCCTGAAAGAAGTGCGTATGGCCCTGCTGGAGGCCGACGTCAACTTCAAGGTGGTCAAGGATTTTATCGCCACCATCGAGAAGAAGGCGGTGGGCCATGAGGTCACGGAAAGCCTTTCACCTGGCCAGCAAGTGGTCAAGATCGTCCATGATGAGCTGGTGGAGCTCCTGGGCGGCGAGGCTGCGCCCCTGCAGCTGGGCGGCAAAGGGCCGGCCATTATCATGCTGGTGGGTCTGCAGGGTTCCGGTAAGACGACCTCTGCCGGTAAGCTGGCAAAATTATTAAAGAAGCAGGGGAGGCGTCCCTACCTGGTCCCGGCGGACGTCTATCGGCCTGCCGCTATCCAGCAGCTCACCATCCTGGGCGAGAGCCTGGCCATTCCGGTCCATCCCTCCACCGCGGATCAGGATCCGGTGGCCATTGCCAGGAATGCCGTAAAGGCGGCCGTCAACAACAATTACGACACCCTGCTCATTGATACGGCCGGTCGTCTCCATGTTGATGAAACGCTCATGGCTGAGCTGGGGAATATCAAGGCAGCGGTAAACCCGGCAGAGATCCTCTTTGTGGCAGATGCCATGACGGGTCAGGATGCGGTTACGGTTGCCGAAAAATTTAATCAGGATCTGGCCATCTCCGGTGTCCTGCTCACCAAGATGGAGGGCGATGCCCGCGGCGGTGCAGCGCTTTCCATCAAAAAGGTGACCCAGCGCCCCATCAAGTTTGTCGGGGTTGGTGAAGAGCTTGACGCCCTGGAGGTTTTTCATCCTGACCGGGTGGCTTCCCGTATCCTGGGCATGGGCGACCTTCTCACCCTCATTGAAAAGGCGGAAGAGGTTGTCGACAAGAAGCAGGCCGACCAGCTGGCCAGGAAGATCAGCAGGGATGCCTTCACCCTGGAGGATTTTCTCGATCAGATCCAGCAGATCAAGAAAATGGGTTCCCTGGAGCAGATCATGGGGATGATCCCAGGCCTGAACCGCATGAAGCAGATGCAGAATATGCAGAAGCCTGATGAAAAGGAACTGGGCAAGGTGGAGGCGGTTATCCGCTCCATGACTGCCGAGGAACGGCGCAAACATCAGATCATCACCGCCAGCCGCAGGCAGCGTATTGCCCGGGGCAGCGGCACCACGGTACAGGATGTCAACAAGGTGCTCAAAAGCTACACCGAAATGCTCAAGATGATGCAGAAGATGAAGGGCAAGGTGGGTGGTGGCCCTGCCATGGCCGGCGGCAAGAAGAAGCGCAAGCGACCCAAGGGATTAATGAGATAGAGGCGGTGGTTGGCGCTTCTTTAACCAATAACAAAGATAGATTGTATTATAAAATAAAGGGTTTTTGGGTGGATGGTTTCGGCTGGACAGGTGGTCTTGGCCATTGCTCCCTGGAAAACGCTCTTTTTAAGGAGAAGAACATGGCTGTAAAAATTCGTTTGACCAGAATGGGTAAGAAGAAAAAGCCCTTTTACCGCATTGTGGCGGCAAACTCTGAGGCCCCCCGTGATGGTAAATTCCTGGATGTAGTGGGCACCTATGACCCCATGCAGGATCCGGCAGCAGTCACCATCAATCAGGAAAAGCTGCAGCATTGGCTTGGCCGGGGCGCTACCCCCTCCACCACCGTCAAAAGCCTGATAGCCAAGGTTGTTGCCGAATAAATGCAGGAACTTGAACTCATTCGCTATATAGCCACGGCCCTGGTGGAAGACCCGGCCAGTGTGGAGGTCAAGGAAATTGACCAGGATGAGGCCCGGACCATAGAGCTGCGCGTGGCGCCGGATGATCTGGGCAAGGTGATCGGCAAGCAGGGCCGTACCGCCCGGGCCATGCGCTCGTTGCTGGCTGCGGCCACTGCCGGCAGCGGCAAGGATATCCGGCTGGAAATTGTTGAATAGCAGATGGCAGGTGGCAAGGTGACAGGACCTCCAGGTCTGATCCATGTGGGCGTCATCACCAAACCGCAAGGCATCCGCGGTGAGGTGAGGATCCACAGCCTCTCGGGCCAGCCGGAGAATTTCCGCGACTACTCCGAGCTTGTCCTGATTGCCGACCAGGGACAGCCCCTGGATTATAAAGTGACCTCTTTTCGGAGCCAGGGCAATGTTGCCGTGGTGGCCCTGGCCGGAGTGGCTGACCGCAACGGCGCTGAGGCCCTGGTGGGCTGCCAGGTCTGGGTGGCTGAGGAGGCCCTCGCCCCTTTGGCCGCTGATGAGTTTTATTGGCATGAGGTCATGGGCGCGGAGGTGAAGGACCTGGAGGGCAACTCCCTGGGCAACCTCACCTCTCTGTTGACCGCCGGCGGCACCGAGTTGATGGTGGTTCAGCAGGATGGGGAGGAGATGCTCATCCCCAGTGGGCCGGAATTTGTGGTGGAAATCGGGCCGGCAGGGATCATTGTTGATCTGCCCCCTGGTTTCCGTGATATCAACCGCGCACAATGAGTCTCCGTTTTGATGTCCTCACCATCTTTCCGGACCTGCTTACCTCCCCTTTAGAGGAAGGGATCATCCGCCGGGCCCGACAGGATGGCAAGATCGAGGTTGTGATCACCAATATCCGTGATTTTGCCACGGATAAGCATGCCATGACCGATGACCGCCCCTTTGGCGGCGGGGAAGGCATGGTCATGAAGCCGGAACCCCTCACCGCTGCCACCAACCAGGTGCGGGGGGCAGGAAGCGGCAAGGTCGTGCTGCTGAGTCCCCAGGGGCGCCGTTTTGACCAGAAGGTGGCGGAAGAATTTGCCGGCCTGGAGCAGCTGATCCTGGTCTGCGGACGGTACGAGGGCGTTGACCAGCGTTATATTGATCAGCAGGTGGATGAAGAGATTTCCATCGGTGACTATATCCTTACCGGTGGCGAGTTGGGGGCCATGATCATCATTGACGCCGTGACCAGGCTTTTGCCCGGGGTTCTGGGCTGTGCGGAATCGGTGAGTGGTGATACCTTCAGCCGGGGCAGCCTCAAGTATCCGCAATATACCAGGCCGCGCCTCTTTGCCGATCAGGAGGTGCCGGCGATTCTGCTCTCTGGCGATCACGCCAAGATTGAGCAGTGGCGCTGGCTGCAGGCCGTGACCAAGACAAAAAACAGACGGCCTGATCTCTTTGCCACCATGGAGTTTTCCGGCAAAGAGCGTAACCTTCTCAAAAAACACGGCATTATTTGACCGGCTGTGTTGGGCCATGGTGGAACCTATGCTGGATATCGCTCTTATTCATTATCCGGTATATAATAAAAATCGGGAGATCATCGGTTCCGCTGTGACCAATCTTGATCTCCATGATCTGGCCCGGGCCGGGCGAACCTACGGGGTGGAGACGGTCTACATCGTTACCCCCTTTGCAGATCAGCAGGAACTGGTGCGGGAAATTGTCAGCCACTGGCAGGAGGGCCACGGCGCCCTCTACAACAAGGACCGCAAAGAGGCCTTGACCGTTATTGAGATCTGCACGGATCTTGAAGAGCTTTTTGAGCGCGTCACCAGCGCCAGGCAGGGCAGGCCCACCATCCTGGCCACCTGTGCCGCTGAGCAGAAGAAGACCATTGGTTTTCAGGACGTCCGGGACGGTGTGGCGGCAAAGGAAAATTATCTGCTGCTTTTCGGGACCGCCTGGGGGTTCACGGAAGAAGTTTTTGCCATGGTGGACGGCTCCTTGCCGCCCATCCGCGGCGCCGGTGACTATAACCATCTTTCGGTACGGTCAGCGGTTGCCATAATATTGGATAGAATTCTCGGATCACGAGATTTGTAAGATAAATACCCGGTTTGCCAATCGGATCAACACAACAAAGAGAGTGACAACAATGAGCATCATCATCGACCAGATTGAAAAAGAGAGTATGAAGTTTGATCTCCCCGACTTTCGTTCCGGTGACTCCGTCAAGGTTCACATCCGCATTGTTGAGGGTGCCAAGGAAAGGATCCAGATCTTTGAGGGCGTGGTTATCGGCCGTCGGAATCGCGGCATGGGTTCCAACTTCACCGTGCGCAAGATCTCCCACGGCGTCGGCGTCGAAAAGATTTTTGCCCTCCACAATCCCCGTCTTCAGAAGATTGAGGTGGTTAGCCGCGGCCGGGTCCGGCGCTCCAAGCTCTACTACCTGCGTGACCTGCGTGGCAAGGCGGCTCGTATCCGCGAGCGCGGCGTCAATTAATTTCTGTCGCTGCTTCCTGGTTTCTTGCCCCGGAGACGGGCTGCTCCTTGACAGGGGACGGCCCGACTTTGGCTCTTTTTTAAAGGGCCTTGCTTCCCGGCAGGGGCTGGTTGGTTCTGGCCATGAGATGCAGCAGGCGATAGCCGGTTCCGGCCGGTGAGAGCTCCTCCCCGGCAGGGGACAGGTGATCTCTTTTTTATGAAGGCGTGAGTGCAGCGAGGTGTCAACCTCTGCATTTGCGCCTTTGTTATGTGGGCCCAGCAAGGAGAACTGCCAGAGATGGATACTTTTTCTTATGAACGTCGCCTGCAGCGCCAGGGCCTGATGCCGGTGGCAGGGGTGGATGAGGCCGGCCGCGGCCCCCTGGCCGGACCCGTGGTGGCGGCCGCGGTTATCCTGCCGGCTGGTCTCGATTACAGCCCCTTCCGGGATTCAAAAAAAATGACCGCCCGGGCCAGGGAGAGGGTTTTCGTCCTGCTGACGGAACTCCGGGTTTCCATGGCGGTGGGGATCTGCTCGGCCCAGGAGGTGGATGCCCTCAATATCCTGCAGGCCTCCCTCCTGGCCATGAAAAGGGCGGTGGAAAAACTCTGCCAGGCGCCGCTCTTTGTCCTGGTGGACGGCAAATTTACCATCAAGATGGATCTGCCCCAGCAGGCCCTGGTGCAGGGCGAAAGCAAGAGCGCCTCCATTGCCGCCGCCTCCGTGGTTGCCAAGGTCACCAGGGACAGGCTGATGCACGCCTATGATGAGAAATACCCCCTCTATAATTTCCGCCAGCACAAGGGCTACCCCACCCGCGAGCACAAGGCGCTCATTGCCCTGCACGGCCCCTCTCCCATCCACCGCATCACCTTTAAAGGTGTGCAGGAGCATCTGGGATGAGTCTGCGGGGCAAGGCATTAGGCAAGGCAGGGGAGGGGCAGGCCGCCCTTTTTCTCCAGCAAGAGGGGCTGGTCATTGTCGAGCGTAATTTCCGGACCCGCAGCGGCGAGATCGATCTTATTGCCCGGGACAAAAAAGAACTGGTTTTTGTCGAGGTCAAGACCCGCAGCGGCACCACCTTCGGCTCTGCCCTGGAGGCGGTGGATGCCCGCAAATGCCGGCAGATTGTCCGGGTGGCCACCGAATATCTGATTAAAAACGGCGGCCTTGACCAGCCGGCCCGCTTTGATGTGATTGGTATTCTGCTGGCGGACCCCATCCATATCGAACATATTAAAAACGCCTTTGAGGCCACCTGACAGACCATGACCACTTCTGCCCCAACCATACCGCCCCTGGCCATTTCCATGGGCTGCCCGGTGGGGATCGGCCCGGAGCTGATCCTGAAACTCTTTGCCGCGGCTCCCCAAGACGCCGTGGTGATCGGCGACGGGGAGGCCTTGCGCTGGTGCGCCGAGGAGACCGGGCTGCCCGCCCCCCTCCTGGCCTGGCAGCCCGGCGAGCCGCTCCAGAGCGGCACCATTCCCCTCTATACCCCTGCCGATACCCAGCTGAGCAGGAACGATCTGCAGTGGGGGAGACCAACCAGCAAGACCGGCCACGCCATGGGCCGCTATATTGAGGAGGCGGTGGCCCTGGTCCAGGGCGGCCGGGCCAGCGCCCTGGTGACCTGTCCCATCACCAAGCGCGCCCTTAATGACGGGGGATATCCTTTCCCCGGTCATACCGAGATGCTGGCCCACCTCTGCGGTGCCAAGCGCTTTGCCATGATGATGGCCGGCCCCCTCCTGCGCGTTACCCTGGTGACCATTCATACTCCCCTGGCGGCCGTGCCGGCCTTGGTGACTCAAGAGGCAGTGGCTGAAATGATCGACACGACCTGGCAGGCCCTGCAGCATGATTTTGCCATTGCCCGGCCGCGTCTGGCAGTGGCTGGTCTTAATCCCCATGCCGGTGAGGATGCCCTGTTCGGCAGCCAGGAGAGGGAGGTGATCGGGCCGGCCATTACAGCGGCCCGGGCCCAAGGCAGGGATGTCCAGGGACCTTTCCCGCCTGATACGGTCTTTCATAAGGCCAGCCAGGGTCTTTTTGACGCCGTGGTCTGCATGTACCACGATCAGGGATTGATTCCCTTCAAGCTCCTCCATTTCAGCGATGGCGTCAATGTTACCCTGGGTCTGCCCCTGGTCCGCACCTCGGTGGACCATGGCACTGCCTATGATATTGCCGGCCGGGGCGTGGCCAGCCCGGCCAGCCTGCAGGCCGCCTGCGGTCTGGCCCGGCAGATCCATGCAAATCGAAGCAAAAAAGGTGTGTCATGACGGAATATGCGGGGATCGGCCTGTGCGGCAGCCATCGCACCGGTAAAACAACCACGGCCACCAAGCTGGCCCAGGATAATGGCATCCCCTTTGTGGAGACCACCACCAGCGCGGTCTTTGCCCGGCACGACCTGCAGCCCTCTTCCCCCATGGATTTTTCCACCCGGCTCTGGATTCAGGACAAGGTGCTGGCGGCTGCTGAGGAGATCTGGGGACAGCATCGCCATTTTATCACCGACCGGACTCCCCTGGATATGCTGGCTTATACCCTGGCCGATATCCAGGGGCGGACCCAGGTGGATTTTGCTGCCCTGGAAGGCTATGTAGAGCGCTGCTTTGCCGCCACCAACCATTATTTCGCCTCTCTCTGCGTGGTCCAACCCGGCATTCCCCTCACGGCCGCGCCGGGCAAGGCAGCCCTCAACGAAGCCTATATCGAACACCTCAACACCCTGGTCCTTGGCCTCTGTCTTGATGAGCGTCAGCAGGTACCTTTCTCGGTGATGCCCAGAAAGTGCATTGCCATCAGCAGCCGCTGCCTCTTTATCCAAGAGAAGTGCTTTACCCCTCTCTAGATTCAAGATAGAATGAGATTTTTTATTGAGCTATTGCCTGCAAAAGGGAAAGGGGCGGAGCCAATTTTCTGAAGAACTCTGAAGAACTCTATGGACTACCGAAAGATATTTATTATTCCAGCCACCGGCCTCTTGGTGCTTCTGCTCCTTGCCGGCTGCGCTGCGCATCATTCTCCTGCCGCCAGCCCTGAGGAAATTGCCGTTGCTGAACCGGATGACCCTGCCTGCGCCTCTTTCTATTTCAGCTGGGGGCGTATCGCCGAAATGGACGGCCGTCTTGAGGAGGCCCAGGATGCCTATACCAAGGCCCTGGTTTGTGACCAGCATTCGACCTATATCCGGCAGCGCCTCGCCTATCTGCTCATTGCGATGGGCAAGAAGGAGCAGGCCACCCTCCAGCTGGAGAAGATCCTGGAGAGTCCCTCTCTCGATAACCGCACCCGTCTGGATCTTGCCGGCATTTTTGAGAATCTTGGTAAAACGAAAAAGGCCATTGCGATCCTCAAAAAAAATATCAGCCATGACCCCAAGGACAACCAGAGCCGGCTCACCCTGGGCTATCTCTATTTCCGCCATGAGCGCTTTGTCGAGGCCAGAAAGGCCCTGGAAGAACATATGGCCCAGGAACCTGACTCCTATGCCGGTTCGGTGATGCTCGCCAAGCTCTATCGGACCATGGGAGAGATGGAACGGGCCCGGACCATGTATGAGCAGATTCTTGAGCGCAACTGGTCTCCTCTGCAGGCCCTGGATGCCGCCGGATTTTATGAGCAGATCAGGGAGTATGACCAGGCGGTTGCCATCTACCAGAAGCTGCTTGAGGAAGAACCTGATAAGGATATCTACCGACGTAAGCTGGCCGGTCTCTACATGGTTCTTGGCAAGCCTGAGCAGGCGGTGGCGGAACTCAAAATCCTGAGAAAAAGCAGCCAGGAGCCGGAAAAGGTGGACCTGGCCATTGGTCGTCTCCTTCTGGAACAGGAGAAATATGAGGAGGCCATCAGCCATTTGCGCCGGATGCTGGTTGACTATCCCCAAATGGATATGGTCCGGTCCCTGCTGGCCCTGGCCTATTATGAGACAGGGGACAGCAAGAGCGCCCAGGAGGTGCTGGCGCAGGTGGAAGTGGACTCCAAGGGCTATGAGGACGCCATCCTCATGCTGGTTCGCCTTCATGAGGATGAAAATAATCTGGCAGAGGCGGCGGAGATTTTAGAGCAGGCCCTGCAGGTAAGTTCTGAGGAGCACCAGCGTTTTTTCTTCCTGCTGGCCGCCGTCTATCAGAAGAATAAGGAGCCCCAGAAAGGGATCGCTGTTTTTGAGCGCGCTGTCCAGCGCTTCCCTGAAGAGAGTCAGGTCTGGTTTGAGTATGGCCTCTACATGGACAGAATTGGAAGGCAGCAGGAGGCCTTAAACCGTATGATCCGGGTGCTGGAGCTTGACCCGGATGATCCCTATGCCCTCAATTATGTGGGCTATACCTGGGCTGAGGCCGGGGTCCATCTTGATCAGGCCCTGGAGTATGTCCAGCGGGCCGTGGCCGCCCTTCCTGAGGATGGATTTGTCCGTGATTCCCTGGGCTGGGTCTATTACCAGCGGGGAGATTTCGACCAGGCCGTCACCGAGCTGGCCAGGGCCCGGGCGCTGCAGCCGGAAGATCCCACCATCAACGAGCACCTGGGCGATGCCTACAGAAAAACCGGCAGCCTGGCCCAGGCCGCGGAATATTATGAGAAGGCCGTAGAGTTATTTGAAGATGCCAAAAAGAGGGCGCTGGTGCGGCGCAAGCTCGAAGAGACCCGCCAGGCGGCCAGGTAGCCCTGTTATGCTCTGGTGCCGGCGTTCCATAATCCTTATTGCCTCTCTCCTGTTGCTGGCAGGCTGTGCCGGCTTGCCGACTTTTTACGGGATCAGCGGCGAGGAAGAGCGGGAGGTGCGCCGCCGTTTTCAAGATATGGTGGCCTCTCAGGCCCAATGTCCGTGCTGTCTCGATGGCGCGGCCCATGTTACTGTCAAAAATCTCTTTTCTTCCGGTTTCATCAGCGGCTATCTCCAGGCCATGAGCCCCTCTTATCTGAAGTTTGTGGGGGTCAACCCTCTGGGCCAGCCCCTGCTGATTTTTACCACCAACGGCCGGCACTTTCAATATGTGGCCATTGAGGAGGGCACGGTCTACCAGGGGGAGGTGGACAGTGCGACATTCCGCAAATATACCCCTGAGGGCTTTGATCCCGCCCTCTCTTATTACTGGCTCACCGGCCGCCTGCAGCCCGGGCCGGTGGAGTTGACCCGGGTGAGCAGGGATGAGCAGGGCGGCTATTGGGTTGATCTCCTGATGGCAGGCGGCTACCGGGCCCTGGTCCTTTTTGAGCCGGAGACCCTGCAGATCCGCCGTCATATCGTCGTAAACAGCGACGGCAAGCGGGTCCTGAATATCCTCTATGACCAGTATGGGCCCGGGGAATGTGCTGTACCGCGCCACATCAAAGTAACCTCGCTGGCCATGGACTCAGTCCTTGAGATCCGCCTTGATGATCTCCAGGATGAGGTCTCTCTCTCTCCTGGCGATTTTGTGTTTTCTCCTCCTGCCGCCTTTGAAGAGGTGCTGGTGGAGTAAAGATGATGGCGTCGTAAAAACTCCGATCTCCTGCGTCGTGGCGGCATCTCGGGTGCTTAAGCGTACCATATGTACGCTTCCGCGCCCTCGACACCGCCACTCCTGGTTTGGCAAAGTTTTTACTTAGCCATTTCAAAGGGTACGATGGACTTTTTACGAGTCCATCAAAGATAATACTGTGTCTTCTTTTGTCTATCGCTGATGGTTCGGCCTTGCTTTCTGCCATCTATTTCGCATTTTTCTCCTGATTTAACCCCTTATAAATAACGTGAATCCAGAACAACTCCTGCCTTTGGTCCGCAAGGCAAGCAGATATTGCGGCAATGAATTCAATGTCCCTGCCAAAGAGTGGCAGGATGTCTCCCTGCGCTATCTCCTGGCCTTTCCTGATATGTACGAAATCGGCATGTCCCACCAGGGCCTGCAGATCCTCTACCATATCATCAACGGCCGCAGCGACCTCCTGGCCGAACGGGTCTATGCCCCTGATACGGATCTTGAGGATCTATTGCGGCAGACCAAGACCCCCCTGTTCAGCCTGGAGTCACGCCACCCACTCCTTGATTTTGATGTCCTGGCCTTTACCCTGCCCTATGAGCTGTGCAACACCAATATTCTCACCATCCTGGATCTGGGCGGTCTGCCTTTTTACAGCAGGGATCGCAGCGAAGAGCACCCCCTTCTCCTTGGCGGCGGACCCGGCGCCTTTCACCCTGAGCCGGTGGCTGATTTTTTTGATGCCATCCTGCTGGGGGACGGGGAGGAGGCCATTGTCGAGATCAGTGATTTTCTGCTGATGGCCAAGCAGGCAGGCTGGTCGCGCCAGCAGGTGCTGGCCGGGCTGGCGGAGATCGAAGGGGTCTATGTGCCCGCCTTTTTTGCGCCCCAGTATGGCCCCGGCCATGCCTTTGAGGGGATACGGCCGCTGAAGGCGGGGTATGAAAAGGTGCGGCGCCGCGTGCTGCCGGAGCTGAGCAACGATCCGGCCCCTGCACCCCTGGTTCCCCTGAACAAGATTGTCCATGACCGGCTGGGGATCGAAGTGGCCCGCGGCTGCACCCGGGGCTGCCGTTTCTGTCAGGCCGGCATTGTCTACCGGCCGGTGCGGGAGCGCCCTCCGGAGCAGGTCCTGCGTCTTGCCAAGGAAGGCATCAAGGCCAGCGGTTTTGAGGAGCTGGCCCTGCTGTCGCTTTCCACCGGCGATTATTCCTGCCTGAGCCCTCTGCTGGTCAAGCTGATGGATACCTTTGCCCAAAAGCGGGTGTCGGTATCCATGCCCTCCATGCGGGTGGGCACCCTGACTCCGGAGATCATGGAGCAGATAAAAAGGGTGCGCAAAACCGGCTTTACTGTGGCCCCGGAAGCGGGTACCGATCGCCTGCGGCAGGTGCTCAACAAGGGGATCACGGAGGAGGATCTCCTGGCCACCTGCGGTTCCGCCTTCAGTCTGGGCTGGAAAATCATCAAGTTTTACTTCATGTTCGGCCTGCCCACCGAGACCCAGGAGGATCTGGACGCCATACCCGAGCTGGCCCTAAAGGCCCTGCGGGCCGGCAGCGGGCCGGGACGGCGGATCACGGTGAGTGCGGCCACCTTTATTCCCAAGCCCCACACCCCCTTCCAGTGGGAGCCCCAGCTCTCCGTTGCGGAGGGCTTTGAGCGTATTGATTTTCTCAAGGCAAAATTGCGGGATAACGGTGTGCAGCTGCGCTGGGGTGATCCCCGGCAGAGTTTCCTGGAAGGGGTCTTTGCCCGGGGTGACCGGCGGCTTTCCGCCCTTATTGTCGAGGCCTGGCAGCGCGGGGCCCGTTTTGATGCCTGGAATGATCATCTGCGTCTGGATACCTGGAAAGAGGCGGCAGCTGCCCTGGGGGTGGATCTGGAGCATTATCTGCGTCGCCGTGATTTCCATGAACCCCTGCCCTGGGATCATCTCGACTGCGGGGTAGACCCGGCCTTTATCCGGGCGGAGTATGCCAAGGCCATGGAAGGGGCCTATACCCCTGATTGCCGCGTCCACGGCTGTCAGAAATGCGGGCTGTGTGATTTCAAGACCGTCTTTCCCCGGACCTGCCAGGGGGAGCCTGATTGGCCGGCAGAGGAAGAGGGTGACGCTCAGGAAGAGGAGGGCGAGGCCCCCCATTTTCATTATCGCCTCGATTATTCCAGGCTGGGCCGGGCCCGTTTCCTCTCCCATCTGGAGCTGCTCCAGGTCTTTTTCAGGGCCTTTAACCGGGTCGGCCTGCCGCTGCATTACTCCAAGGGCTTTAATCCCTCACCCAAGGTCTCCTTCAGCCCGGCCCTGCCCCTGGGTACCGAAAGCAGGGCAGAGTATCTTCTGCTGGATCTGCGCACGGAGATTACGCCGCAGGAGTGGCTCAGCGCCCTTAATGAGCAGCTTCCAGAGGGGCTTTGTGTCCAGGCCTTGGGGCAGGCCGAGTCAAAAAAGATTCCGGCAAAGGTGGAAACATGTTACACTTTATACCTTCCCGTGTCGGTGGCCGAGGAACGTCTGGCCTCTTTTATGGCCGCGGCCGCCTTTCCGGTGACGGTGACCAGGAAAAAGAAGGAACGCGTCATTGACGGGCGGCCCCAGGTCACGGAGCTGCGGCTCCTTGATGAAAAGACCGTTGTCCTGCAGATGATATCCGAGGTGAGCAAGGCAGCGCTGAAACCCCTGGAGATCATGCAGGCGGTTCTGGATCTCACGGAAGAGGAATTAATACAAATCAGGGTGGTGAAGGAGTGGTTCAAGGCCGCTTGCTGAGCCGGCAAATGACCACCTCTACTTCGTAATATAAAAAATATGGCAACAGATCTTCTTATAAACGCCACCTCCTATGAGGTGCGCATCGCCCTTATTGAACATGGCAATCTTGTCGAGTTCCATGTGGAGAGACCCACGGAAAAAGGGTTGGTGGGTAATATCTACCAGGGCAAGGTGGTCCGCGTTCTGCCGGGCATGCAGGCCGCCTTTGTGGATATCGGGCTTGACCGCACCGGTTTTCTCTATGTGGATGATGTCCATATCTCGCCCGCGGCCTTTGAGAAGCGTCTCAATAACTGCGGAGAAGACACCTCCTGCTGCGACAACGAGCCCCCCGATTCCCTGGCTATCCGCACGCCGGGTAAATCCATTGAGGACCTGCTCGTGGAGGGCCAGGAAATTCTGGTGCAGATCTGCAAGGAGCCCATCGGCACCAAGGGCGCCCGCCTTACCTGTCATATAACCCTGCCCTGCCGCAATCTGGTCTTCATGCCTATGACCGATCATATCGGCATATCCCGGAAGATGGAGGACGAGGAGCTGCGCCAGCGCCTGCGCAAGGATATCGAGGAATTGCGGCCGGCCGGCACGGGTTTTATCGTGCGGACCGTGGCCGAGGATGCCAGCCGGGAGGATCTGGAGGCGGATATGGAGTTTCTCCTCCATCTCTGGAGTGAGATTCAGGATATCGCCGGCAGAACAGGGCCCATGAGCCTGGTCTATGAGGATCTTGACATCATTCTCCGGGTGGTGCGCGATATGTTCACCACGGAGGTGGATCGCCTGGTGGTGGATGATCCCACGACCTACCAGCGGGTGGTGAAATTTGTGCAGACCTTTGCCCCCCACATGCATGAGAGGCTCCACCTCTATGAACAGAATGCCCCCATATTTGACGCCTACGGCGTTGAGATGGACATCAGCCGGGCCCTGGACAAGAAGATCTGGCTGCGGTGCGGCGGCTCTATTATTATCGAGGGTACCGAGGCCCTCACCGTTATCGATGTCAATACCGGCCGCTATGTGGGGAAAAATGATCTTGAGGAAACCATTTTCAAGACCAATATGGAGGCGGTCCGCGAAATCGCCTATCAGCTCAGGCTCCGCAATATCGGCGGCATCATCATTGTCGACTTCATCGACATGGAAGTGGAGGCCCACCGGGAAGAGGTGTTTCGGGCCATAAGCGAGGCGGTTCTCAAGGACAAGAGCCGGGTCAATATTCTCAAGGTCTCCGAGTTCGGCCTGGTCCAGATGACCAGGAAGCGCAACCGGGAAGACCTGGTCCGGATGATGTGTGAGCCCTGTCCCTACTGCGGCGGCGATGGGCTGCTCAAGTCCAACCGGACGGTCTGTTATGAGATCTTCCGCCGTATCTCCCTGGGCGCCAAAAACATCTCGGGCCCCAGTGTGACCATCAAGGTCCATCCCAAGGTGGCGGGCATGATGCTGAAGGAAGAGGCGGTGACCATCCATCATCTGGAGGATGAGCTCAACAAAAATCTCATCATTATCCCCCACAAGGATATCCATATGGAAAAATATGAGATTCTCTGGGCCAGCGACAGCAGCACTGCTGGTGCCAAACAACCGCACGAGAAGGTCAAGGCCCTCTAATGCGGGGCGAAAAAAAGAGGCTGGCGATAGCGGGGCGCCCTCTTTTCGGTGTTGACAAAAAAAAGAAATGTGGTATCTATCACTGTTTCCGTATCCGGGAATTTCTCTCTGTTAAGAGGGGTGCGGGATTTTAATCAGAATAATGAAACGTGGCTCCCTGTGGGTCACGGGCTGCTTCCCAGGGGAAGCGTTTTCGTTTTGGAGGAAGGGCATGTACGCAATTATTCGTACCGGTGGTAAACAGTATCAGGTTGCAGAGGGAGATCGTCTGCGGGTTGAAAAACTGATGGGTGAGGTTGGTGATACCGTGGAACTCAATGAGGTTCTGCTGGTTGCTGATGGAGAGGCGGTGCAAATTGGCCAGCCTGTTCTTGAGGGCGCCAAGGTAACGGCCAAGATCGTTGAGCAGGATAAAGGCAAAAAGGTCATTGTCTTTAAGAAAAAGCGTCGGAAGGGCTACTCCTTGAAGCAGGGCCACCGTCAATTTTTCACCGCCCTTGAAATTCAGGGTATCTCTGCGTAAACAAGTATTGCCGGCCTGGTAAAAAGCCGGTTTGAACCATATAGAGGAAGAAACAATGGCTCATAAGAAAGCAGGCGGTAGTTCCAGGAACGGACGGGACAGTAATTCTCAGCGCCGCGGCGTCAAGCGTTTTGGCGGTCAGATTGTCCGGGCTGGTAATATTCTGGTCCGTCAGTTAGGCACCAAGATCCATCCCGGCCAGAATGTCGGTCTGGGTCGTGATTTCACTCTGTTTGCCTTGGTTGACGGCGTGGTTACCTTTGAAAATTTCGGTCGCAACCGGAAAAGGGTTTGTGTTTATCCGGCAGCCGAATAGATTTTCTTATACGTGGTCAGAGGGCGTCTTGCCTGCTGTCTACTTTTTTTCTAACGGGCTCCTTGTGGCCCGTTCTTTTATGAAGGCGTCTCACCATGTCATTTATTGATGAAGCAAAGTTCTTTGTCAAGGCCGGTGACGGCGGTCGGGGCTGTGTCAGTTTCCGGCGGGAGAAGTTTGTCCCCCGGGGCGGCCCTGACGGCGGAGACGGCGGCCGCGGGGGCTCTGTCTATATCGAGGCATCCCCTCGTCTGCAATCTCTCATAGATTTCAAGTATCGTTCCCATTTCATCGCCAAAAGCGGTGCCCATGGCAAGGGCAAAAAAATGCACGGCCAGCGGGGCAAGGACTGCGTTATTGAGGTCCCCCTGGGTTCCCTGGTCAAGGATGCCGAGACCGGCGAGGTCATTGTTGATCTTGTGGAGCCTGGTCAGCGCTATCTGGCGGCCCGCGGCGGCCTGGGCGGCCGCGGCAATGTCCATTTTGCCTCATCCACCAACCGGGCGCCCCGCATAGCAGATAAAGGCATGCCCGGCGAAGAGCGCTGGCTCCGTATTGAGCTGAAGCTCATTGCCGACGTCGGCCTCATCGGTCTGCCCAATGCTGGCAAGTCGACCCTGCTTTCCCGTCTCTCCGCAGCCAACCCCAAAGTGGCCCCCTATCCCTTTACCACCCTCGACCCTCAGCTCGGGGTGGTTAATTTCGAATATGGCGAATCGTGTATCCTCGCCGATATCCCCGGTCTTATCGAAGGGGCCCATGCCGGTGCCGGCCTGGGCCATAAATTCCTGCGTCATGTTGAACGGACCCGGATTCTTCTCCATGTCATTGATGCCACGGGTATGGAGGCTGATCCCTGGCACCAGTACCAGGTCCTGGAGAATGAGCTTGCCCAGTTCAACGCCGAATTAATCGACAGAAAACGGCTGGTCCTGCTCAACAAGACAGATCTGATGAGCCCGGAAGAGGTAGCGCAGGTGACGGCCCGTTTCCAGGAGGCCCAAATCCCGCATCTGGTTATCTCCGCGGAAACAGGGGCAGGTCTTGATGCCTTGAAGGAGTGGCTGGCGGAAATTCTCTTTGAGGGTGATGAAGGGCATGCCTGAGCGTATCACCGCGGAAGAAGGAAGGAAACTGCGCCTGGCCCATCTCAAGGGTATCAAGCGGGTGGTGGTGAAGGTGGGCAGCGCCGTTTTGACCGGGGACGCGGGTCTCCATACCGAGACCATGGAGAATCTGGCCGATGAGCTTGCCTTTTTGCGGGAGAGCGGCCGGGAGGTCATCCTGGTCAGCTCCGGGGCCGTGGCCGTGGGACGCCGCAAGCTCTGCATTATCCAGCCGGTCTTGTCTCTGAAGGAGAAACAGGCCACCGCTGCTGTGGGCCAGTGCGGACTCATGCATTATTATGACTCCCTCTTTGCCAGGCGCAACCTCCGGGTGGCCCAGGTGCTTCTCACCCATTCAGATCTGGCCCATCGCGGCCGCTATCTCAATATCAAAAATACCATGGCCACCCTCTTTGAGTGGGGGGTCCTGCCCATTATCAATGAGAACGACACGGTGAGTGCCGAGGAACTGCAGTTCGGGGATAACGATACCCTGGCGGCCCTGGTCACCAATCTCATTGATGCGGATATCTTTATCTGTCTCACCGATGTGGACAGTCTCTACACCGCCAATCCCACCACCGACCCTGCGGCCACCCCGGTCCATACCGTGGCCGCCATCACCGACAAAGTGATTAATATGGCCGGCAATTCCGGCTCCATGCTGGGCACCGGCGGCATGCACAGCAAGATCCGGGCGGCCCAGATGGTGGCTGCCGGGGGCGGCTACTCCTTTATCGGCCCCGGCCGCCGCCCAGGGGTGATTCAGTCCCTCTTCAAGGGCGAGCTGGTGGGCACCTTTTTCCTGCCCCAGGCGGAGAAAGAGAAGCTCCATTCCCGCAAACACTGGATCGCCTATGTGCTGCGTCCCAAGGGCTACCTCGTCCTGGATGACGGCGCCTGCCGGGCCCTGGCCCGCCAGGGCTCCAGTCTTCTGCCCTCAGGTATTGTGGAGGTGCGCGGCGATTTTGCGGCCGGTGACCCCGTCCATTGCCTGAACAGGGAGGGTAGGGCGGTGGCAGCCGGTCTGATTAATTACCCCAAGGCAGAGGTGGAGAAGATCTGCGGCCATCACAGTTCCCAGATCCCTGAAATCCTCGGCTACCAAGGGGATGACGAGGTCATCCACCGCGACAATCTGGTGAAGTTGTAAGGGCTTTGCCGTCCAGATCAGGCCACTTGTCTCTCTCCTGAAGAGGGTGGGAGACGCGTGGCCTGGGTAAAAAACTGCTCCTCTTCCAAGAGCTGTAACCCGCAAATTCTGCGGACGAGCCTCTTTCAAAATATTCTTTACTCAGCAGCTTTGCGGAACAAGCCTGATAGGCACACCGCATAAACGCCCTGTTTCACCTGTTGGTGGAGCAAACCAACCATATCATCCACTCGGATTGTGCAGGGTGATACACAGATCCCTATAATTACTCGTTAAGTTTCTATGGCGAAAATTTCAGAGAAAAATCCACGTTTCAGGGCGAAAGAGGCCATATGTAATGATTTAGCTCAGATTCTTAGCACAGACCTGAGTTACGGAACAAAGTTTGCCGTTGTTTCCGAAATCACTTGGGTTTGGTCTGAATTTGATGGCAAGCACAAAGGCTGTAAGTATTGGTCCAGCAAGGCTCTAACGTCAGGTCTTCCGAACAGGGAATTGGTTCACGAACATATTGTTCCGAAAAGGGTTTTGATTAGCTCCATCATAAATGAGATCGAAAACACACCCGATGAAATTCATGAATATCTGGAGCGTTTTTGCATAGGTGTTGTGGTCACAAAAGATGAGGACGCACTGTTGAACGATGCTGGCTTGAGGTCAAAAATGCCTGCACATTGGAATGGTAGTGATCCTTGGGCCAGATACAACGAGGTCGGGATAAGGGTGGAGAAATTAGAAACTTAATAATGACATGCGCCGGATGCTCGGGAGTTCTGTGGAAAAATGGGGACGTCCATAAGATTATAAGTTTCACGAGCCAGAGGCGGATTTTTATGATCTTATGGACGTCCAGATTGCCCCCAGAAGGCTTTTGCTTGCTCAATTGGTTTCTCGCGAAAGAACTGATAGCCCTGGATGCGGTGGATGGCCTCAGCAACAAAGCAAAAGTGACTACAGAAAAAGCTTATGGTTTTAAGAGCTTTGAGCTTGTAAAAATGGCGCTATATCATGCGCTTGGCAATCTGCCAGAACGGCCAGCAACCCACAGATTCTGTGGATGAACCATTTTTACCAGACAAGAATACTTCAGGTGGTGTACCCGCATGTTTTTTGATCAAAGAAAGGCCCACTCCGGCGCGCAGGCGGCAGATATCCGGCACAGTCGCCTCGTTGGGCGGCGGCGCCTGCTCAAACTGGGCGCCGTGGCCACGGTGGGCGCACTGCTGCATCATCCCCTGGCCGTCAAGGCCGGTCGGCTCCTCGAGCCCAGCCGGCAGCTTAACCTCTTCAACACCCACACCGGGGAAACCCTGTCGACAGAGTATTACAGTGACGGCCGCTACTCAAGGGAGGCCCTGCAGGCGATCAACCATATCCTGCGGGATTTTCGCACCGGCGAGGTCAAACCCATTGATATCCACCTGCTGGATTTGGTGCATACCATCACCACCAAGGTAAAGAGCGGCGCGCCGGTCCACATCATCTCCGGCTATCGTTCGCCGCAGACCAACCGTTCCCTGGCCCGGGCAAGTAACGGCGTTGCCAGCCGCAGCCTGCACATGGACGGCATGGCTATGGACCTGCGCATTCCGGGTTGCGACCTTACCGCCCTTCACAAGGTGGCCCGGGCAATGGCTGCCGGTGGTGTGGGCTATTACCAAGAGTCAAACTTCGTCCATATCGACACCGGCCGCGTCCGCTTCTGGTAATTCTTTGCCGGGGCCGTGAAGGGTGAGGCGTTAGGAGTGAGGTGTTAGGAGTGAGGCGTAAAAAAGCTCTCACTCAGCGGTTTTTTTGATTCCCCTGACGCCTCACACCTCCCGCCTCTCTCCTCACCATTCGACCATATAAACAAACGAGAAAAGTTGAGGCCGTAGTTTTTCAACGGGCCGGCAGGACCGCCCGGCCATCCAAGGCAGCGGCCAGTCTTTCATCCCTGCCGTAGATATCCCCCCGGAAATGCAGGGTACCGTCCCCGTCCGCCCAGGCTGTTTGGTAAAGGATGTGGATGGGCACCTGCTCCGCCAGGGCCACGTACTGCCGCCTGCCGTCCTCCATGGCAGCCATGACCCGCTGCCGGTTCCAGCGGGGATCATCCTGCAAGAGGTAGGATGCCAGCCCGACAACATCCTCCACCCGGATACAGCCCGAGCTGAAGCCCCGGGCGTTTTTCTGAAAGAGCTCCTGGCGCGGTGTGTCGTGCAGGTAAATGGAGAACTTATTGGGAAAGAGGACCTTGACCCTGCCCAGGGCATTGGCCGGCCCCGGCTCCTGGCGCAGCCTGTAAGGGACATTGCCCGGTCTGAGCGCCTGCCACTCTATGGCAGCCGGGCTTACTTGCTGCTCCTCGGCGCTGCCCTTGGCAAAGACCTTTATACCCTTCCGGGCCAGATAATCGGGATCGGCGATAACCTTGGGCGCCACATCCTCGACAATAATGCTTTCCGGCAGGTGCCAGTAGGGGTTAAAAACCAGATATTCGACCTGATCGCTGAACACAGGCGTACTGCGGTGCGGTGATCCCACTACCACGCGCGATTGTAGAACCTGCCGGCCATCCTCAACAAGCCTGAGGGTAAAATCAGCGATATTGACCAGGATATAGCGTCTGCCCAGATCACGGGGCGCCCAACGCCAGCGCTCCAGATTCGCCTTTATCTGGCGCAGACGGCTTTCCGCCGGGACATTGAGGGCGGCCAGGGTCTTGGGGCCGATAATACCATCCACAATCAGGCCGTGTCGGGCCTGAAAGCGGCGGAGAGCTCCATTGAGCTTGTCATCAAAAAAATTTCCAGGGCGTGCGTCCCGCTCCTCATAATCACCGGAGATCATCAGACGCTGCCGCAGGGCATAGACCCGGCGATGCCGGATACCTTTGTGCAGGTAGGTCCCGTCGCCGACAACCGGCCAGCCACCCTGGTCGACAAGAGTGCGCATGGCGGCCAAGGCCTCCATCAAGCGCCGGTAGGCGGTATGGGGAGGCCGCAGGCCCGGCAGGGCGCCTGTCACCCCGGCCGGGGCAACAAGGGCCTCCTCCAGAATGGCAGCCAGATCCGTGCCGTATTCGCCGGCACTCCACCGCTCATCAATGGTCTCCGGGTTGATTCGGCCGGCCAGCAGGTGCGAGCCATACAGGAAAAAGGCATCGGTGAGCAGCAGGTCAAGGTCAACCAGATCCTGGAGAGCAAGGCTCGTGCCCTTGGCCCGTACCTGCTCATACTTCACCAGAAGCATCCTGATGGTGTAGAGATGATAATCGGCCGGACGCAGGCCTTGGCTCTCCATGGCGGCCAGGGCAACGACAAAATCAGTGACATGCTCCTGCAAGGTGCCGTCCCTGCTCCAGGCCGGGGCAAAGCCGCGTCGCTCATAGAAAACCGGCAGGGTTGAGGCGGCACAGATGCTCCGGCCCCGGCAGACAGAGTGCTCGTCCGCCAGCTCCGTGGCAATCAGCCGGCCAAGGGCATCCTGCACCTTGTCGGGCTCGGCCACCGGCGCGGCGCCAGGCACCGCAGCGGGGAAAGCGGCAAGGGCAACAGCCAACAGCATAAAGAGGACACAACAGCGATAAGATAAAGTCATGTCCTTATAATATGCCGATCTTTACAAAGTGCCAAGGAGAGATGGAGCCCGGCCAGACCGAAAAGCAAAAATTTATCGACAGGCCGGGTGGAAGATGGGGATATCCATAAGATTATACGTTTCTCGAGCGAGAGGCAGATTTTTATGATTTTATGGACGTCCCTATTGCCCCCCGTAATTTCAGCTTCAACCCGACGGTCTTCTCCGCTCACGCTCCGAAGCCCGCGTGTTAAGCGGGCGTTCGGCTCTCAAATTCAAAATCAGATTGACGAATGACGTAATGAGTCATATGGTTGAGTTATGATAAAGTCATTTAAATGCAAGGATACGGAAAAACTTTTTAACGATTTTGATGTTAAAAAATTCAGAAGTATTTCCAGGGCAGCAAGGATAAAGCTTGAGGTTCTAAATGCTGCAATTTCTTTGCAAAGTTTGCGGGTTCCCCCAGGGAACAGACTTGAGCAGTTAAAAGGCAGCAGAAGTGGACAAAATAGTATTAGGATTAACGACCAGTGGCGTATTTGCTTCGTCTGGTCGGAAGAAAACGTCTTCGACGTAGAAATTGTTGACTATCACAAGGGGTAAAATCATGGCAACAAAATTAACTCCAGTCACACCGGGCGATGTATTATTAGAAGAATTTCTTAAGCCAATGGAAATCACCCAGAATCAGCTGGCAAAAGACATTAATGTCCCTGCAAATCGGGTCAGTCAAATTGTGCATGGCAAAAGAGAAATTACTGCTGATACTGCGTTACGTCTCGGTAAGTATTTTGGCATTGAACCGGAATTCTGGCTTAACCTGCAAGTGCGGTACAATATGAAAATAGCCAAAAGCAAAGTAGGTAAAATCATTAATAGAGAAGTCAAAAAACATGTTTCTCAAGCAAACTCAGACAATCTTGCAAGCGTATAAGTAATTGATTTAACGAAATTAATTATGCCGAACGAATAAGGTTAGGTTGTGAGTGGAAGATGTGAAAAATGGGGACGTCCGAAAGGGATTCTGGGGACGCCATATAGAATTCCAACTCATAAATGCACCGGATAAACCGGTGATTATCGCGTTTAAATAAATAAAAAAAACTTCGGGCCTCTGCTGCTTTGTGGTATCTTTTTGACCTGTCGAAGCACTCCTTTTTAATCCAACAAGTTCAAACCCTTGCGAGAAGATATGTCAATAGAACAGACCATCAGGGAGATGGCGGTGCAGGCCAAGAAGGCGGCCCATGCCGTGGCCATTCTCTCCACCGAACAGAAGAACAGGGTCTTAGGCCGCATGGCGGACGCCCTGGACGCCCAGAAAAGCTATATCCAGGCCGAAAATGCCAGGGACCTGGTGGCCGGTGAGGCCAAGGGGCTGGCCCCGGCCATGCTGGACCGCCTCCAGCTCAGCGACAAGGCCATGGCCGCCATGATCGGCGGGCTGCGGCAGGTTATTGCCCTGCCTGATCCGGTGGGGGAGATCAGCGACATGGGACGGCGGCCAAGCGGCATTACCGTAGGCCGCATGCGTATCCCCCTGGGGGTCATCGGCATGATCTACGAGTCGCGTCCCAATGTTACGGTGGATGCGGCCGCCCTCTGCCTCAAGGCCGGCAATGCCATTCTGCTGCGCGGCGGGTCCGAGGCCATTCATTCCAATCTGGCCCTGGCCCAGGTCCTGCAGGAGGCCCTGAAAGCCGAAAAGATCGATCCTGCCGCCATTCAGGTCATCCCCACCACGGAACGGGAGGCCGTCACCCGCCTGTTGCAGCTGGAAGAGCAGATCGACCTGATCATCCCCCGCGGCGGTGAGGGGCTGATCCGTTTTGTCTCTGAGAATTCGCGGATCCCTGTGCTCAAGCATTACAAGGGGGTCTGCCATCTCTTTGTCGATGCCAGCGCCCCCTTTGATATGGCCCTGCCCATTATCTTAAACGGCAAGGTGCAGCGGCCCGGGGTCTGTAATGCCCTGGAGACCCTGCTGGTCCATAAGGATGTGGCTGCCGCCTTTCTGCCCCTGCTGGCTGCGGAGCTTTTGGCCGCCGGCGTGGAGATCCGCGGCTGTGAGCAGACCTGCGCCTTGGTGCCGGCGGCCAAGGCTGCCACCCCGGCCGACTGGCCCATGGAGTTTCTGGATCTCATTCTGGCCGTCAAGGTTGTGGATGATCTGGAGGCGGCCATGGCCCATATCAGGGAATACGGCTCCCAGCATACCGAGGTGATCGTCACCGAGAATTACAGCCATGGCCAGCGTTTCATCCGCGAGGTGGATGCCTCGGCCGTGATGATTAACGCCTCCACCCGCTTTGCCGATGGCGGCGAGTTTGGTCTGGGTGCCGAAATAGGTATTTCCACCACCAAGCTCCACGCTTACGGCCCCATGGGGCTCAAGGAGTTAACCACCAGGAAATTCATCGTCTATGGTGATGGTCAAATCCGCTCCTAAGCGCCTCGGTATCCTGGGCGGCACCTTCGATCCTGTCCACCTGGGCCATCTTGCCGTGGCCCGGGTGGCCCTGGACGCCCTGGCCCTGGACCAGCTTCTTTTTATCCCCTCCTCGAAACCGCCCCACAAGGTGGAACGTACCGTGGCGCCCTTTGCAGATCGCCTGGCCATGCTCAAGAGGGCCCTGGCGGACCGTCCGCAATTTGCCGTCTCCGCCCTGGAAGGGGAGCGCCAGGATCTTTCCTACAGCATTGATACCCTGAAAGAATTACGGGCGCGGCTCGGTGAGGATACAGCCCTTTTTTTTGTGATGGGCCTTGACGCCTTTGTGGAAATGGCCACCTGGAAGAACTTCCGAGATATCCCCCGGTTTGCCGATATTGTAGTGGTCAACCGTCCCCAGGCCCGGCAGCAGAGCATGGCGGCAGCGGTGCACCATATTTTCGGTGTGCAGGGAGGGGTGTCGCAGGTAGGGCCCGGTCTCTGGCAGCTTGCCGGCAATGGTCACATCCGTCAGCTGGTCATGGATGAGGTGCCGGTCTCCTCCACAGCGGTCCGCCGGGCCTTGGCCCAGGGCGAAGATGTCTCGGCCATGCTCCCTCCCGAGGTGATGGCCTATATCAGGGAACATGGGCTTTACCAGGGAGGCGACAGGGGCTGAAAAGGAGAGGTGGTAGGGGAAGGGGGGCTCTTTGGCAGGCCTCATTGAGGCGGGGATCTGCTCTTAACGCATGGTGTCACTTACCACATAGGCATAGGCCGAGTGTTTGTGGATCGACTCGAAGCTCTCGACGCCGGCGGAAAACCAGAGGATATCCGGATGGCTGTCTGCGGCCACCGCCACCTTGCGCACCGCATCCTCGACAAACATGGGGTTTTCGTAGGCCATCTCGGTGACGTACTTCTCGTCCGGCCTCTTCAGGAGTGCGTAGACCTCGCAGGAGGAACTCTTCTCCACCATGGTGATCAGGTCTTCCAGCCAGATGAAATGCTTGAATTTGATGTTGAGATTGATTTCCGCCCGCTGGTTATGGGCCCCGTAGGCGCTGATCTCTTTTGAGCAGGGGCAGAGGGTGGTGATGGGCACCCAGATGGACATGAGCAGGTCGTCTGAGTCGGTGCCAATGGAGCCGGTGAAGCAGCAGGTGTACTCCATGAGGCTGGGGGTCTTGGTGACCGGGGCCTTTTTCTCGATGAAATAGGGAAAGGTCATCTCCAGTTGCGCGGACTCGGCCTGCAGCTCTTCCTTGATCTCGCGCAGCAGGGCGGGGAAGATCTCCACGGAGATGTCGTTCTGGTATTTTTCCAAGACGCCCAGAAAGGTGGGCACGCAATTCTGGCGGAAACGGCGCGGCAGATTGACCTGGAGGGTGATGGAGGCAACCGTTGCCTGATGGCCGTCTGCCTTTTCTCGTATCTTGACCGGGAAACGGATATTTTTGATACCAACAGCTGTCAAATTCATAGCGTCTATTCTTTACCGTGTTTTCTGAGAATGGCCACCCTTTTCTTTGCCTTTTTTGGCCGGGGCTGCTCTTTTTGCCTGTTTGAGAAGGCCGTTAACTATGGTACTATAGGGGCCCTTGTCCAAGGAGGGCAGGCAGGTTATGGCAGCTGACACGAACACCAAAGTCCGAATTGATAAGTGGCTGTGGGCGGCCCGTTTTTTCAAGACCCGCTCCATGGCGGCTAAGGCGGTGAGCGGCGGCAAGGTCCATCTTGATAAGGCCCGGGTCAAGGCCTCCCGCTTGGTGGCGGTGGGGGACAGGCTGCACATCAGACGTCATGATGTGGAGTTTGTGGTGGATGTGGTGGGCCTGGCCGTCAAACGGGGTCCTGCCACTGCGGCCCAGGCCCTGTATGAGGAAACCAAGGAGAGCATTGCCGGCCGCGACAAGATGCGGGCCGAGCAAAAGGCGGAGCGCCTGGTTTCCGGACAGATGAAACCCCCTAAGCGGCCAGGCAAGCGAGACCGGCGCCTGATCAAGAAATTTATCCGAAAATAAGAAGACAATAATAACAAGAAGAGGATGGAGAGCATGAAAAAAGCTGAAAGGGCGATTATCAGCCTTACCGACAAGTCTGGAATCGAAGGTTTTGCCCGGGAACTTGAGAGTCTCGGTATCGAGATTTTATCCACCGGCGGCACTGCCAAGAAGATGCGGGAAGAGGGGATCAAGGTTAAAGATGTCTCTGAATTCACGGGCTTTCCTGAAATGCTGGATGGCCGGGTGAAAACCCTGCATCCCAAGGTGCATGGCGGCATTCTGGCCCAGAAGAGCAATGCCGACCATCTGGCCCAGATGAAGGAGCATGGTCTGGAGGCCATCGACATTGTGGCGGTCAATCTCTATGCCTTTGAAAAGAGCGTGGCTGCCCCGGACTGCACCCTGGCCAATGCCATTGAAAATATTGATATCGGCGGTCCCACCATGCTGCGCGCCGCTGCCAAGAATTATAGAGATGTGACGGTGATTGTTGATCCCGCTGATTATCCCCTGGTGATCAGCGAAATCAAGGCCACCGGCAACACCACCCTGAAGACCCGTTTCAAGCTGGCCCGCAAGGTGTTTGCCCTCACCGCCGCCTATGATACGGCGATTATCAACTGGCTTGACAAGATTGACGCTGACAGCCATCCGGAACTGGCCTGATTGCCCGGCCCTGTGCCCTTATTTGGTAAGGGGCTGCATTTATAATAACTGTGGGGATGGCCAAGGAGCCTTTCTGATATCCTGCGAGGCAGGAGGTCGGAATCACTCTGCGGCCACCTCTTTGAGGAGATGACCTGATGAGAATGGGCGTACTGCTTTCCGGAAGCGGCCGGACCCTGGATAATTTCCATGAGCGCCTGGCTGACGGCACCATGCAGGGAGAAATTGCAGTGGTGGTGGCCAATGTCCAGGACGCCCTGGGTCTGGAAAAGGCGCATAAATATGGCTACCCCGCCTTCTATGCCCAGGGCAATGAGGCCATCAATAAAATCTTTGTGGAGCATGGAGTTGAATTGGTGCTTCTGGCCGGCTATCTCAAGCTCTACGGACCGCCGCCCTCCCTGGCCCGTCAGGTCCTCAATATCCACCCCTCCCTTATCCCCTCCTTTTGCGGCAGCGGCTTTTACGGCATGCGGGTGCATCGGGCCGTGAAGGCGCGCGGGGTCAGGGTCACCGGCTGTACGGTCCATTTTGCCAATGAGGTCTATGATGAGGGGCCGATCATTGTCCAGAAATGCGTGGATGTGGATGATGACGATAGCCCCGATGATATCGCCCATAATGTTTTTGCCGCGGAATGCGAGGCCTTTCCCCAGGCCATCAACAGGGTGCATGCCCTGGGCGTTGATTATTTCTGGCAGCGTTTTGCCTGCCCTGGCCAGGAGGAGCTGTCATGACCAAACGCTCTGTGCTCATGACCGCCCAGGATATTGACCGTTCCCTGCAGCGCATGGCCCTGCAGATCATGGAGACCAACCGCGGCGTGGACAAGCTGGCCCTGGTGGGCATCCATACCGGCGGTGTCTTTCTGGCGGATCGCATCAGACAGATCATCAACCTCCAGGAACAGCGCGATCTGCCGGTGGGATATCTTGATATCACCCTCTATCGGGATGACTGGTCCCAGATCAGTCAGTTGCCCATTGTCAAAACAACGGATATCCCCTTTGCCGTGCCGGGCTGGACTATCGTGCTCATTGATGATGTCCTCTATTCCGGTCGCACCGTGCGGGCCGCCCTGGATGCCATCATGGATCTCGGCCGGCCCCGTTCCATTCAGCTGGGGGTGCTGGTGAACCGGAAATGTGGCCGGGAACTGCCCATTCAGGCTAATTATGCCGGCGTGGACGTCCTGGAAAGCCATAATGAGCATGTGTATGTCTTATTAAAGGAAAAAGCAGGATGCGATGAGGTGATCCTGGAGAGCAGGGAAGGGTAGGCGAGCGGCTGGTTGCCGGCCCGGAGCAGGAGGCGTTTTGCGGCTGAAGCGCGGATATTGACCCAGAGAGTAAGGCCATGGCAGAACAAAGCAGAAAGAGTATCCCCTTTGATGTGATGCACCAACGGATAAAAAGCAAACGAGAGGACTACAGCCGCTACAAGTTTACCGCTGATCAGGACAATATCCTCAAGACCTTTTTTGATCTCCACCAGGAATTGGATTCCCTGGAGGAGTTCTACGCCATTGCCGTGCTTATTCTCCCCCATTACATGGACGTCATCTGTCGTCTCTATCTCAAGGGTGATGATGGTTTCCTGCGGCTCGTTCAGGCCAGTGACATGGAGGAGCCCCTTGCCGATCCCGCCCCTGGTCAGGATGTCTCCATGATGACCTATCAGGGCAACAGTCTGCTTCTGCCCCTCTATCTCGGCACCCCTTCCGGCAAACGGCAAGCGGGTTCCGGGGTCTTTGAGGTTGTTTCACCCCGGCCAATATCTGAGCAGGTTACCTTTTTCCTGGAAAAATTCAGCAACCGCATCGCTGTTGCTCTGGTGGGTAAATTGGCGGCCCATCAGAATATCAAGCATATTGACTTTGTCCGCAATCTGGTCATGGATATTGAACATAATATCATCATCCCCAATATGTACTTTCAGCATCTCTTCAACAAGCTGCGCCGGAAGATTGCTGAGATGAATGATCTGGAGCAGCAGATCAGGGCGATGAAAAAGGCCAAGGGCATGACCGGCAATGACTCGTGCCAGCAGATCCTGGACAAGGTGGGCTCCCTCCATAAGGCCCTGGGCGATTATCATCAGGAGATAGAAAAGCATCACAAGAGCAGCTCTCTTTTCATTGAAAGCCTCTTCCGCCGCGATCATTTCACCAGGGGGGAACTGGTATTGCGCACCAGAAAATGTTCTGTGGTGGGTGAGATCATTGCCCCCCAGCTTGAACATTTCGAGAGACGTTTTGTGAATCAGGGCGTTGTTATTGAGCATCCTGTTGACATGCGGGATGAGCATTTTCCCCTGCAGGTGGATGTGGGGCTGCTGGCCCAGGTCTATGCCAATCTCTTTTCCAATGCCCTGAAATATACCGAGGCCGTGGTGGTGGATGACGGCCGGCTGCAGCGCAAGGCCCTGGCCTATGGCCGGGAATTTGTCAGAGACTGTTTTCGCCCCGGGGTGGATGGGGTGAAATTTAATGTCTTTACCACCGGTCAGCACATTGCAGCGGCTGATATCGAGCACATCTTTACTGAGGGGTACCGGGGCAATAATGCCGGCAGCCAGATGGGTCACGGCCACGGCCTCAGTTTTATCAAACAGATCATCGAGATCCATGGGGGCAGGGTAGGCTATGAGCCGGTTCTCCATGGTAATAATTTCTGGTTCTGTCTTCCTCTCTCCCCTGCGGAGCCCGATGTGTAGCAGCCCAGATCGCTTTACTCTTGACGCATCATGAACGGCGGCTGCGGCAACAGCTGGGCACCCATCTTTTTGACAGAGCAGAGATCGTTGCTCTGCGCCCTAAAAAACAAGTCAGCTCCCTGGGGCAGGGGGCGCTGTTAATAAAATCCTCCGTTTTGTACCGGAGGTGAACTCTTCATCTGGGCGCGCCGGGGAAAAACCATTCCCTTTCTGGCGCGCTTTGTAATTTTCTATCCTTTTTTTCAGGTTTTTTTATGGCCTTACCCACAATGTTGCAAAAAACAGAACTGCTGGCCCCGGCCGGTTCCATTGATGCCTTTGAGGCGGCTGTCCAGGCGGGTGCTGATGCCGTCTATATCGGCGCTCCGGCCTTTAATGCCCGTAATCTGGCCCGCCATTTCACGGTGGCCGAGGTGGCGGCCATGATCGCCTTTGCCCATGACCGGGGGGTCAAGGTCTATCTTGCCGCCAACAGTCTGGTGAAGGAGGAGGAGATCGCCGCTGCCTGCGATCTGCTGGCCATGTGCCAGGAACTGGAGCCTGATGCCCTTATTATTCAGGACCTGGGACTCTACCATCTGGCCCGGAACCATTTTCCGGAGTTGGTCCTCCATGCCTCCACCCTCATGGGGGCCCATAACAGTGTGGCGGTCAAGCATTTTGGCGCCATGGGGTTTGACCGGGTGGTGTTGGCCCGGGAGATGACCCTCTCGGAGATAGCTCTGGCCTGTCAGCAGGGGGTGGAGATTGAAGTCTTTGTCCATGGTGCCCTCTGTTTCGCCTATTCCGGTCTGTGTCTTTTTTCCAGTTTTCTGGGGGGCAAGAGTGGTCTGCGGGGCCGTTGCGTCCAGCCCTGTCGGCGCCGCTATACCATGGCCGGGCCGGGCGGTAAGATCGAGGCCGGCTATAATTTTTCCATGAACGATCTCTCCGGCATAGGTTCGCTGCCTGCGCTTGTGGAGGCAGGGGTGCGTTCTCTGAAGATAGAAGGCCGCATGCGCAGCCGCCATTATGTGGCCTCAGTGGTTGAGGCCTATCGTCTGGCCCTTGATAACCTGGATGATTTTGCCAAGGTCCTGCCTGAGGCGGAGAAGATCCTCGATCAGGCCATGGGCCGCAAAAGCACTGCCGGTTATTTTGCGGCGCCGCAGCCCGCCGATGCCCTGGCGCCAGAGCATTCCGGCAATATCGGCCTTTTTTTGGGACGGGTCGGCAACCATCATCAGGGCTGGGCTACGGTCAAGCTCCAGCACGGCCTGGAAGTGGGAGATCGTCTCCGTCTCCATCAGGAAAAAAGCGGCGAACGCCACTCCCTCACCTTGAAAAAAATGCAGTCCCGCGGCGAGCAGCATCAGGAGGTGCCCAAGGGGTGGAAGGTGGATATCTTTTTGGGCGATATCACCCTCTCTTCCGGGGACAGCCTCTACAAGGTGGACGTCAAAGGCGGCAGAAGCCAGGGCGATCAGGTCAAGGTCGCCCCCTTTCGCGAGGTGGCAGAGCGTATTGCTGCCGCTCAGGTGGGGGCCCAGGTCTTTCAGCTCCTTGGTCTCAAGAACCGGGTGCCTCGTAAGTTCGGCAGCAACAAGAAGGCCAAGGCCGCTGCCCGCTATCAACCGCCGCTCTGGCTGCGGGGTGATGAGTGGAGCGTGATCAAGGCCGCCCATGAGCAGCGCCCGGAGCGCCTGCTGCTCAGCCTTGACCAGAAGATTTTTGAACAGGCCGTGCGTCAGAGCCGCAGCCTGCGCCATCTGGTCAGAAACCTGGTCTGGGCCCTGCCGCCGGTTATCCTGGAGGAAGATCTTGATTTTTATTTTCAGGCCCTGGTCACCCTCATGGATCTGGGCTTTTTTCAGTTCCAGATCGGTCATATCAGCCAGGTGCGTCTGCTGAAGCAGGCCCGCAAGTCCCTGGAGGGGAGCAAATACCAGAAGCTTGTTTTCTTTGGCAGCTATACCCTCAATATCCTCAACTCCCTGGCCCTGCGTGCCCTGCAGAAGAACGGCGTCAATGCCACCTTCCTCTCCATTGAGACGGACCTGGACAATGCCCGCCTGCTGGCCGTCAACCGAGGTCAGATGAAGATCGGTATGGAGGTGTATGGCTTCCCCCCTCTCTTTACCGCCCGCCTGAAAGGGGATTTGTTTGATTATGGCCGGGCTATGGTCAGTCCCAAGGGGGAGGAGATCGTTCTCAAGGAGCGCTTTGGCCAGACCGTGGCCCTGGCCAAAGAACCCTTTTCCCTGCTTGATGTCATGGCTGATGTGGCGGGGCTGGGCATTGATTATGTGGGCATTGATATCAGCGGCCAGCATTTGAAGGGCAAGGAGCTCCATGCCCTTTTTCAGCGTTTGCGGCGCCCGGGCAAGGTGAGGTTGAGTCCCGCGGAAAGGCGGTTTAATTTCCGCAGTAATCTTCTTTGATCTCGTGAGAGGGAGAAGAGAATGGAGTGCCGGCTGCGGTTTGCCGGCAAAAGGGGCCTTTTCTTCTTGAGCCGGGGGCTGCTTTTCCTGGTTGCCCCGGTTGCAGGGAACTTTTTTCTGGTTTCCGGCCTGGCCCCATGATTACATGGATAAGAGAGCGTGGTTAAACTTTAAAAAACAGCCTCTTTTTTTGAGATGCCTGCGGGGTGGTGTGCAATGCTTGAATCCCTTTTTTATCCAGATTCCGTAGCCGTTATCGGCGCTTCCCGGAGCCCCGGCAAGGTTGGCCACGATCTCTTTGGCAACCTCAGCCGGGGGGGCTTTGTCGGCCCGATTGTCGCCATAAACCCGACGGCCCACGAGATTATGGGTCATCCCTCGTATCCGAGCCTGAAGGCGTATGGTCAGCAGATCGATCTCTGTGTTATTGCCGTGCCCCAACCCCTGGTGGAGCAGGCTGTTCATGATGCTGTTGATGCCGGTGCCGGCGGCATCATCATTATCAGTGCCGGCTTCAAAGAGGTGGATGCAGAAGGGGCGGCCCTGGAAAAAAAAATCGCTGATTTCTGCCGCCGCCGGCAGGTGCGGCTGGTGGGTCCCAACTGTCTCGGCCTTTTGAATACCAGTTCACAACTCAATGCCTCCTTTGCCGGCGATATGCCGGCTGCAGGTTCCATATCGATCCTCTCCCAGTCCGGGGCCCTCTGTACCGCCATCCTGGATCTTGCTGCCAGCCGCCATCTCGGTCTGCAGAAGGTGATCAGTATCGGCAATAAGGCAGATATCAGCGAGGTCGATCTGTTGCTTGCCCTGGCAGGTGACCCGCAGACCAGGGTGATTGTCGGCTACCTGGAGGACATCACCAACGGCGATGAGTTTGTCAAGGCCGCGGAAGAGGCCTCCAGCCGGAAGCCGGTGGTCATTTTGAAATCAGGGACCACCATGGCCGGCCAGAAGGCGGCTGCCTCCCATACCGGCGTCCTGGCCGGGCTGGATACCGCCTATGGTGCGGCCTTTAAACAAAGCGGTATTGTCCGGGCCGACGCCTTTGAGCAGCTTTTTGACTATGCCACCGCCTTTGCCATGCAGCCTCTGCCTGAGGGTAACCGGGTTCTCATCATTACCAATGCCGGGGGCCCGGGAACCATGGCTGCCGATGCCGTTGAAAAGGCCGGCCTGGTGGTGGCTGAGCTCGACCGCAACGTGGCCACGGCCCTGCGCCAGGAGCTGCCCGCCGCCGCCAGTGTCGGCAACCCTATTGATGTCCTGGGCGATGCCCCCCCTGAGCGCTATGCCGCTGCCCTGGCCGCCGCCCAGAAGGATCCTGAGGTGGACGCCATTCTGGTGATCCTCACGCCCCAGGCCATGACCAAGGCCCCGGAAACGGCCAGGGCCATTGCCCAGACCATGACCGGGGATAAACCGGTGCTGGTTTCTTTCATGGGCGGTGTGGAGGTCATGCCGGGTCGGGCCGAGCTGGTGGCGGCCAGTCTGCCTGATTATGAATCGCCGGAGCGGGCAGTGGGGGCCCTGAAGGCCATGTATGAGTACAGTGTGTGGCGCCACAGGCCACCCCGGGTGGTCAACCGCTTTCGGGTCCACCGCCGCCGGGTGGAGCGGATCATTACCCGCAGCCAGCGCATCGGTCGCCTGCAGCTCAGCGAAGTCAAATCCAAGACCATTCTCAAGGCCTATGGCTTCAAGATTCCCAGGGGGCAGCTGGCCATTTCCTCGGAAGAGGCCGTGGAGATTGCCGAGCGTATCGGCTATCCCCTGGCCATGAAGATTGTTTCCCCTGATGTGATCCACAAATCTGATCTGGGCGGGGTCAAGCTCGATATCGCCAATGCCGGCCAGGTACGTGACGCCTTTGATCTGATGATGCTGCGCATTCGCGAGCGGGTGCCGGGCGCCCGCATCGAGGGGGTCTATGTGGAGAAGATGCTGGACCGCGGCCTGGAGATTATCCTCGGTATGAGCCGGGATCCCCAGTTCGGGCCCATGCTCATGTTCGGTCTGGGGGGGATCTTTGTGGAAGTGATGAAGGATGTGGCCTTTCACCTGGCCCCCATCACCTTTGATGAGGCCATGCAGATGCTGCTTGCTACCCGCTCCTATGCCATGCTTGAAGGGAAAAGGGGCAACAAGGGCGTCGATATCGAGGCCGTGGCTGCGGGTCTTCAGCGCATCAGTCAGCTGACCACGGATTTTCCCCAGATTGCCGAGCTTGACATCAATCCCTTTATTGTCGGGGAAATGGGCTCTGAGCCCGTGGTGGCCGATGCCCGCATGACCTTGAGTAGCTCTGTGGAATAAAGTATCTGGATCCTTCTTATCTGTTTGAGGATTATTATGGAATACGATAGCGCCTGGCAGGAAAAATTTGCTGATTTTGTCGCCACCCCCAAGCAGGCCCTTGCCCATGTCAAGCCGGGGCAGCGTGTCTTTGTCGGCACCGGCTGCGGCGAGCCCATGGCCCTGGTCAAGGCCCTGGTGGCCAGGGCCGGGGATTTGTCAGATGTGGAAATCCTCCATCTCCTCACCAAGGGCGAGGCGACCTATGCGGAAAAGAAGTATGAGGATTGTTTCACGGTCAACTCCTTTTATATCGGTGAAAACGTCCGCAAGATGATCCAGCTGGGCGCCGGCAGCTATACCCCGGTCTTGATGAGTGATATCCCCCGTCTTTTTGACTCCGGCCAGATGCCCCTGGATGTGGTGCTCATTCAGGTGACCCCTCCCAACCTGCAGGGCAAGGTCAGCCTGGGAATCTCGGTGGATATTGTCAAGAGCGCCGCGGAGAATGGCTCTCTGGTCATTGCCCAGGTCAATCCCCAGATGCCCTGGACCCGGGGTGACAGCTGGCTTGATATTTATGATATAGATCTTCTGGTGCCGGTGGATGAGCCGCTCCTGGAACGTCCTTCCATGCCTCTTAATGAAACCACCAAGGCCATTGCCAAACATATCGTCTCGCTCATCGAAGACGGCTCCACCGTCCAGTTCGGCATCGGCCGTATTCCTGGCATTGGCCGCATTCCCCCCGCTGTTCTTCATTATCTCACGGATAAGAAAAATATCGGTATCCATACCGAGCTGATCACCGACTCGGTGATCAAGTTTATCGAGTCCGGCGTTGTTGACGGCAGCCGCAAGAGCATGGACCGGGGCAAGATCGTCACCTCCTTTTGCATGGGGAGCCGCAGGCTCTACGACCTGGTGGATGATAACCCCCTCTTCTCCTTCCGGCCCACCGAGTATGTCAATGATCCCTATATCATCTCGCAGCAATATAAGATGGTGGCCATCAATATGGCCCTGGAGGTGGATCTCACCGGCCAGGTGTGCGCCGATTCCCAGGGTGATAAATTCTATTCCGGCATCGGCGGCCAGGTGGATTTCGGCCGCGGGGCCTCGGCAGCCAAGGGCGGCAAGTCGATTATCGTTATCTCTTCCGCGGATGAGGAAAACGGCAAATCACGAATCGTCTCCTCTTTGACCCCCGGATCCGGGGTGGTTACCACCCGCGGCGAGGTGCAGTACCTTGTCACCGAGTACGGGGTGGCCTACCTGCACGGCAAGAGTGTCCAGGAGCGGGCCTTGGCCCTGATCAGTATTGCCCATCCCGATTATCGGGAAAAGCTTTTGAAAGAGGCCATTGCCGCCCATTTTATCCGCCAGGACTTTTCCGATGTAGAGGGCCGTTTTGTGGTGGCCAATGAG